>CAYVLT010000047.1:0-22081 GCA_964452405.1 uncultured Ferruginibacter sp.
GAAGGCCCGATGCCGCAAACCCGTTTCGTACTGCAGAAAGCATTGGCGCTGGGATTGCACCCGATTGTGGTGATCAACAAGGTTGACAAGCCGAACTGTCGTCCGGATGAAGTGCATGATGCGGTTTTTGAACTTTTCTTTAACCTGGATGCCACCGAAGAGCAGTTAAATTTCCCCACCATTTACGGCAGCAGTAAAAATGGTTGGATGAATACATCACTTACCGAAACTGAGAATATCCTGCCATTGATGGACGCTATCCTGGAGCATGTTCCAGAACCAAAAGCTAATGAAGGAACCCTGCAGATGCAGATCACCTCGCTGGATTATTCTTCATTCTTAGGAAGGATAGCGGTAGGTAAAGTGGCAAGAGGCAGTGTGAAAGAAAACCAGCAGATCTCTTTGATGCAGGCTGATGGCAGCATCAAAAAAATGAAGATCAAAGAACTGTATGTGTTTGAAGGAATGGGTAAAAAGAAAGTATCGGAAGTGATGGCAGGCGATATCTGCGCCGTGGTTGGATTGGAAAACTTCAACATCGGTGATACCATTGCCGATGCAGAAAACCCCGAAGCATTGCCCAACATCAGCGTGGATGAACCCACCATGAGCATGTTGTTCGGCATCAACAACTCGCCCTTCTTTGGTAAAGAAGGAAAGTTTGTAACAAGCCGTCACCTGCGTGACCGCCTGATGAAAGAAACAGAAAAGAACCTGGCGTTGAAAGTGGAAGACAGCGACAGTGCAGATAGCTTTAATGTGTATGGCAGGGGAATTCTTCACCTGGGTATATTGATCGAAACCATGAGAAGGGAAGGTTTTGAACTTACCATCGGCCAGCCACAGGTATTGGTGAAAGAGATCAACGGCACAAAACATGAACCCTACGAAGTGCTGGTGGTGGATGTACCGGCAGAGTTCAGCGGTAAAGTGATCGACCTGGTAACGCAACGCAAAGGGGAAATGCTGGTGATGGAAACAAAAGGCGAAATGCAGCACCTTGAATTCGATATCCCTTCAAGAGGATTGATCGGGTTGAGAAGCAATATGCTCACCAGTACTGCCGGTGAGGCGGTGATGGCACATCGTTTCCATGAATACAAACCCTGGAAAGGCCCTATTCCCGGCCGGAACAATGGGGTGCTGTTATCAAAAACCACCGAAAAAACCACCGCTTATTCTATTGATAAATTGCAGGACAGGGGTCGCTTTTTCGTAGATCCGGGCCAGGATGTTTATGCCGGGCAGATCATTGCAGAACACATCAAGCCGGGCGACCTGGTGGTAAATGCCACTGAGCCTAAAAAGCTAACCAACCACCGTGCAAGCGGATCGGATGATGCTTCCAAAGCTGCACCGAAAATCGTGATGAGCCTTGAAGAATGTATGGAGTATATCCAGCAGGATGAATGCATCGAAGTAACGCCTAAGAACATCCGGTTGCGGAAAGTGATCCTTAATGAAGATGACCGTAAACGCATGAACAAAGCCCTGCAGGTAAATGCATAATTTCATAAAAATCTTTAGTGATCCGTCAGCATTGGCTGGCGGATTTTTTTTGCCCTGCAGCAACAAGAGTTCATCCACTCCTAGCTTATCCAGTGAAAATTCCTGTTCCAATATCCTGTACAACAAAACGGATAAGCATTTCAGCCGGGTTTTAGAAAACAGGTTTAACATTTTTATGCCCTGGCCGGGCAGGTAAATGCCTAAAAGCTTCCTACCTTTACTGCGTAATGAAAAAATTCATCCCGATCATAGTGTGCGTTGCTGTTTTATTGCTGGTGCTGTCAAATGCTGAGGCCCAGTGTGCCATGTGTACCCGTACTGCACAACAGTTAGGCGAAAAGCCGGCCTCTGGTCTTAATAGCGGCATCCTCTACCTGATGGCAGCTCCATTTGCCATTGTGGGGGTAATCGGTTACCGGTGGTGGAAGGGTAACAGCAACGTATAACTGCTTTTCAGCCGTTGCCAACCGGCCGGCTCAAATAAATCCTCAGTAATTCTGAATAAAACGGTACAGGTTAAATGTATTTCCGGAGGCTTCTATTTCCTCTTTCAGGGCTGTTTTCACCACGTCTTTCATGCGTTTTTGCTGGATAAGCGTGTAAGCTTTTTCTGCCAGCAACCAGGAGTGCCGGTTGTTGTTTTTTACCCGTTGTTCATTGTGCAGTAACGCAGTTATTGCGTGCAGTAACGGTTCTATACCTGATTTTTGTGAAGCAATGGTTTTTATCACAGGAACGGCTACCTGCTTTTGGGTGTTGGCGGGAGCCAGCATTGCCTGCAGGTTTTTTACAAAAAGGTCTGCATCCGGCCGGTCGCTTTTATTTACGATAAATATATCAGCGATCTCCATTAAGCCTGCCTTCATGGTTTGCACTTCATCGCCCGCCTCTGGCACCACGGTTACAATGGTCACATCAGCGAGGCCGGCGATTTCTATTTCGCTTTGACCCACACCTACTGTTTCCACAATGATATAATCAAAGGGTGCAACTTTTACCAGGTCAGTGATCTCTATGATCTTGGGGTGCAGTCCGCCCAGCGACCCTCTCGTAGCCAGTGAACGTATGTATACATTGGGATGATTGTACCAATTGCTCATCCGGATCCTGTCGCCAAGGATGGCGCCCAGGTTAAATGGCGAGGAGGGATCCACGCACAGCACGCCGATCTTTTTATCGTTAGCCGTAAGTATTTCAATGATCGCATCCACCAACGTGCTTTTGCCGGCGCCCGGGGGTCCGGTGATTCCTATCACCGGCGTGGTGGAAGCGGGCAACGACTGCAGTAAAGTTTCGTATCCCGTCACTTCATTTTCCAACAGGGAAATACAGCGGGCCAATGCCTTAAAATCTCCCTGTTGAATCTGTTGTAAGTACTGCTGCCACATCAAACAAAATTCAAGGATATTCATTTCAAATCCAAAAAATGGTTACCTGCTGAAAAGATCCCGATCTTCTCCGCATTCTGCAAACCAACTTTCTTATTTCGTAAGGTGATACCATTTAGAAAAAGTATTTTTACGGATTATATTCATCTTACTTAATAGCAACAGGGCCGGCAACATTTGGTACAGAACATTAATATAGCACTGGTTGGAAATCCTAACAGCGGCAAAAGCTCTCTCTTTAACCTGCTAACTGGTTTAAACCAGAAGGTGGGCAACTTCCCGGGTGTAACGGTTGATAAAAAAACAGGCACATGCCGGATCAGTGAAAACCTCAACGCTACGATCATTGATCTGCCGGGCACTTACAGTTTGTACCCGAAAAGAGGAGATGAATGGGTAGCGTATAAAGTATTGCTGCACCAGGACAATGATATCAGGCCCGACATGGTGTTACTGGTGGCTGATGCCAGCAACCTGAAAAGAAACCTGCTCTTTTGTTCCCAGATCATCGACCTTAAGATTCCCGTGATCATGGTACTTACCATGACGGATCTTGCGCAGCAAAAAGGCACCGTGATCGATATCACCGGACTGGAAAGAGAACTGGGCGTGCCGGTATTAACTGCTAACCCCAGGAAGAACAAGGGTGTGGCGCCAATCAAAAAAATGATCGAGCAAACAGTGCAGGCCAACCTGGTTAATCCACGCTCATTCATCAATACACTTGAGCTGGCGCCGCAACCAATTGAACGGGTAAAACAATTAATTCCTAACACCAGCGATTACAAGGCGCTTCATTTTCTCATCAACCACGAACAATTCAACCTGCCAGCTACGCTTCAAAGCAATATTGAAGCAGCCGAGGTGGAAAATAATTTCAATCCCACCAAAACGCAGGCTGAAGAAATAATGCAGCGGTATGGCCGCATTAAACAGATCATGCAATTAACGGTGATCGAAGCTGACCCGTTAAAGAAAGCCCTGTTTACCGAAAGGCTTGATAAATTATTATTACACCGCAAATGGGGATACCTCATCCTCCTTACCGTGTTGTTCCTGTTGTTTCAAAGTGTTTTCTGGATTGCCCAATATCCAATGGATGGTATTGAATGGAGTTTCGGGGAACTCAGCGGATTTTTCAGCAACCTGCTGCCGGATACCTGGTGGTCAGATTTATTAATCAACGGCGTGCTCGCGGGATTGAGTGGCATATTGGTATTTATTCCGCAGATCATGATCTTATTTGGATTGATCACCCTGCTGGAAGATACGGGCTACATGGCCCGGATCAGTTTTTTAACCGATAAGCTGATGCGTAAAGTGGGATTGAATGGTAAAAGTGTGATGCCCATGATCAGCGGTTTTGCCTGCGCTGTGCCGGCGATTATGACTGCGAGAAATATTGAGAACCGTAAAGAGCGTCTACTAACGATAATGGTTACCCCATTAATGAGTTGCAGCGCCCGGCTACCGGTGTACACCATTCTTATTTCCCTCATCATTCCCTCAAAATTATTGTGGGGCTTTTTGAGCCTGCAGGGCCTGGTGATGATGGGTTTGTATATGCTGGGCACCGTAATGGCGCTGATCGTTTCTTATGTAATGAAGTGGTTCATCAATATCAAGGAGAAAAGCTTTTTCATTCTTGAGCTGCCGGTGTACCGGGCACCCCGTTGGAAAAATGCCCTGGCGACCATGATCGAAAAAGCAAGGATCTTCGTGTTTGATGCCGGTAAGGTGATCATGGTCATCAGCCTGATGCTGTGGGCGCTCAGCACGTTTGGTCCACCCAAAAAAATGTACAGCATCCGGGCCCGGTACGAGGATCTGGTGGCGGCAAATCCTTCACAAAAGGCGGAACTCAACAAACAAAAGAAATCCGAACTCCTGCAAAATTCTTTTGCGGGTATGCTGGGTAAAACGATCGAACCGGTTATTAAACCCCTCGGGTTCGACTGGAAGATCGGTATTGCCCTTATCACTTCTTTTGCGGCACGGGAAGTATTTGTAGGTACAATGGCCACCCTGTACAGCGTGGGCGAGGAGTCCGATGAAAATAACAGTACGCTCCGGCAAAAAATGGCTGCGGCTGTAAATGCCGATGGCAGCAAAGTGTACACGCTTGCTTCCGGCTTGTCGTTGCTGATCTTTTACGTGTTTGCCATGCAATGTATGAGTACCCTTGCCGTGGTAAAAAGAGAAACCCGCAGTTGGAAATGGCCCTTGGTACAACTTGTTTATATGACAGGGCTTGCCTATGTTTTGAGCTGGGCCGTGTACGTACTGGTACGGTAGAACAGGCCGCCATGCCGCTCCTCCCGTGTATAACTAATTGCGGCCTGTAGTTGTATTTTATGCAACTTTGTGCAACGATAAAAAAACACTTGTGAGAAACCTCTTCCTGCTGCTCTTCCTGTTTGCGCTTCCGTTCCAGGTGCATGCACAATGGAAACAACACCCACTTAATTACAATTATACCCGGCACCCGGATTTTTTTATCCCGGTCGCCCTGCATTTTTCCGACACAGCTAACGGATTTATTTTGAATGATGCGGCCATGCTGCAGTACAGTAATCACAGCTGGCATGCAGTGAATCCCAATACAGAAGACCCCTTTACCTACACCAATATTTTTACTCTCAACCCGTACAACACGTATTTATGTTCTTATGATGGAAAGATAGCGAGGTACAATGGCGATTCCCTGCAGGTATTGTACACGGATCCGGGCAGTGAAACCGCAGGCCCGCCGGTATTAAATACAATTTTTATGACCGACAGTGCTGAAGGATGGGCTGCAGGAAACAATGGCGCCTTGATTAAAATTGATGGTGACAATTTTGAGAAAGACAGTATTTCCAACACTTATCATTTTAAAGACATCTATTTCGACCGGCACGATCATGGATGGATGATCGGGTACCAGGAAACCAATTTTGGAAATGTGGGGGTGGTATGCGAATACAAAGATCATCATTGGCTGGTAAATACTTTCCTGGATGAAATGTTGTACGACATTGAGTTTTCCTCGCCCGACAGCGGTTTCATTGCCGGCGAACAGGGCATTTACCGGTATAACAAAGATGTGAATGAGTGGGAAACTGAAAATATTCCGGATTACTACCGGCAGTTGCATTTGTCTCTCCTGAACGATGGGTATGGCATCAGCGTATCTGATAACAGCCGCAACCTGGTATATCAAAACGGAGTTTGGTCAGATGGACCGGTGGCTGAAGTATCAGACCTGTTAAGCGTTCAAACAACCGGGATCGGCAAAGCCTGGGCAATTTCGCAGATTGGTAACAATAACCCGGAAAATTTCAATGAAGGAAAAATCCAGTTGATGAATGACAATGGCTGGACCTCCTACCCCAGCGCTGATCTTGATTCCACCAGTGTACAACCGGTGGAGTATGCCATTACGAATATTACCGCACTCAACAGGAAACAGGTTTGGCTGAACGGGCAGTACCTGCACCTGCCTGAGAACGCAGATTGGTACGATACCATTCCCACACTGGCAAATGACAATTTCACCAACGCTTCCAAAATGTTCTCCGATAGTTTTGGCTTAGGTATTAATGGCGACCTGCAGGAATGGAACGGTGTATCGTGGATCAATAAGCACCTTGATGTACCCAACCCGGATACCTCGTTTGTAAACCTTACCATGCAGGTGTTTGATGATACATCCGCATTTATCTGCCGGCAATACCTCGTGTGGGCCACCGGTGAAATAAGGAGTAGTGTTGCAAAATACGATTACCCCACCAACAGCCTGTACGATAATACACTGCTTGATACCCGCGCCATATTCGGGATCCACTTTTCTGATAAAACGCACGGCTGGTGCGTGGGCGATAGCGGGTTGCTGGCGAGGTATACGGCTGATCATTGGTCAATGTTGCCGCCTGTTTCAGACAAAAGGCTCAGCGGCGTTTTCTCTGTCGATTCTCTGAATGCCTGGGCGGTTGGTAATGGCGGTACCCTGTTGCATTTTCAGAATGATGAATGGATCCAGGAATCATTGCCTACGGAGCAAAATTTATTCAGCGTATTTTTTACGGATAGCACCCACGGGTGGATTGCCGGAGACTCGGGGCTGGTATATCATTACGACGGCAGCAACTGGCAAAGAGATACCACGATCGCAACCACCCAAACATTGTACACCGTGTACATGATCGATTCCACCTATGGGTTTGTGGGCGGAGACAATGGTACACTGCTGCATTATATTCAAAAGAATGATACGATAATTATAAACCCGCCACCGCCTGCTATGATATGCGAGAACGGGAATACCTATTTTGTATATTCTCCCGGGGGAACAGAGTATGCATTCCAATGGCAGATCGATACCGGCAACGGCTTTGAAAACCTGGTGGAGGATGCGATTTATTCAGGCGTGTTAACCGACACTTTGCGGATCGCTGTGCTGCCGGATTCTTTTTATGGTTATCGTTTCCGCTGCATCGCCAGCAAAAATGGTATTGATTCGGTCGGCGAAACCCAGGAGATCATTTTCAAAAACAAATGGCTTGGTACAATCGACAGCAGTTGGGAAAATGCTGCTAACTGGAGTTGTGGGGCAGTGCCCGGACCTAACACCAATGTGGAAATACAGGAAGGTACAATAGTGATCAGTACAATGGTAGCCATACGAAGCCTGGCATTGTCGCCCGGAGTGGCAGTCACCATTTCGGAAAGCGGTGGATTAACGATCCTTAAATAAAATAGTACATTTCATAAAGAAGCCGGATTAATCCGGCTTCTTCTCTCTGTATTACCAATCAACCGAACGGCCTACACTGTTTCTTACCTGTGGGTAAATGTCGCGGTATAATTCACCCAGTACTGTTGCTTTTGAAGGAAGGTTGAAACGGCTGTTCACCAGCGCCCAGTCGTTATTACCCAGCGCCCGGTTGTCGCCCGAGTAGGATGCTACCTCCTGCTGCCAGTTATAAGTATCCGAAAAACTTTCAAAGTCCTGGTTTTTTCGGGTAGCCGACTCCGTGATGTTCATGTCAAGCGTGGCCTGGGCCCTGAAACTCTGGCGTTGAATATGCAGGGTGGCATACACGGTTTTATACATGAACTTGCCAAGGCTGTCTTTACCATCTTCAATTTTCTTACTCACGCTCCTGCTATAGTTGTACACTGTTGGCCTGGGTATGTCAATGTTGCGAAGTGTGAGGTCAACAATCCAATCGGGGTTGATGCCGCTGCGTTCTGCCTGCCAGCCGGTATAAAATTGCGCCGGGTATTTACCGGCGCTGTTTCCACCTAAATCATTCACCATATTTTCAGGCAGTTGCTCGCCGTCAAAATCAACAGCGCTGCTGCTCCAGCCGGTGTTAAAAAACAGGCTGTTGTCCTGCACCGGGTTAATCAATACAGTAATGATCGAGTTTTGCAGGGCAGTATCGTTTTTTTTGTCAACATCTTTATAGCCTGTAACCCAGGCGGATGATTTCCTGAATGCCTGGTATGCTTTGCGGGCATTTTGCCAGTCGCCACCGGCCAGGTATTGTATCCCTGCCTGGTAAAAATCCTCTGCCGCATTGTTTCTGACGGCGGAAACCTGTTGCTGGTAATTAACCGGCGTCACCAGGTTGGCGGCCGTGGATGAATTTACGACAGCATCATGCAGGGATTGAAGAATATTGTATTCATTGATAAGCTTATCCCACCTGGATAAACTGTTTTCCTGCTCATAGATGGCGATATTACCGAGATGGGTTTGCTGCAGTTGTGAGTACACTTCGGGCAATGCATTTACTGCAAGCTCATCGTTGGGATGTTTGTTTAACTGCTTTACAATTTCGAATAAGGTTTTATCCTCGTTGCGGTGAGCCAGGTAATCTTTGCTCGATTTGCAGGATGATAAAAAAAGCAAGCTGATGATGGCTGGTAAAAGTTTTTTCATGTTAAGGTTCCTCCTTTAACAGGAATTAACAAAGGCAGTACCAACCGATAAACATGAGGGCAGAGTTGTATTTCTTTTAACATCCCTTCCTTAAAAAACTGTTACAATAAAAAACCCGGTTAAACCTGCGGGGGCTCAACCGGGTCTATGTGTTTTTTTGCAGCGGAAGTAAACTCCTGCTGTTACAAATATCAGTTCACATCCCAGCTAACGGATCCGTCTTTTTCATCTTTTACTGAGATACCCAGTGCCGTTAGTTCATTTCGTATCTTATCGGAGGTGGCGTAATCTTTTTTAAGTTTTGATTCCCTGCGTATCTCTATCAGCAATTCCATCACTCCTTTAAAAGTATCGTTGTTGCCGGATGAGATGCTCTTTAACCCGAAGATGTCTACCAGGAAAATGTTGAACTGCTGCTGCATAAATGCGAGGGTGTCTGCGGCAAGCGCCTCTTTACTGATATGCCCATCCTTTATAGAATTGATGATGGAAGAAAGTTCGAACATGTTGGCCAGTACCTTTGCCGTACTGAAATCATCATCCATAAACTCGGTGAATTCATTCACCATCCTGCGCACTTTTTCATCCAGGTCCGGGTCAGCAGCCACAGCATTGCCTGCCGGGCTGAGGCCTTTGAGAATTTCAAAAGCATCCCATAACCGTTTTAATGCTTTTTCACTGGCCACCAGCGCCTCGCTTCCGAAATCGAGCGGACTGCGGTAATGGCTCTGCAGGATAAAGAAACGAACCACCATGGGATGAAAAGCCTGTGTGAGCAGGGGGTGGTTACCGCTGAACATCTCGGTAAGCTTGATCACATTGTTATAGCTTTTACCCATCTTTTTACCATTGATGGTGATCATATTGTTGTGCATCCAGTACCTGACCGGTGCATGATGGTTGCAAATGGTACTTTGTGCGATCTCGCTTTCATGGTGCGGAAACTGCAGGTCCATACCACCCCCATGAATATCAAATGTGGTACCCAGGTATTTGGTGGCCATGGCCGAGCACTCGATGTGCCAGCCGGGAAAACCTTCACCCCAGGGACTTGCCCAGCGCATGATATGCTCCGGCGCCGCCGATTTCCAAAGGGCAAAATCAGCCCGGTCTTTTTTCTCTTCCTGTCCATCCAGCTCACGGGTGGTTTCAAGCAACTCGTCTATCACGCGGCCGCTCAGTTTGCCATAATCATGACCGGCGGCATATTTTTTTACATCAAAATAAACCGAGCCGTTTTTTTCGTAGGCGTAACCCGCTTCCATAATTTTTTTAATCATCCCGATCTGCTCCACAATATGCCCCGTGGCTGTGGGTTCAATGCTGGGCTCCACATTATTGAACTGCAGCATGGCCCAATGAAAAAGGTTGGTGTATTTCTGCACCAGCTCCATTGGTTCAAGTTTTTCAAGCACTGCCTTTTTACCCACTTTGTCTTCCGCTTCCCTGCCTTCTTCTTCAAAATGACCGGCATCGGTGATATTTCTTACATACCGCACTTTGTATCCCAGGTAAGTAAGATAACGGTACACCACATCAAAAGTGATGTATGGCCGGGCATGGCCCAGGTGACTTTCACCACTTACTGTTGGTCCGCACACATACATGCCCACATGGCCCGGTGTGATTGATTCAAACAATTCTTTTTGCCTGGTATAAGAGTTATAAATTTTCAGTGACATTATGGAGGTTGATTTTTTCGGTGATGATCTTTTGATTAAAACAGTGTGTCCGGAATTCGCCTTCCTCTTTACAGGAACATAACGGGTAATAATAGTAAAGGAAGGTAACGCAAACGGTTAGCAACAATCGCCGGGGCAGCAACAGGTAAACAGGTATAGTGCGTGCGTTGTGTTCATAATTGCAAATATAAATTTTTTAATCATTCGGCCGGTTTCTTTCCCAGGTCGGCAATGATCGGGAAGTGATCGCTCAATTTTATGGGAATGCGCAAAAACTGGTTTACCATAAACGCCTTACTTGCAAAAATATTATCAATTCTTAAGGTGGGAGCAATACCAGTGAAGGTACGACCCAGGCCATTGCCCTTTTCAGCGAAAGCATTTTGCAGGTTTTTGCCGATGGTGCGGTAAGCGTAAGAATTGGGTACATCGTTAAAATCGCCGCAAACAACCACCGGGTAAGGACTTTTATTGATTTCCGCCTCAATCCTGTCGGCCTGTACCTGCCGTTGGATAAAGGCGTGCTTCAGTTTACTGATGAGGCTTTTCGACCGCTTGAGGTCCTGCTTCGATTCCAGCGTGGGGTTATCGATATAGGCAAGGTTACCATCGCTGAACTTGAGTGACTGCAGGTGCAGGTTAAAAATCCTGATGGTATCTCTGTCTTTTACAATATCTGCATATTGAAACATCGAATTGTAATCATCCGGGGGAAAACTGATCTTTTTTTTATTGATGATCGGGTACCTGGAAAAGATCATTTTTCCGAAATGCTGGTGATTCAGGAAGTCATCTCCCACCTCGTAAGAAAAAAAGTAGTCAGGAAAGTTCAGTTTTTCAGCATATTCAAATACGGAAAAAAAACTGTAGCGCCGGTAGTAGTTGCTGTTAAGGTTGATGAGTGTATCAGCGGCCACCATCTCCTGGAAGCAGGCAATATCTGGCTTGTACTGGTTGATGAGTGCGATCATGTTGTCGCGGATATCGGGCCGTTGTTTGTTATAGAGGATATCGAACTGGGCCACGTTCCAACTCATGATCCTGATATCATCTGCTTTGCCGTTCACATCAAACTCCTCCGCAACATGAAAGGGCACCACCTGCTGCAGCGGGCCGAGGGTAAGCAGGATGGCGATCACTGAAATCAGCGCCCAGCCCTTTTTTACAAACAGCCAGAATATGATGAAGAGCAATAAAACGAGGAGCAGGTAAAAAGCAGATAATGAAAAAAGGCCCACCGGCCATAGCGCAGAAGAAAAGAAAAAATTACCATAACTGCCCATCACGTAGCATACCGCGACAATAATATTGATGGTAACAAAAACTGTTTTTGATAACCGGCGAAACAGGCTTTTGGGCATGGTATAAAGTTAATTATTGCCGGGATAATTGTTGCCGGATGTTAATTCAAATCTTCGTCGGCTGCTCTTTTAAGGATGTTCTTTTCTTCATCTGTAAGAAAATGATAACCCTTCTGGTTTATTTTATCAAGAATTTCATCCACCCGTTGCTGGGTTACATTTGAAGTTTTATTGTAAGGCTGCCGGTCGCCGGTATTATAAAAAACTTTTTCGCGGATGTTTTTAACCACGGCCTTCCTGTTGGGGTTAAACAGGTTCATCACCCAATGATAAAAAGTATTCATCCAGGCAGAACCATCATAGCCGCGACGGATCAAATACACGAATAAAAAACCAGCCCCGGCACCTGCAAGGTGGGCCAGGTTGTAGGCGGCACCTTGTGTAAATACGCCGGCAAAATCGATCAGCACATATACCAGGGTAAGCACCCAGATAGGGATACCGCCACCTAAATTTCTGAAGAAACGATAATCGGGTGCCAGCATGGTACCTGCCGCAGCCAGTGCCATGTTGGAAGCGCTGCTGCCGCTTAGTAACATAATTCCTGCATTGGCCCGCAACGAGGGAAGGGCATTGGCGGCGATCATGAAAACCACGGCACCGGCCAATCCGCCATAGATATACACCGGTATCAGTTTTTTATTACCTGTAAGTTCCTGGAAAATATACCCGAATGCCCATAACCAGAGCATGTTACCGAGCATGTCAAAAAAATAAAAATGCGTGAACATGCTGGTGAGCAAGGTCCATGGTTTTGACGCCAGTGCATGCAGGGTGGCAGGAAGTTGAAAATAAGGAAGTACTTCGGATTCAAAAGAAGTAGCCCGGCCCTGCACATTTGCATAAATCACGTTGATCACCCACAACAGGATAAAAATGATCACATTGATGGTTAAAAGAGCCACCAGGGCATTGTTATCGTCGCCCAGCGCCAGCCGTTTTCTCGGACGTTTATAGTCCTGGTACCTGTCAGACTCTCCCATAATAAATGTTGTTATACAAATTTACAGTTCCCCGTTAATAATAGTGTTAAGGTTAGTAAAACGTTTTGCGGTTGGTTTTGTTCCAAAAGATAACCAGGATGAAACCCATTACCAGCCCGCCCAGGTGAGCAAAATGCGCAATATTATCAGAGCCACCCGGGTGAACGCCGCCAAAGAGATCAACGGCTGCATAGATCATCACCATGTATTTGGCCTTGATGGGGAAAGGGAAGGGCAGGATGAAAAATTCAATGTTGGGAAACAGGTAAGCAAAGGCTGCCAGCAAACCCATGATGGCCCCGGAAGCGCCTACTGAAATGCCGTTCGATAAAAACATTTGCGCCACACCGGCCGCGAGCCCGCAGATAAGGTAGAAGATGATAAAACGTTTTGACCCCCATACACGTTCAAGGGCGGTACCAAACATCCAAAGGGCGTACATATTAAAAAGAATATGAAAGAAAACGATGCGGCCTGCCGGGTCGTCGCCTGCCGGTTCGTAGGAGGCATGCGCAAACATGTGGGTGAGCAACTGGTAAGGTTTAAACAAACCACTGTCGTAAGGAAATAATGCAATAACCTGGGTAAGTCCGTAAGCTGGCCTGTCAAATACCAGCTGTGCCATCCATACCAGCACGATGATGATAATTAGATTTAATACTACGGGGGTAACTTTCTGCATGCGCTCCTAAAATTTAAACTGCAATTTCGGCATTGTTCATTAATGAAGTTACAACAGCCGCGTTAAATGTGATGAGTGATGACAGCAGGTCGAAAACAACAGAAACGGTGCGGCAGGTTATTCCTGATAAGCGGTTGCCAGTTTATCGATCAGTTGCTGTTTCAACGGCGCAGGTATAAAAGCAGCCTGCAGCGCATTGAGGTTGCATTCAAAAAAATCCTTCCTGGTCCATCCAAATACTTCGTGCAGTTTGTTGTACTCGCGGTTAAGCGTAATGTCAACAATGGTGCGGCAATCCGTATTGATGTTTACAGATACACCGGCTTTTTTCAAGGTATCCACCGGGTGATCTTTATACCCGTTGTACATGGATGTTTGCACATTGCAACTCGGACAAATTTCAAGGTGAATCCTGTGTTCTTTTAAATGCTGCACCAGTTGGGCATCTTCGGCACTACGGGCACCATGGCCAATACGGGAGGGACCAAAATGCTCCAGCGTTTCCCATACACTTTCCGGCCCGCTTGCTTCCCCGGCATGCGCCGTGATGAACAGGCCTTTTTCTTTGGCATAGTTAAAAGCGGCCACATGGTTGGTGATGGGGCAGCCGGCTTCATCACCAGCAATATCGAAGGCAGCAACATAAGTGCCTGCAAATTGCTCCACCAGTTTTACCGTGTCCATGCTCTGCTGTTCTGTAAAATGACGCAGGGTACAGAGGATAAGGCGGGCCTCAATGCCTGTTTGTTGTACGGCGGTGGCGGTGGCTGCTTCAATTGTTTGTACCACTTCAAAAGGCGTTAGCCCTTTTTCGAGGTGTAAAAATGGAGCAAAGCGAATCTCAGCATACAATACATGATCGGCTTTTAGTTGATTGAAAACATCCTGCACCACCCAATCCAGCGCTTCCCTGGTCTGCATCAGCGAAAAGCCCTTTACAGCCCGTTTCAAAAAATCAACCAGATCATCACATTTTGGCGGTGCGATAAAATCGTGCTGGTAGGTTTCTTCCGAAATACCGGGATCAATTTTTTTCACAACATCATAACTCAGGCTGCAATCGAGGTGCAGGTGTAATTCCACTTTTGGTAGTAAATCGAAGTTCATCGGCAGATAAAAAGATTGAATAATAAAATCAGAAAACCGGTTGTAATAAATTACAGGAAGGGCAGTACTTCATTGATATGCTGCACCTGTTTAAAATTAGCATGTTCCACCTTATGATCAACATGTTCGTGTGCCCAGGTGGTATGATAAGGTATGTGGATGGCATGCCCGCCAATAGCCAGTACCGGCATTACATCACTTTTAAGTGAGTTGCCCAGCATCATAAATTGAGAAGGCTCAATATCCAGGTGTTTGATCAGGCTTAAATAATCTGTCTCCTGTTTATCACTCATGATCTCAATATGATGAAAAAAATGTTCGAGCCCCGACTTTTTCAGCTTTCGCTCCTGGTCGAGCAGGTCGCCCTTGGTGGCTACCACGAGCCGGTATTTTTGCTTCAGCACTTTCAACACGTCTTCCACCCCTTCGAGCAACTCGATATCTTTTTGCAATAATTCCTTTCCATAACCGATCGCTTTTTCAATCACTTCCAGGCTTAACGTGTTATTGGTGATGCGGAGGGCGGTTTCGATCATGCTGAGCATAAAACCCTTTACCCCATATCCATACAGCGATAAATTATCGATTTCTGTTTTTAAAAGTTCCTTGATTAGTGTATGCCGGGGTAAATAATCCTCGAGCAGGTCGCAGAATTTTTCTTCTATTTCTTTAAAATAGGGTTCATTCACCCAAAGGGTATCATCTGCATCAAAGGCAATTACTTTAATATCCATATCGCTACAATAATAAATCGCAAACGACAAATGTACTACAAGCTGCTGAAAGGAGGGCAAAACAACAGGCCGTTTGCCCGGAAAATCATTTCGTTTTTTTTAATACCAGCGCTGTACCGGCAGCCACCGGAACCGATTGTACATCCCTGTACGTTTTGTTCGTCAAAAGGTCGGTATAATTACCTCTTTGTTCGAGTGTAAAATATTGGGTGTTTTTTTCGAGGTTAAAACAAACCGTTATTTTTTCCGAATCGTTGAACCGGGCATAAGCAAATTTTTTCCCATTGGCAGTGGTAATTTTTATGTTGCCGGTTGCCAGCACAGGATTGTTTTTCCGGATGCTGATGAGTTTTTTATACCAATCGAATTGTTGCTGGTCAAAAGCCACGGGGTCAAATTTTTTTTCGCCGGGCTGGTAGTTATTCCTCGTTTCTTTTTCAAATGTAAATTCCTTCCACATCAGTGGCTTGCGGCAGTGCGGATCATCGGCCCCCCACATACCCATCTCTTCTCCGTTCCATATTTGCGGTGCGCCAATGGTGGTAAACAGGTGTACCAGGTATAAACGCAGGCGGCGATAAGTTTCTGCATCCGGCTTGCCGGTTTTGTAGGCCGGGTCGTCGTTCGGGCTTGCTTTGTATTTGTATAGATTGGTATTGTAGAAATCTGATAACAGCCGGGGCGCATCGTGCGTGGAAGACACATTCATCATCGCCTGCAGGTTGGCAGGCTGTAGCCGGTTCCATTCAAATTCGAGGCTGTCTTTGAGCTGCTGCGCCGTGAATTCATTTTTCGTTTTAGCAAAGAAATAACGGGCGGGCTTATACGCCTGGTAAAACATCACGGCATCAAATACATCCCCACTGGTAAAGGGCGTGGGGTCCATCAGTTTGCCGGGCCACTCCTCCCACCAGATCTCGCCTACCAGGTAAGCATCCGGCTTGATATCCCGTACCCAATGCCGGAAATCACGCCAAAAACCAAGGCCTATCTGGTCGGCCACATCCAGCCTGAACCCGTCTATACCATCGGTGGGATTGCCGCCAGGCGCAAGCCATCTTTTGGCTACTGCGAACTGGTGTTGTTTTGCACCTTCATTGATATTGCCTTCATAAGGATGACCCACCTTTCTTTCCGTGGTGACATTCACTTTTTTTATCTCCGGCAAACTGTTATTGCCCAGCCAGCCATGATAAGCGAATTCATTGGCAGCCGTGGCAGGGTCATCAAAGGAAGTGATGTCAAACCAGTCTTTATAAGCTGATTGCTGCTGGTGCTTTACAATATCCTGCCAGGCCCAGAACAAAATGCCGGTATGGTTCCAGGAGTAGTCCATGATGATCCGCATGTTTCTTTTATGTACTTCCTGTACCAGTTGCAAAAACAATTGGTCGGCGGCTGTCCATTTCCAGGTGGCCGGGTCAGCAGGGTCCTCTGTCGCTATCAATTCTTTGTCGCCTGCCGGGTCGGGACCGAAGTTCACATCGATATGATGATAATTTCTTGCATCGTACTTGTGAAGCGAGGGTGCATCATTAACCGGGTTCAGGAATATCGCGGTAACGCCGAGTTGCTGCAGGTAATCAAGTTTGTCGAGCACACCCTGCAGGTCGCCCCCATAGCGCCTGAACTGGATGGTTTCGTTGAAGGGTTTGTTTAATTTTTTTTCCCAGTCCTGTTGGCCAAACCAATCCTGTGTCCAAGGGGTAATGCGCCAGTCGGCCGGTGGTTCCATCTGGGCCGGAACCGTTATATCGCTCAAGGTTGGATCGTTCGCCTTGTCGCCATTAAAAAAGCGCTCCACGAAAACCTGGTACCAGATAGCTGTTTTGCTCCATTGTGGTGGTTGGTTGAAAGGACTGGAAGGGGTTTGTGCGCTGACGAAAAAATAAAAGATTAAAAACAGGGGCAGCAAAATATTTTTCATAACAGGCGCCGTTTACAGGTGATAGTATAACTGGTGCTGCAGGTACAACAATAGTGGCCACTGACAGCAACAAACTTTCTGCCTGAAAGTTATGGTTATCCTTCCAGATCCCGCAGCCGGAGTTTTACCACGCATTCGGTATGATGGGTGTGTGGGAACATATCCACTGGCTGAATTTTTTCTACCCGGTACCCCGCATCAAGCAGGGCGAGGTCGCGGGCCTGCGTGGCCGGGTTACAACTAACATACACTATCACCGGCGCGGCGATCCCGAGCAATTTATCAACCAGTGCCGCATGCATGCCGGCCCTTGGCGGGTCGGTGATCACTACATCAGGGCGCCCATGAGCGGCAAAAAATGCATCATCACATATTTTGATTACATCGCCCGCAAAAAATTCCGCATGACTGATATTATTAAGGGCCGCATTTTCTTTGGCATCTTCTATCGCTTCAGCCACCACTTCCACCCCCACTATCTTTTTAGCCTGTTTACTAACAAAAATGCCGATACTGCCGGTACCGCAATATAGGTCGTACACAATTTCGTTGCCCGTCAGCCCGGCAAAGTCGCGGGTAATGCTGTATAGTTTTTCTGCCTGCTGTGTGTTGGTTTGAAAAAATGATTTTGGACCGATCTTAAACCTGAATGTTTCGAGTCGTTCGGTAACATAGCCTTTACCGAAATGCACTTTTGGTTCGAGGTCGTAAATGCTGTCGTTCCATTTGGTATTGATGGTGTACAGCAGGGTGGTGATGGACGGCACTTTGGCGAGTACCTCATCCAGCAGTTTTTTTGTTTCTGCTTCATCTTCGTACCCCAGGCAGATATTCACCATGAGCTCACCGGTACGGCAATAGCGGATGATGATATTGCGCAGCCAGCCGGTATGATTTTTAATGTCGTAAAAACTGTATCCCTCGGCCGCGGCAAAATCACGGATGCTGTTCCTGATGCGGTTATTCACCTCATCCATTAAAAAACATTCTTCTATATCGATCACTTTGTCAAAGATGCGTGGCACATGAAAACCGAGGGCGTTCGACTGCGGAATGCTTTCTGCCTGTTGCACTTCCTCATTGCTCAGGTATCTTTTATTGCTGAAAGTAAACTCCAGCTTATTGCGGTAGTAACGGGTGGAATTGCTGCCTGCTATTGGCAATATAGCCGGTATGTCAACTTTGCCAATGCGTTTAAAATGTTGCTCCACCTCCTGTTGTTTGTACAGCAGTTGTTTTTCGTACGGAAGCATCTGCCATTTGCATCCGCCGCAGGTACCAAAGTGCCGGCAAAAAGGGCTTACCCTTTCCGGTGAGTAACTGTGAAATTTGGTAACCCTGCCTTCGCCCCACTCTTTTTTATTGGTACTCACAAATACATCCACCACATCTCCCGGAACGGCGCCTGTAATAAAAATCACTTTGCCATCTACCCGTGCAATTGATTTACCTTCGGAGGCGTACCCTGTTACCAATACATTTTCAAGCGTAAATTTTTTTCTTTTCACAGGGGCAAAAATAGGACAACTAAGTTTTGTTAACGATTTGTAATTTTTAAAGCGGCTATTTTAGCGGATTGCACTGAAACCGTTGATTTTAGATATTTTTGTAACCTTATCAAAAAAATATGAAGAGACTTTTTCTACCCTTGCTGTTTTCGTTTTTGATGGTAAATGCCGGTGCGCAAAACTTTAAGATCACCCTTACTGCGCCAGGCTACACTTCAGGCATCGCTTACCTCACCTACTACAGCGGTAAAAATTTCAACATTGAAGACTCCGCAGCGATGAACAATAAAAGCATCGCCATATTCGAAGGAAAGCGCAGGCTGCCCGGCGGCATCTACTCCATATTTGTTCCGGGCAAAACAAAGTACGTTGATTTTTTTGTAGATAAAGACCAGCAGAACATCACCGTAAAAATCGACACTACCGACCTGGTGAATAAAACGATGGTAACAGGTTCAAAAGAAAATGTGTTGTTTCAGCAATACCAGAAAGCTGTGGCAGCAAAAGGCAAGGCCTGGGAAGCAGAGAGAAAAGCGTATAATGAAAGCACCACCAAAAAAGATTCAGCGCTGCATGAAGCCAACTACAACCGCCTTAACAAAGAACTGAATGATTACCGCGACAGCATCATGAAAAACCGCCCGGAGTCGATGCTGGCAACAATATTGAGCGCCATGAAGGAACCCCCGATCCTGCACAGCAATCCAAAAACGCACAGCGACTCTCTTGAAAACTACTACAACTACCGCCAGCATTACTGGGACGGGGTAACGTTTATGGATGAACGCATAATCCGCTCACCCTTCTTTATTCCCAAATTTGAAAAATATTACCGCGAAATTCTCATTCAGCAACCCGACAGCATCATTAAAGAAATGGATTACCAGTTGTTGCTCGCCCGCAACAGCCAGGAGATGTACAAATTCATTTTGAACTGGGCCACCGACGAATACATCAATCCAAAGTACATGGGACTTGACGCCGTTTTTGTACACCTGTTTGAAAAATACCACAGCAAAGGACTTACCAGCTGGCTCAATGATAAACAAATGGAAACCATCAGCAGGCGGGCTTATATGGTAATGTCGAACCTCGTGGGTGCCAAAGCAGCCGACCTGGAAATGCTCGATACCACAGGTAAGCCCTCTTCTTTATATGATTTGAAGGCAGATTACAGCATTGTTGTTTTTTGGGATCCCAACTGCGGGCACTGTAAAGAAGAAATTCCCCGCATGGACTCATTTTACACCGCCAGCTGGAAAAAAGAGGGCGTGAAAATTTATGCCGTACTCTCTGCCGACTCTAAAGAAGATGTAAAGCCGGCCTGGTTAAAATTCATTCATGAGCATAAGCTTGATGAGTGGACCAATGTATACCAAACCAAGGCCATGGAAGATGCAGATGCAGCCGCACAAAAGCCCAGTTACCGGCAGTTGTATGATGTGATCATGACGCCTACCATTTTTTTACTCGACAAAGAAAAACAGATCATCGGGAAAAAACTTAACCTGAAACAAATTGATGAGCTGCTGCAGGTTAAGATCAACTCAACCAAAACCAAGTAAACGCATAGCCGATTATGAAGCATTTTTTTGTACTGCTGATCACGTCATTCGCAGTAACACATAGTTTTTCCCAAACATTGTTTACCTATGGCAGCAATGCGGTAAGCAAGGAAGAGTTTTTAAGAGCATACAATAAAAACAAAACAACGGTTGCCGATAAGGAAAAAGCTTACCGCGAATACCTCGACTTGTATGCAAAATTCAAACTGAAAGTGAAAGCGGCAGCGGAGCTGCGGTTGGATACATTGCAGCAATTGAAATACGATGTGCAGAATTTTCGCAGCCAGGTGGAAGAGGGATACCTGAATGATGAAAAAGAACTCGATCGCCTGGTGAATGAAGCCTTTGAGCGTAGCCAGAAAGACATTCATCTACTGCATTTTTATGTGCCCATCAATAACCGGATGAATCCAGCTGATACGGTGAAAGCGCACAAGGCTATTGAAGAAGTGAGAGACGAGTTGCTGGAAGGAAAAACCGGTTACGATGAACTGGTGGATGAGATCAGCAATGAATTTATCCCTATAAAAGGAAAAGATCTTGGATATATAACGGCGCTCACCGTGCCTTACGATATTGAATCGCTGGTGTACACCTTAAAGCCCGGCGCTGTAAGCAAAGTGTTCCGCACTAAATCGGCCCTGCATGTTTTTAAAAATTCTGAAGAAAGAGTAAGCGCCGGAAAGTGGAAGGTTGCACAGATATTACTGGCCATACCACCCGATGTAAGCGGCCAGCGCCTGAAGCAGATCGAAAAACTGGCAGACTCAATCTACAATCTTTTGCAGGATGGTGCTGATTTTGCTGAGCTGGCAAAAAAATACAGCGACGACCGTATCACCTACCTCAATGGCGGTGAAATGGCTGAATTTGGTACCGGTAAATTTGAATTGCCTTTTGAAAACGCGGTATTCGCCTTGAAGAAAGACGGTGACATCAGCAAGCCGATCTTTACCGGCTATGGCTTTCATATCGTAAAACGCCTGCAGCAAAAACCAGTCCCTACCGATAAAACAGATGAAGGATATATGGCGGCACTGCGTCAACAGGTGTTGCAGGATGCAAGGATCGGCATTGCGAAAGAATCGTTCTTAAAACAGGTAATGAAAAAAACCAGTTATAAAAGAAACCCGGCAGTTAAAGACGAACAGTTATACCGTTATGCAGACAGCGTAACGGTGAACAAAAAAGTTGGGAACTATCCTTTCAACAAAACCCTGTTGTTCAGTTTCAGCAAACAGAAAGTATGGGGCAGCGACTGGCTCAATTTTGTGAAGGATTACAAACTGAATGCAGATGTATACAAAGGAGAGGATAACAAAGCATTGTTTGAAAAATATATCAATACGGTAGCCATTGAATACTATCGCAAGCACCTGGAAGAATACAATGATGATTTTAAATACCAGATGCAGGAGTTTAAGGAAGGCAATATGCTTTTCGAGATCATGGAAAGAAATGTATGGAGCAAGGCCGCTGCCGACACAGAAGGATTGAAGCAGTTTTATGAACGCAATAAAAATAAATATCGCTGGACGGAAAGCGCCACGGTGCTGCTGTTTACCTGCAATAATGTAAAATCAGCGGAAGAAGCCACCGCTGCCCTTAACAGTGGCAAAAGCTGGAAGCAGGTTGCCGACGAAAGTGAAGGACGGATACAGGCTGATTCAGGGCGCTACGAACTTTCGCAGTTGCAGATGACTGCC
>CAYVLT010000048.1:0-21884 GCA_964452405.1 uncultured Ferruginibacter sp.
GTTACCGCAGCCCCTTACGCACCGTGAATTTAGAAGAGGCTACACAAGTGCTGCGGGTACCGGGACCAAATGGAATGGTACGGACTCCGTTGATGTTTACTTGCGGAGCGATACGCTGCAACAGATGGAATCTGTTGCAAGGAGAATGAAGGCGGCCGGGCTGGAAAATGACGAATTAAAAACCTGGTATTCCTACAACCAGATGAAAATAAATATTGTACTGCAGGAAGAAAATATGCAATGGTACAATGATGCGGTTGCCCAACTCAACGAGGCAAAAAAACTGTACAACGAGTTCGTTCAGTTCCGCAACAATGGATTTACACCTGCTAAAACTGACAAAGCCCTCACCAACATTTTTTCTTCTATTGATACCAACCTCTCTGCAGCAAAGAACAAGATGGAAATGATTGGCACAAAAGCCGAGAATTACCAGTATGACACTGATGCGCTGAAAACCGAACTGGACCGTTTAACTGAAAAGGTGACAGTGCAAAAACAATTTCTCCTCAAATACCTGCAAAGTACCCCGGCAGAACGCCAAAGACTGCAATAAACCATTGTAAAAAAACCGGTTTCGCTTATGCAATCGGCAGGAGCCATGCATCTGCTTTACAATCGAAACGAACGCCCGGTAATGGCCGTGGCTAACAATGAAGTGTACCCGCAAACAGCCGCGGGCGACCTACATCTTTTTTGAAACCCTTATATACGTACAGCCGGCATTGATTGATGAACCCTTACCCTGTTTTCGGCAATCGAACTTTATGAAAACGCTGGAGCAGCAGGATCTTTTGACAACCTGTTGTTCCAGCTATTTTGATTTATATACTTTTGCAGCCTAATCAACCGGTACATGAAAAAAATCATAGCTACTTTTTTCCTGGCTGCACTATCCATCGCTGCCAACTGTCAAACCCTGGCCCAGATAAAAAAGGAACTCGAAACCACCAATGATCCGCTTCGTTATGTGAAATTCAAATTAAAAAAAACATTTAAGATCGATACGGTTACCATCATGAGCAGCAGTTCTTTCATGGGGCTTGCCGACAGCATTGCCTATAAGGGAAAAACGGGCAAAGTGTACGGACCGTTCAAAGGCAACAATATCCTCATTAAAGTGCTGGCAAAAATCCCCAATACATTCTACCATGTGAGTCATATCCTGATCGACACATCGGTGTATAACAGGCAATTTGCAGACTCCCTTGCCAGCAGGATCATCAGGAATATTGAAAGCGGTGAAAGCAGTTTTGCTGTGATGGCGGGTACTTATAGTTCAGATGCCGTATCCATGGCCCATGGCGGCGACTTGGGTTGGTTTGTGCGGGGAGTGATGCTGCCACAGCTCGACAAGGGGATCGGCACTCACAAAAAAGGAGAACTGTTTAAAGTGTGGACACCGGCCGGGCTGCATATAGTAACGATCACGGATAGCCCAAAACAAGACGACGGCTTTGCATTGCTGCTCAGGGTATTTCTATAAAAAAAGGATCATGCCTGGCATGATCCCTCAGTAGTTTTATCTGTTTTTTTTAATTGATGTCTTTCCCTGCTTTCAGCTTTTCAATTGCTGCTTCCACGCTCTGCTTATTACCCGGATCGGGCGCCTGTGCTGCTGCAAGGTTCGCATACTTAAGGGCTTCCTTAAAATTACCTTCAGCACTCAGTGCTCTCGCCATACCCATATTGGTGGTAAAAGTGTTGGGGTATTTTTTATAGTTAGAGCGGAATGCTTCGCCGGCTTCTTTTATTTTTTTTGCAGCGAGCATCTGCCGGGCAAACCCGTGCACTTCATTCATACTACCCAGGGGTAATGCTTCCTTCATCAATGCATCAGCTTCTGCCTCCCTGTTCAACAACCGTAATATCCTGGCTTTAACACTGAGTGTTCTGAATGTTTTTTCGCCCACAAATACACCATTGATGGCATAGTCGGCCCAACCCAATGCTTCTTCAAGATTGGTATTATGGTCCGCACACCAGTCTGCAGCTTCCGCCCATGCTTTTGAGTCAAAACCTTTATCGGACCGCAGTTCTTTCCTGAACGACTGTAATTGATATTTGTCCAGGTCGGTGGTGATGGTAAAAGCAAAACGCCACTTTTCCCAATCCAGCGCCACGTCGGCACCCGCTGCCGTTTGGTTGATGAAGGAGTAACGCAGCCATTCCACCGGTTCGCTGAGTGGTTGTTGTTTGATCGTTACCCGCAAAGCATCTTCTTTGGGATCATAAAAAAAACTTCCCCAGGATGTGCTGTTGTTTGAAAAAATGATCGTGGATTCTTCTTTACCTACTGCAATAAAAAAGCCGTAGCGGCCTGCAGCAAGGGGTTTGCCTTCAATGTTTACGTCGGTTGAAAATTCGATGGTGGTGTTTTCATTGGCGCCTGCTCTCCAGGGAGCGGCTTTGCTGGTGCCAAAACCAAGATCGGTAAAACCATAAGGCACCAGGGCGCCCCATATTTTCCCTTCCCTACCTTTAACTCCCGGGCGGTCGTAATGAATGGTTACATCAGTGAGCCCGATGCGTTCACCCACCATCGCCTTTTTATTGCCCCCATTCGGAACAGTGGTTAACTGGGCAACCAATAAAACAGGCAGCAATAAAGGGAGTACTGCCAAAAAAGTTTTTTTCATCATAGCAATCAGTTTTAAAATAAAAATACAATGATGGCTGTTGACTGCAACGGGCATTTGATGAATGGACGAATGCTGGGGTTCAGGGGAATAAAAATCAGCTATTCCGGTTTTCTTTACCAGTCCGTCTTTTGATCACGCTGCATCCTCAGCATGGCACCATAGTCCATTTTTTTCGCCAGCGACGATACAGCGATTGCAATTCTTTTTGTGCGGGTGGCTTCTGTTTTAGCGGCATCGATCCACTTACTGTAATAACGTTGGTGAGAGGTGGGTTTAGCATTAAAAAAAGCAAGTGCTTCCGGCTCATCCGCCAAACATTCCATGAATAATGCATTCAATACATATTCGTTTTTATCTTCCTGCAATTGCACTTTCAACAGGGCTCCTTTGGTTTTACCGGTGCCCTTTCGCATGGCAGCATTGATGGGGATGATGAAATTTCCATCGCCCATTGGGATCAGTGCCACCTGTTCAATCTTATAGTGATCCAGCACACCTTTCACCCGGAATGATTTTTTGCAGCCGGGCTTTAGTTTACCCGCCATTGCCGCAGGCACTTCTATATAAGTCCAGCCGGACTTCTCTCCTTTTTGATCAAACTTTAAAATGGCGGTGCTGTAACTGATCATGAAAAGCAAAATAAAAAAATCCACTTACATTTTCTCACAGGCATTGATGATTGGCGATTAAAATAAAACTGACCGGCTTATTTTTTGGAATCTGTTAACCTGTATTTGGCTATTTTTATTTCATGAAAAATCCGGTAAAATATTTATTGTTGGGTTGCACTGTTTTGCTGAGCAGTGCGGTACTGGCGCAAAGCAGCAATGGCAGGTATAAAGTAGTGGATGAATATGTTCAATCACTGGGACCGCTTGATACCCTGAACATGGGAACCATCAGTTACGTGGTTACTAAAAAATTTAATGACCCATCGGAAAAAGTGAGGGCCATCTTTGATTGGGTTGCCAACAACATCAGCCTGGATTGTAAAGCCGTAAGAAATGGCAGCAATGAAAAAATGACTTCTGATGAAGTGCTGAAAACAAGAAAGGCCAATTCAAACGGGTATGCGGCCCTGTTCCAGGACATGTGCAGCGTGGTGAAGATCCGTTGCCTTACGGTAGATGGGTACATTAAACGAACCGTGGAAGACCTGAACGATAAACCAGATGAATTGAATCACACCTGGGCCGTGGTGCAACTGGGGCAAAGTCCGGAAACCTGGTATTATGTTGATCCGGCGATGGGAAGTGGTTATACTGATGAAAAGATCACGGTGTTTACCAAAGCTTTCAATGACCATTATTTTTTTGCCAATAAGTCCATCTTCAACCTGCAGCATTTTGCCGATAACCAGGCCTGGCAACTGGGTGGAGGCGGCGCGAAAAGTGTAAAAGATTTTTTTTCGATGCCTATTGTGAATGATTATGCCTATGAGGTGGGACTTACCGGTTTTCTTCCGCTTACCGGGCATTTTAAAGCCAACACCAAAAAGCCCGTTCTGTTTTCGCTGAGTTGCGGCCCGAATACTAAAATTGACATTGTAGCGTTACAAGTGGGTACAGCCAAAAAAAGAAGGTTGAAAACAGTGGATTACAGCGCTAAAAGCGGTTCGGTTGGCTTCAGTTTTAAATTTGATGAAGAGGATAGTTACCCGGTAACAGTTATGGTAAACAATAAGCCGGTGCTGGAATATTTCGCCGAAATTGAAGAATAAGCAGGAGTTTGTTAAAGATTTGTGAAAAAAACTTGGAACTTTCATAAAAAAGTCGAAAAATAATTTGTAGTTTACAAAAACTTAACAATTAAATTCAACGATGTATGGGCTTGCTTAACAATTTCCAAACCTGGACTTCCTCGCACAATCCTAAGTGGCTGGCATTGGTACGGGTGGCACTTGGTGCCGCACTGCTTTTGAGAGGCGTATCGTTCCTGAACAATCTTGTAAAAATGGAACAACTGCTCGACACCAATAATCTCACACAGTACAAAGAATTCCTGATGAACAGCATTCCCTGGATCCACATCGGGGGCGGCTTCCTGATCATCATCGGACTTTTTACCCGTTTTGCAGCTTTCATACAGATCCCGGTTTTATTGGGAGCCGTGATTTATGTGAATGTAAAGAACGGTCTTTTCACCGTGGAAACCGATCTTACCTTATCCATCATCATGTTGTTGATGCTCACCATTTTTGTAATTGAAGGAAGTGGCCCGCTTTCATTGGCCAATTACTTTAAAGAAGCAGAAGAAGAAGAAGCACCGGCAGCAGAATAAGATCCTTAACGCCAGCTTAATTTTAGCCCTTGCTCCGTCTCCCGGGGTCAGAAGCACCTATCGCTTTTCCAGGAACAATTTTTACCACTACCGCAGCTGCCACCTGAGGCCGGCGAAAAACTTTATGCCCTGAAGGGAAGCGTAATTATAGGATGGGTCAAAACTGTATCCATAAGGGTTGCTGTCGCTCCGGGCATTTCCATCGGCGTCGAAATATTTTCCGCCCGGTTTATTGAAGGGATCATCCGGATGCAGGATCGGGTTCCTGGGAACAAAGTTGAGAATGTTCTTAATACCTGAATAACACTCCCATCCCTTGCCCAGCGTTTGAGTAAATTGTATGTTGAGGATGTTGTAAAAAGGGGATTTTGCATCCCGGAAATCATTTGGCACTACGGGCAATTGCATAGAGCCGGTAAACCTGCCGGTTACATCCACCGTTAACCCTTGTTTCACGAAGGGATAGCTAATCGTATAGGTGCCGGAAACAGCGGGCGCAAACAGTTGTGGAGTCTTTGTTTCTTTTCCTGCAGCGTCTTTATCCACCTGGTACACGTCCATCAACGTAGCGCCGGCAGTGATCTTCAGCCGGTTGATACAATTTGCTTCAACATTCAATGTAATGCCTTTTGATACAGCGTAACCTGACAGGTTGTTGTAAATAATTTTAGTGGCATCAGAAAAATAATCCGCCACAATTTTATTGCTGAAATAAGTATAGAATACACTTAGATCGATGGTAAAAAACCCAGTGGCGCTTTTCAGGAACCGGTTGTAATTGATATTACCATTCCAGGAACGCTCCGGCTTCAGGGCCGCCGCCACCACTACTTCCCGGGCGCCCGTTAAGGCAGCATGATCTTCAGTGAAGAGGTTTACCACCCGGTAACCATTACCAGCGCTCAGCCTGATGCTGTGATCGGTATTGGGAGATATTTTTACACTCAGCCGGGGAGTTAGAATACTGCCATGCCGGCTGCTGTGGTCGTACCGCATGCCCGCCAGCAGCACCAGCTTTTTACTAATGTCCACCTGGTCCTGCAAAAAAATACCAGGAAGAAAATTTCTGTCAGGCTGGTTTTGCCCGTTCAGAGCGGCTGTTCCTGCAGTATTATCATCATACCAGGTGTAGCGCAGGGGAATGCCGGCCAACAACTCATGACGGTTCATTTTTTTATTCCACCGCAATTGGGCAAATGCAACCTGTTGGTCGGCAAAATATTTTACCCTTCCATAATAACTCTGTTGCCGGTGATAGTTGTAAGAGAAGTCGAGTAATAAACTTTTTGTAAAGCTGGTGGTACTGATCAGTTCCACCCTGTTGGTTTGAATGCTCTCTCCGTACACTTCGTCACTGCCACGAAACTGCGGTTTCCATTGCATTTCACCTCCCCACCTGTCTTCATAAATATACCGGGCCGCCAGTGAAAACAAGCCATTCGCTCCAAAGTGAAGACTGCCCTTATTAAAAATACTCAGCCGGTTTTGTAAAGCAATGTCTGTGAAGTTATCCTGGTTTAGATCCCGGCGTTGCTGGTAATTAAAATAACTGGCGCCTGTGAGGGCCTGGACCTTTCCAAGTTTATAGGAACAACTGATGTCGGCCGCCAGTTCCCCTACCCGGGTGGCAGACAGGTCTAATTGAAAACGCCCCTGCTGCAGTGCATCTTTGGTAATAATATTGATAAGCCCCCCCACAGCTTCGCTGCCGTAAAGAGTGGAGGCGGGACCTTTTACAATTTCGATGCGTTTAACCATACTGTTCGGAATTCCACTCAATCCATATACGGTGGCAAGGCTGCTCACGATGGGCATTCCGTCAATGAGGATCATCGTGTAGGCGCCTTCCATTCCGTTGATGTGTATATCACCGGTATTACAAACATTGCAGTTAAGTTGCGGCTGTACGCCATTCACCAACTGTAACCCTTCAAAGATGTTGGGTGTAGGATTTTTTTTAAAGAACGCAGGTGAATAAACCTCCACTAAAATCGGGGAGGCCATTTTACTGATGGCCTTCATCGTGCCGGACACAACCACCTCTTCGTTGACGGATGCTGCCAGCCGCAGGTAGATCAATACCACCTGGCCATTGGTTCTTTTTACAATTGTGTCGAGCGGCTCATAGCCAACTGCCGATACCTGCAGGCGGGCGCTGTTGCCAATTGCGTCAATAATGAAATGCCCGTTACTGTCGGCCACCACGGCATGAGCAGATCCCTTCAAAACCACGGTAGCCGCCGGCAGGGGCAACCCGCCTGCCATTACCATTCCTTCCATTGATTGGGCCCACAAGCAGGCATTCCATAATAACAGGCAGCCAGCAAGTGGCAATTTTTTAACTATAAGCTTCACAAGAAAATATTATTATGCTTCCAAAAATATATATTTAGGCTCATCTAAAATATAATTTTATGAAATAAAATATTGATTTTTGTAAAAAAGCACCTATGACATCGTCTGCTGAAGAAAATTACCTGAAGGCTATTTATAAACTGCATGAAAAAAGTGGGGCCATGGTTACCACTTCAGAAT
The DNA here is from genome assembly GCA_964452405.1 of uncultured Ferruginibacter sp. Taxonomy (GTDB): domain Bacteria; phylum Bacteroidota; class Bacteroidia; order Chitinophagales; family Chitinophagaceae; genus Ferruginibacter. The sequence continues at coordinate 7,458 of CAYVLT010000048.1, forward strand.
TGGCAGAAACCCTGAAGGTGAGTGCCGCTTCGGTAACAGATTTTGTAAAGAAGATTGCCGCCAAAAAACTGGTGAGTTATGAAAAGTCGAAAGGGGTCAGGTTGACGGATAAGGGGAGAATGATTGCAGTTTCCATCATTCGCAAGCACCGTTTATGGGAAGTGTGGCTGGTAAAAAAACTGGCTTTTAAATGGGATGAAGTGCACGAGATTGCCGAGCAACTGGAGCACATTAACAGTGATGAACTGATCGATCATCTTGATCACCATCTTGGTTATCCCACGGCTGATCCGCACGGAGATCCTATCCCCGATGCGAAAGGTAAATTCGCAAAAAACATCAGCAAACCATTACTCACCTGTAACGAGGGTGACCGGGTAAAGTTCATCGGCGTGGCCGAACATTCCAATAATTTTTTACAGTACCTCACCAAGAACAACCTCAGCCTGGGTGACGAAATGACCGTGGAATCAGTGGAGCCCTTCGATAATACCTACACGGTAAAAGTGAATAACAAGGAAAATAAAATATTCAGCAAAGAAGTGGTGAAAAACCTGTTGGTGGCAATGATGAACTAGGAAATTATTTGATCACCTGGAATTTACCAGAGTCGATCACTTTACCATATTTATCTCTTAACTGGTAGATGTATACGCCGCGGTAAAATCCGTCGAGTGAAAAATTGACCCGCTGCGTAGAAACGTTGATCTCTGAGACCTTCTTTCCAACGAAATTATAAAGCTGTATGGTGGAGGCTTTTTCATAGCCTGCAGGCAACTCGAAGTTGATGGCCGTGGTGGCCGGGTTGGGATAGAATTTTACAATCTTAGCTTCCCCGTCAGCACTGTTTTTCATTTGTGCAAACGCAGTAAAACTAATTCCCAGCAGTAAGATTAATATAGTAGAAATCTTTTTCAGTATTGTAAATATAGGATTATTAAAGAAAAAAACCACAATGCCTTGAAAAAACGAAAAAACGGGCTGTTTTATTGCCTGATCCGTATAAAAAGGCAGTATTTATTGCAATACTGCCAGTGTTTTTTGAATTGCGTTGAAATCCGGCAAATCACCCGGGGTGGCACATTCCTCGCTGTATTGTATCATTCCGTCCTTATCAATCACAAAAGCAGCCCGTTTGCTCACACCCTGCATGCCAAAAGCCGGGAACACCTCGTACAGAACATCATAAGCGGCTGACGCCTCTTTATTAAAATCGCTCAGCAGCGGGAAGTTGATCTGCTGCTCTGCTTTAAAACGGCCGAGGCTGAAAAGGCTATCCACCGAAACACCCAGCACCTGTGCATTGGCGGCGTTGTATTGGGCTATATTATCTCTCATACTGCAGAGTTCTGCCGTACAAACACTGGTGAAGGCCAATGGAAAAAATAGCAACACCACGTTCCTGCCTTTAAAATCCTGTAATTGAACACTGTTTTTATCGGTATCAAATAAAGTAAAGGAAGGAGCCGGGGTGCCTGTTGAAAGTGCCATATGATAATTTATGTGGTGAACGAATGCATGCAAGTTCGGTCATTACCGGCGGCTTTAAATTTTTACCAGGTTATTTTTTTTATTGAGGATCATTTTTTCAGGCAGGCAAGCCAATACTTCCTCCTTTAAAACATCCACCAGTTTCTTTTTTACATAATTGCGGTGCGTAACCAGGCTCACTTCCCGAACAGGAGCCGGGCTTTTAAAATGCCGCACCATGTTCTGCTGCTTCACAGAAAAATCCAGCGTGGCCATTTCAGGCAGGATGGTGATCCCTTTGTTCATCTCCACCATCTTTCGCAATGTTTCAATACTGCCAGACTCATACTCAAAATGAGACTGGTCCTTATTTTTCTTTTTAAGTTCACAAAGGTTCATCACCTGGTTGCGGAAGCAATGGCCTTCTTCGAGCAGCCATAGTTCATCCAGGTCAATATCATCTGCCAGCACATAATTTTTTTTAAATGCCGAATTGCTTTTGGAAACATAGGCTACCATCTCCTCGTAAAAAAGCGGATATTCCATGATGCTGCCTTCATGCAAGGGCGTTACCAGCAGGCCGGCATCAATTTTACCTTGTTTCAGTTTGTCGATGATGTGCTCGGTGGTGAGTTCTTTTACGATGATCTTTATATCCGGGTATTTTCGCAGGAATTCGTGAAGGAACAATGGCAGCAGGTAAGGAGCCAGCGTTGGGATGATCCCCACCCGCAATTCTCCCTGTAACAGTCCCTGCCTGTCTTTAATGAGTTGCTCCATCATCTTCACTTCGTGAATGATCACCCTCGCCTGCATCAGTATTTCTTCACCAAGTTCGGTAGGGATCACCGGTTGTTTACTACGGTCAAATATTTTAATGCCCAGGTCTTCCTCCAGTTTCTGTATCTGCATGCTGAGGGTTGGCTGGGTAATATAACATTGGGCAGCAGCTTCTGAAAAATGCCGGTAGGTATCAACGGCGATGATGTATTCCAGTTGTGTGATCGTCATACGGTTAAAATAGATTATTACAATAACATCGTAATAAAGATAAATAAAAATTATAATCCGGATTCCCAATAAAAAAGCTGTACCGCATCGGAAGCAAACTAAATTTAGCTAATTTGCTGCCTGGTGTTCGTTACCCTTTATCATTCGGTCTGCTATCTCCGGAAAACGACAGTTACACTAAAAAAAATCGAATGAAACAGATCACGCTCGGATGTGCCTTCCTGCTGGCCTCGGCCATGGCTTTTTCGCAAATCACTTATATTGGCATTATCAACCATAATACCGGCACAGGTGTCAACAATCTCTTCAATAACTATGTTTCGGTGTCACAGCAGTGTTACATTGATTGGGAAGTATATGCGAATGGCATGAATGGCAGTGAAGCCTGTGGCAGTGGCAGTGTGTCGAGGATCGTACTGAGAAGAACCGGCGATACAGATCCCAGTTCCGTGGTGGCTTCCACCCCGTTGATCGTTCCGGGAATCTGCGCCGGCAAAAACGGTAACAACGATCACTATTACGCCGAACTGAGCAGTTTTATTGACAAACCGGGGCGCTATTCCGTGGAAATACAGGCAGATCTTCCGGGCCAGGCAGATCCTTTTGGCAACGCAACCACGGTTACAACCAATAACTATTCCTGCCCGTCGGCCTACTACCTAACGGGAACGGGTGGCCCAACAGGAAACTACTACACACCGGGCGGCAGTTGCGCCGGCGGGCCCGGCCTCAGCGATCCCGTGGGCGGACCCGGGGCAGACCGGTTGCAGGAAATATTTCCAGCTCTTAAATTTTTCACCGTGGGAGAGGCAGCTACCTATCGTGAGATGGTGGTGTTGAATGGCAATTTCTTCGATCTGCAGCAAGGTAAATTTCAACCAGGCAATCCAGCCTTGCCATCGAACATCAATGGCTATGCAACTATTCCGGCCGGGGGAATTTGCCCGCTCAGCAACGCACCCATACTTGGCCTGGGAGGGGAGATCAATAATTTTAAGAGAACGGATTGCAGCCATGCGGATGTAACGGGCGCCAACCTGTATTACCGGGTGTACAAAACCGGCACGCCCCCTCCTGCCTTCGACTCCTTCGCCCTGGCATTCAAAGACGACTGTTCTTTCAGTCCAAATGGCCCGGAAGGAAATATTTTTCCCATGGGAGGCTCCTGCCAGAATGCAAATGGCATCCTGGATCAACGCTGGCAAACATTGAACGGTGTTGCCAATATTTTACCTGCAAATTTTTCCCTGGCGGATACGGGCTCCTGGACGATGGAGATATACACAGAAACATACCTGGTGAACTGTTCAGGTACCGCTGCCATCCAGCAAAGCGCCATCAGCAGCAGCGGTTTTACAGTGAACAATCCTTTAACACCAGGCTCCCCCTGCAGCACGGTTATACCAGTGGTGCTATCCAGTTTCAGGGTAACCCCTGCCGGTAGTTTAAATGTATTGAACTGGACGGTGGAAGAAGCATCGCAGGTGACCGGTTTTGAGATAGAGCAATCCTACAATGGATACAGCTTTACCGGCATCGGTTCAGTTGCCTTCCGTGCTGACCGATCTGGTTTTACCTATTCAGATAATGCGCACCCGGGCACCACGGTCTATTACAGGCTCGTTGTTACAGAACGCAGCGGTAAAAAATATTACTCAGCCATTGTAAGTGTAACCGGAAAAACAGCACCGGCAAACATCATCGTTCAAACGAATGGCGAACGACTCAACCTGGTTTTAAACCAACTGCAACCGGGCAATTATCACCTGGCCATATTTAATACTGCTGGTGCCGGGATTGCTGACCAGGCTGTAAAAATCAGCGGGGAAGGATACAGCAACATGGGCATTGAGGCAACAGCGCCAATGGCAAGGGGCATTTACCATGCCGTATTGAAAAATGCCGACGGCAACATTGTTGCTAGGAAGAGCTTTTACTGGCAATAAGAAAAGGCTGTCTTAAAATATTCTTCACACCGGGAAATCGTTTTAAGACAGCCTGTTTACGCTTTTTATAATTTGTTCAGCAAACGGGTTTGCACATTTTGACCGAGCTGCACCCGCACTACATAGGTTCCTCTTGCCAATGTTGCCATATTTAACTGGAGGGTTTGTTCGCCATTGATAAGTTCTACCGGAACGGCTTTAACAGTCCTTCCTGTTACATCAACCAATTGCAACGTTGTTCTGCCAGCCTCCGGGCTTGCGATTTTAACCGTGAGCATTGTACTCACCGGGTTTGGATACACCAGCACGTAAGAAGCTGCCGCAGGCGCCCTGTTCACCGGTTTCAGTTCGGAGTAAGAAACAGAACCACCGGCATTTCTGTGCAGTAACCTGTAGTATGCCATGCCGTTGTATGGTGTGATATCTTCAATCGTATAGGCGGCACCGTCAGCGTGATATCCTTTGCCGTCTGCCTTTCCGATGCTGGTGAAGTTTCGTCCATCCACCGAACGTTCGATCTCGTAGGTTTCGCCTGCCGGCTCATTAGATGCCGTCCATTTCAACAACACTTTTGTTGCTTCGTTCACTGTAAAGAACGAAGTTACAAAGGCCGGCCTTGACGCACCGTCATCACGGGTGTACCAGATGGGCGAAGTGATGATTCGGTTCCCGTTGCTTTCAGTGATATCCGCAAAATAATAACCGGTTGCAAGATTCGCCAGTGCATTGTGTGTATAATTTAATGTGCTGCTGGTGGTGGATGTTAAGGTAGTGGGAGATGAACCACTGCCAGGTACACCATACATCAGTTTGATGGAAGTAATACTGCTCACTGATGCCACAGTGGTGATCGCGATCACCGGCGCCCCCGCTTTGGTAATGATGCTGCCCATGGGGTTGGTGCTGTTGATGGTGAAGCTGATCTTGGCGCTGCAATCTTCGGATGCATAAAAATGCATCTTGCGCATGGCATCCAGAATATTCGCCTCTGAAAGAGAGGTTGCCAACACCACCAATCTTGATTTGGTTGCCTTTCCAAAAGTAAGGTTGTGATTGTCGTGATCCATCGTTGGCCCCAGGTGGTATCCTTTGCTCAACATGTTTTTATAAAAGGCGTAATACCCGATTGAAGCAGGATTGGTATATGTGGTGTCGGTAGAAAATGCGGGACCACTTTCAATGGCGGTGCCTACGATGGCATCGTCAGCGGCTGCATCGTAACTACTGTGCAGGATATCATTGTAATCGTAATTATCGGGATGTGCAAGACTCGCAAATGCATTGTTTCCATGGCGGTTGATGATGTCAAACAAACCGCCTGTTCCTGTATAAGTGCTTTTGGCCACATTCACCTGGTAGTTGCCGGCTTCCCAGCCCACCAATGAATCAAGACCGTACACAATCACATGCCCGGCATGATCACCGTTGCTACCCTGGGTTCCGATTACACCCCATTCCTGTCCATGCATGGCTACAAAACTGCTGTTGGTGGCGGCGGCAGCCTGGGCAATACCTGGCGCCCAGTTGACCAACGACATGCCTGCGCCGGCATGATTGTGCTCGCTGATGCCAAGAAAGTCCATGCACATAGCAGTTTTGGCAAAGTTGTAATCATCGGCAGGTGTTTTCGTGTCATCATCACTGTTACCATCTGAATAACTGCTGTGTGAATGAAGGTTGCCGTAATAATAGGCTAGTGTTCCTGCATCCGTAGCCCTGCTGCCGGTAAGTGCACTTGTTTTATAGGCCGGGCCTGCACTGCAATTGAGATTATTATATGAGAAAACGAAAAAATAATAGGTGGTGGAACTGCTTAAACCTGTTTGTGCAATGGAGGTAGTGGTGCCGGCACTGATCACTGTACCACCACCGAGGCTGTTGCCGGCCACATAGGTAGTGGCACCAACCGGGTTGGCGCTGAGTGAGCTGGCCGTGCTCCTTACCACCAGGTAACCATCCACACCACCTGCCGCTGTAAATGAAACCGTCATCGAAGTGCTGGTAACGGAAGAAAAACTGAGTGCGGTTGCGCTGTTGGCCGGTGCCGTGCAAAGCGGCGCCAACTGGTAACCAAGCCGGGGTGAAGTACCTGCCCCGGCAGACTGCACTGCGGAGAGCGAAGTGGCCGTCCATTCACCGGGCGTGTAAGTGCTGTTGGGTGCCGTAACACTTGTGCTTCTAACATAACTGATATCCGCGGCGTTGATGCCTTCTCCAAATTTATCAATGATATTATTGGATGCATCCAGCAAGGCTATGCCATCGTTTCCATTAAAATTAATAACCGCGTTCGACGTTTCATTGGCGCTGGCAGCAGTGAGGTAAGGCACTTCAGTTCCATTATTGGTATTACCGATCAACACAGTTCCCTTGGCAGGAATGGTAACTGTAAGATTGTAGGTATTGGAGGGTGAGCCGGTAAAAGCAATATTACCTGAAGAACCTGATACCGACCATAATCCCAGTTTCAATTGAGGGGAAGCCGTGTTGACAGCAGTGGTACCAAGATTGGTTAATTCAATCCACTTGTTGGTGCCGGTACCTTCATAATATTGGGTAATGACAACCTGCGAATAAGTGACCATTGGAAAACAAAACAAAAAGGCAATAAGTGCCCTGTTGAAAGACGGGGGGAATCTTTTCATAAATTAGTTTTAGTTGGCAGTAAATAAAACTTTGTAAACCGGTTTTATAAGGCAGGATGCTCTGCAGACTCTGTAAAATAGCAATTATTGTAATATGACGAATTCTTTTTTACAAATAATGCAGTGCAGAAACAATTTGTTAACAATTACTGCAGCGAACGCTAAAACTTACGATTGATAGTCAATCAATCTTCCAGGAAAATACGATTTGCGAAATTTTTGTTGTGACCAATTTGCTACCGGCCCGGCCGGGGTTTATCTGCCACCACCTTTACAGAGGCAGTAATGCTTTCACCAGCACCGGGTTTGTTTTTTGTATTCCTTACGGGTACGTATGCTTTTGATTTTGACAGTTGCAGGCTGTCATACATTCGATACATGGAATCCAGTTTAGTAATGTAAATGCTTCTTCCATGCGTACCTACCACCAGTTCGTTTTCTCTGGCCTGGATTACGATGTCGTGCACCGGTACATGCGGTAAATTACCGAGCACCATGAAAGTTTTGCCTGCATCAAATGAAACATACAAACCATTGTCGCTCCCCACGTACAACACATTTTCTTTTTGTTCATCTTCCCTCACCACGTTCAGGGGTTCGCAGGGAAGGTTGGTCCCAAGCTGCTGCCATGATTCACCATAGTTATCACTCACAAAGAGGTAGGCGCCGAAATTATCATAGCGGTAACCATTCAGTGTGGCATATACACGGCCCTCTTTGTATTTTGATGGGGTCACACGGCTTACCCACATCCTCGGCAGTTCATTAAGGGATAGCCCTGATTTGTTAAGCAATTGCCGGGCTTCTTTCTGTGGACCCACCTGCACATTGGCAAGTTGCCAGGTATAACCACCATCTTTTGTTACCTGGATATTACCATCATCGGTACCGACATAAATCAAACCGAATTTTAACGGTGATTCCGTGATCGTGGTGAGCGTGCCATAGGGTACTTTACCGGAAATTTTTCCATGAGTAAGATCTGCGGACAACGTTTCCATGTCCTCTGCCTGGTGCAGGCTGCGGTGAAAGCGGTTACTGCCATAATAAAATATATCCTGGTTATGGCGGCTCAGCCAGATAGGCGTTTGCCAGTTGTACCTGAGCTTCGGCTCACCCAGGTCATTCATCGGGTGAATAAAAAGCGGCTGTTCGCCACCGTTAGTGTTACTCCTGAAATAGTATCCAAACTGGAATCCGCTGTAGGCTGTTTTGTTGTCGCGGGTATCCACCTGTACCTGCATGCCATCGCCATCGCCAATGGGTTTCCACTTATATTCTTCGGGATCAACATTTTCCTTGTCTTCTGCAAAGGAAAAATTGTTGCCATTACCTTTTGAGTCGGAAGCGCCTACCCAGGTACCGTTGTCCTGCAGGCCGCCATATACATTGTAAGGTTTTGCATCGTCCACTGCGATGTTGTAAAACTGGCCGGCCGGAACACTGGTGGCTTTGAACCATTTTTTTCCATTGTCATACGTGATATTGCAGCCACCGTCGTTGCCGGCAATCCAATGGCTGTCGCGTTGCGGATCTATCCAGCAACTGTGCCAGTCGCCATGTGTATTGTCTTTATCAACAGCCGTAAAGGTTTTACCGCCATCAGTGCTAACAATGATACTTGTTCCAAAAGTGACCACTTTGTTTTCATCCACCGGCGATACAAATATCTTTCCGAAATAATAGCCATAGCTGCTGTACACCCTGATGTCTTTTGTGTTTGTCTTTTTCCAGTGAAGACCGGCATCATCACTGCGGTACACTTCGCAACCATAGATCCCTTCATCCTGGAAGCCATCATCGGCCACCAGCCATTCAAACACATCTGTTGGTTTCAGTTTTTTTGTCGCGATCATTTCTTTCAAACTGAGTGCCGTGTATTTTTTGGGAAAATCGTAGCGGATCAAAAAACTATCCAGCTTGTTATTATCAAGACCGGCAAATTTTTCAATGGTGATATTCTTAAAGTCCTCCACCCGGTATTTTGTTGTATCCTTTTTCTTGGCAGCCGTATCATGCTTGTGATTCACCGCGTTGTTGTCTACAACGGCATATACGATCCGCGGATCTTTAGAGTAAACCGCCACGCCGATTCTGCCGACTTTTTCGCCGGTTGGAAAACCGCTGCCGGCCGTGCTTAACAGTTTCCAGGTTCCACCACCATCCATTGATTTATAAATTCCACTGGTACTACCGAAAGGCACAAAATCCCAGGCCCTCCTTGTGCGGTACCAGGCGCAGGCGTACAACTCATCGGGGTTGGCCGGGTTAATATCCATCTCCACCACGCCGGTATTGTCGTCGATGCTTAAACTATGCGTCCAGCTTTGGCCGCCATCCGTGGTTTTATACACGCCCCGTTCGCTGTTTGGAGAATATAAATGTCCTAACACGGCCACCCAGGCGATTGCAGGATTGGTGGGATGCAAAACGATCTTTCCGATATGCTGGCTTTCGGGCAGCCCAAGGTATTGCCAGTGCTCCCCTTTGTCGGTTGATTTATACACTCCAATTCCACTGTAACTGCTGCGGCTGCTATTTACCTCACCGGTGCCCACCCAAATAATATTGGAGTGCCAGTTAACGGCTATGTCGCCAATTGTAATGGCTCCTTCATGATCGAATAAAGACTCAAAACTCAACCCATTATTAGTGGTATGCCATAAACCACCACTGGCATAAGCCACATAAAATTCTGTTGGATCAGCAGGGTTCACTTCAATATCCACCACCCGGCCGTTCATTTGAGTAGGACCAATATTACGAAACCCGGTTTCTTTTAAAATACTGGTTCTGTCAAGCATTTGCCGGTACTGTATCCCTGCCAGCCTTTCCGCTGCCGACGTAGGTTTTACCTGCCCTTCGGTTGTTAAAAAAATGCTGCAGCCAAACACGATCAAAAAAGATAAACTACATTTGGATAAATATTGCATAAAGAAATTTTTTCGACATGAGAAGTGTACCAATAAAAGTAAAGCAATTGGGTTTAATTGTGTGGACGTTGTTTTTGTTTGTGATGAATGGAAAAGCACAATACCAGTCCTTTACCCTTTCACCAAAGGGTGATACGCTGAATATCATCGATAAAAAAGGACTTAAACAGGGTAAGTGGGTTAATACCGTTGGTGAGTTACGGGGAGAGCCTGGCTACGAGGAAGAAGGTTATTATAAAGATGATAAAAAAACCGGGCCATGGCGTAAGTACACCACCAACGGCGACATCATTGCCATTGAAAATTATGCGTTCGGTGGCAAGGAAGGATTGCAGCAATATTTTAGTTTCCTGGGTAATTTAGAACGCACTGAAGAATGGCGGGGTTATAACCCTGATGCGCCTTATGATACCATTCCTATATACGGTACCGGCAGTGGCGAGGTGGTGGATTTTAAAATTGTGAAAGCAGAACAATACAGTGTTCCGCATGGAGAGTGGAAGTACTACAATCCACAAGGACATATCATTAAAATTGAACATTACGATCATGGACGCCTGTTGAAAGATGACCAGGCCAGCGCAGAAAAACCTGCCGAAGTAAAACCCGATGAAAAAGTAAAACCGCAGGAAGTACTTGACTACGAAAAAAAATACAGCAAGAAAAAAAGAAAACAAATGGAGCGGGAGGGAAAAACGTCTTTGTAACAGATCCTGTTATTTATCACAATGCCGCTGCAGAAACAGCGGCATTGTTGTGTATTAAATTTCCGGGATCGATATTTTCTTACTCCTCTTCCTCCAGCCCGTCTTTTACTTCCTGCGGCACCTTTACCAGTAATTTGTCGATGCGTTGTCCGTCCATATCAATGATCTCGAAAGAAAAACCTCTCCAGTCGAAATAATCGCCCGTTTGGGGAATGCGTTCCAGTTCGTGCAGTACAAAACCTGCCACGGTATCAAACTCATGCTCTTCCTCGTTCATCCATTCCGTTTTTTCAAAGTGGCTGAGAAAATCATAAAAGGTGATCTGCGCATCCACCAGGTAACTGCCGTCAGCACGTTCTGTGATCTCGTATTCTTCCTGCCCGCTCTGCGGCACATCGCCCACGATGGCTTCCAGGATGTCGTTGAGGGTGATCATGCCTTCCAGTGTTCCATATTCATTTACAATAAAACAACTGTGTATCTGAGTTGATTTTATCTTTTCCAGCAATTGGTACGGAGAGTTATTTTCAGGAACAAACAAGGCAGGTTTAGCCAGGTCTCCCAGCCGGATATTTTCATCCGCCTTCAGCAATTCCTTGATATAGATGATGCCCTTGATATCATCCACGGTTTTATCACATACGGGGTAAGTGGAATAAATGATCTCCCCTGCTTTATCGATGATGGTTTGCACCGTGTCGTCCACATCAAACCAAACGATTTCGGTACGGTGTGTCATCAATCCTGTTATCTTTCGGTCGCCAAGATGAAACACCCTTTCAATAATTTCTTTTTCCTCTTCTTCAATAGTGCCATGTTCGCTGCCCTCTGTGATCATTGCCTTGATCTCGTCTTCGGTAACTGCATTGTCGGCAGACGGGCGGATATTAAACAATTTAAAGATGAGCCCGCTGATATTATTCAACAGCCAGATAACCGGGTAGGTAATGGCGGATAAAATATTTACCGGACCGGCAACCAGCCTCGCGATTTTTTCTGCCCGTAACATGCCCAGCCTTTTTGGCACCAGTTCTCCAAGAATAATGGAAAGAAAGGTTACCAATACCACGATCAGCACGGTGGAGATATTGGCAGCGTAAGGTTTCAGAGCGTCAAATTTTTCAATGGTGGGTTGAAGGTCTTTGCTGAATTTTTCGCCGGAGTACACACCCGTAAGGATCGAAATAAGGGTAATGCCAATCTGGGCGGTTGAAAGAAACTTTTCCGGGTTTTCGGTAAGGTCCAGCGCTGCTTTCGCTTTGGTATCGCCTTTGTTGGCGAGGCTTTCCAGCCTACCTTTCCGGGCACTTACCAATGCGATCTCGCTCATCACAAATAACCCATTCAAAATAATAAGTGTAAATAAAATGATAATCTCTGCCATGTGTTGAAGTAACCTGAGTAGTTGGTTTTTAAGGCTAACTATTGCAAATATCTGTAATCTGGATGAATTGAACGCTTTATGCCGGGTGCTATTGTAATCCGCCGGTTCTTTTAAAAATAGTCGCCACTCCCCAGCCAAGTAACGCCCCGATAATGCCGCCACAGATCACATCAAATGGATAATGCACCCCCACGTACACCTGGGCATAGCAAATAGAGGCTGCCCAAACGTAAAACAGCCAGGCCAGGTTGCCAATTTGATTCTTCAATGTCATGAACAGGAAAACAGCCATGGCAAAATGATTGGTGGCATGGGATGAGGTAAAGCTGCTGCTTTGTGGAAAGGACAACCCGGGCAGGATACGCAACCAGGAAGCAATCGCCGGTTCGTTACATGGGCGCAGCCTGAAAAAAAATTCTTTAAGAAGATGGCTGCTGACAAAATCGGCCAGTGCAGGAGTGGCAGCAGCAGCGAGTACCCACCACCAGCCTGTTTTGCGGTAGTTTAGTAACACAAATAAAATCAAAAAAAGGTACAGCGGCACCCAGGTATCGGCGTTTCGCAAAAATGGCATCAGCCAATCAAAAAAAGGATTGTGCCAACGGGCATTGATCGTGCGAAGCAAGGCCCTATCCCATTCCATATCAAATAATGATTGCATGCTGTTAAAGCTGTTTCGTCCAAAAATAATTAAACTATTTTTGCTGCGGCCGTTAAACATTCCCGATCACGATGATAAAAAAGATACCCAGACTCTTAAGGTGGATACTGTCGTTGCTGTTGTTATTTGTATCCGTGATGACATTGCTGCGGCTGGTGTTTTATTTCAGCTTCAATCCACCCGGCAAACCTTTTTCAGGTTCGGCCATGCTTATGGGCCTTCGCTTCGACCTGAAATTTACCTGTATCATGGCTGTGAGCATATTGGTATTGTGCAGCATTTCCTTTTTAAATCCCTTTAAAAAACCAGCAGCAAAGCGGTTCTGGAACGTCCTGCTCCCGGTACTTTTTTTTGTGGTATTACTTTTTTACGCAGTTGATTATTATCATTACGACTATATACAGCAACGGCTAAACGCATCATTCTTAAATTATTTTAACGACGCTTCCATTACCATTAACATGGGGCTCGAGTCGTACCCTGTAGTAAAGGTGCTGCTGCTGATGGTGGTTACCACAGCGGCATTTACTTTTCTTTTCAAAAGGTTACTGCGGCGATACCAGCACATGACGGTATCGGCTAACCGAAAATCGATCGGGTGGTATGTGGCCTGCTTCCTGCTGTTTGCCCTTGGTATTTTTGGAAAATTCAGCCAGTTTAACCTGCGCTGGAGCGATGCCTTTACTTTGTCGGATAACTTTAAAGCGAATCTTGCACTGAACCCGTTCCAGAGCTTTTTCAGTTCGCTGCGGTTCCGGGACACCGGCCCCGATATTAACAAAGTAAAAAAAGACTATCCCCTGATGGCCGGCTTTTTAAATGTACAGTCGCCAGACAGCGTGCACCTAAACTACGAAAGAAATTACCGTTTTGATTCCGCCGGCAGCAAACCCAATGTTGTATTGGTGATCTGCGAAAGTTTTTGCATGTTCCGCAGCAGCATGGCCGGTAACCCGTTCAATACCACACCATACTTTAACAGCCTTTGTAAGCAGGGCGTTTTTTTCGACCGCTGCTTTACCCCTGCCTTTCCCACCGCCCGTGGGGTATGGGCCACCGTTACCGGCATCCCTGATGTGCTGGGCGATAACAACCGTACTGCGAGCCGTAACCCCGAAGTGGTGAACCAACAAACCATCATCAACGACCTGGAGGGTTATGAAAAATTTTATTTCATTGGTGGCGATCCCACCTGGGCCAACATCAAAGGGGTATTGCTGAACAATATCGACAGCCTCCATTTGTACAGCCAGGATGATTTTAAAGCTAAAAAAGTGGATGTATGGGGTATTGATGACAAAAGCCTGTTCACCGAAACGAATGGAATACTGGCCAAACAGCAACGGCCTTTTTTTGCGGTGATACAAACTGCCGATAACCATGGCCCCTACACGATCCCTGAACGGGAACTACCATTTTTTAAAAAAGTTTCTTACCCCAAAGACAGCCTGCTGAAGTACGGATTTGAAAGCAACGAACAATTAAATGCCTTCCGCTATACAGACTATTGTTTTGAGCATTTTATGGAAGCGGCTAAAAAAGAACCTTATTTCAACAATACCATTTTTGTATTTGTGGGTGATCATGGGTTACCGGGAAATGCGGATGCCCTTTATCCAAAAGCATGGAGCGAATTATCATTGACCCGCGTGCATGTGCCATTGCTTTTT
>CAYVLT010000049.1:0-21789 GCA_964452405.1 uncultured Ferruginibacter sp.
ATGACGTTACCAATTCACCCTATACTTCCGGCATCGGAAAAGTTTCGGGAGCAGGACTCAACAACCCGGCCAGGATACCGGGTACCCTGGTGGAAGCGCAGAATTTTACTAAAGTATCAGTAAGCGGTAAAAAAAATGAGCGGGTATTACAGGTTGAATTCCTTGGACTGCAGGGAGAGAAACTTGGCGGCTGGTCGGTTAATGAAGCCGAACTGAAATAATCGAAATACCCGCCAATGGGTAACTGATTCACCGGGAAAAGTCCGATCTTGTTTGCCAAAATTACCGAAGATGAAAAAAATGATCATGGCCATCCTCCTGTGCTGGATGGGCTTTAATGCCGCAGCGCAGGACTATACCATACAGAACAATGAAGTGAAGATCGCCGGCGACATCAACTTTAAAACCGGCACCGCGGTGTTACTACCCGGTAGTGAAGAAGCACTCATACACATAAAAAAATACCTGGAGGATAAAAAATACATAAGCCTCTTAAGAGTGGAAGCGCACACTGCTGCCGGAACAGAGGGGACCGACCATCAGCAATTATCACAACAGCGGGCTGCCGCTATCTGTCAAAAACTTATTGCAATGGGGGTTGATTGCATGCGCCTCTTACCTGTTGGTTTTGGAGATACCAAACCTGTAGCGGCCAATGATACTCCCGCGGGCCGGGCACAGAATACAAGGATTAATTTTGTAAATGCTTCATTGGCTGGCAAGCCAATTGGGGGAATGCCCGTGGATGGTGGCGGTGTGGTGGCTGAAAATCCTTGTTATTGATTAAGGAGCGTTCAACACGAAAGCCCGGTCATAATACCCGGTTAGTTGCGTGTTAACCAGCTATGTGGTTCATAGCCTTTATCTTTGCTGCATGACCTCCCACTATTTTACGTATGAAAAAGGCAAAGTGATACAGGCTTTGCGCTACCATTTTATTTCGCGGCGGGAAATAAAATTTATGATGATACTCGTAAACCTGTTTGCCATTGTTTCTGCCGCCTTATTCTTTTCCACAAAAATTTCTCCGCTGGCATTCCTGATCAGCTCAGTATTATGGTTTGCGATGATGATCGCATTTTGGTTTTTTTTACCCGGACTGATCTATAAAAAATCCGCCACTTTCAAAGACAGGTTTAAAGCCACCCTGGGCATGGATGAATTTACGATTGAGAACGAGCGTGGCAGCAGGAGCTGGCCCTGGGATCAATTCAGCGCCACCATGGAAAGCCCGCATTTTTTTCACCTCTATTTCGACAGCAGGTCATTTTTTATTGTTCCAAAAGATGCATTTGAGGGCGCAGCGTTGCAGGAAGCGAGGGATACATTGGCGAGGAAGATCAGAAAAAGTTAAGGGTTGATCAGAAAGGGCGGGTAGATGTTTATAACAGTTTCTTTTCCATGATGCGGTGTTTGATATTCACTTCAATGAATTCATCACCCTTTACTTTGTAACCATATTTCTCGTAAAAGCCGATGGCGGTTTCACGGGCATGCATCATCAATATTTTAAAGCCACGATCGCGGGCGATGTTTTCTGCAAACTGCATCATGCTTTCACCAATCCCTTTTCCCTGTTCATTTTTTTGAACCGCCATCTGGCGCAGGCGGCAACAGTGATTGTCGAGCCGGCTGATGATGCAGCACCCGATGATCATGTCTTCTTCAAAAGCCCCGATGAGTATGTCTTCTTTTTCCCGGCTTAATTCTTCCACAGAAAAATCCAGCCCCAGGGGCTTTCGCATGATCTCGTAACGGAGCTTTACCATCAGGTCATACTCTTTACTGCCATGATAAATCTGTTTTAATGCCATCATGCAATATAGTAAATTCTTTTATCCAACAGTATCGCATAAACTGTTGCCTGTAAATAAAAAAGGGAGCCCTGAGGCTCCCCCGGCATGGTTAAAAACATAATTAATTTTTAATCACTTTAATGGTTTCTGAAGTGGATCCATTGCTGATGGTTAACAGGTAAGTGCCTGCCGGTATTGATTGTGCCTGGTTGAAGTAGATAATGTTATTGCCTTGTTTCACCGAACTGCTGCTGCTGCTAACGATAGCGCCGTTCACGCTTCTTACGCAGATCTTTACTGTTTCAGTTGCAGCACTGTTGTAGGAGATGGTGAGGTTATTTACAAATGGTAACGGCCATGCTTTTACTGCGCTCTTTGTTTCAGCATCCAATTGCAGCGCAACTGTTTTTGAAAATGTATAACTGCCATCCACAGAAACCATTTTCAGGCGGTAGTACACTTTTTTCAAATGATAAAAGTAAAGATCATCGTTTTCCTGGTAACGCGACACTGTAGCACAGTTGCCTTTAGCAGTTGTAGTGGCAATGGTTTCAAATGTATTCCCGTCAGTACTCCGCTGGATTTCAAAATAACTGCTGTTGTTTTCCTGGGCTGTTTCCCAAAATAACCGGGCTTTCCGGTTATCGAGGTTGCCGGTAAAGCTCAGCAGGTTGATCGGCAGGATGATCGCCTGCGCACCCACAACCGGAATCGTATAGTTGGCAATGTTGGAAGAGAATCCGTTTTCGTCGGTGGCACTGTACGTAAAAACAACATCACCGGTAAAAGTTGGATCGGGTGTAAACGAAAGACTGTTCACCAGGTCGGGTGTCAACATCATTCCTTCCGACATTGGTACCAGGTTGCCATTCATATTTATATTAAGTACGCCTTCGGTGGAAGATGGGATTGTTTCCAACGTGTAAGAAGAAATTGCACTGCCGCTGGCGGTGGCAACAAAAGGTAGAATTGGTGCAGCCTGCTCAATGGGTGGCATCGTGATATCTTCTGCCACAACACCTGCTCCGGCGGTTTGCCCGAGAACCGGGACAGCAAATAAAAAGGCGGCGATTACGGGGATCAATTTTTTAAACTGTTTCATACTGTACGGATTTTTTATTGTTTTCTGGGGTGATACGTTCAACACTTCTTTGTTTGGCATGCGGAATGCCAATTTTACATTTATTTAAAAATCAATCAGTTACAGCAAAAAGTGGGTATCGTTTTTTCCATATGCCGGAATATTCCGCTCAAGTTTTGGAAAATAGTCATCGGAAAATGGCCTTCACCGGCTGTAGAAGCCGGCAAATACGTAATGGCACAGCAGGGCTTCCCGGTACACCGGCGCCGAAAATGCAGCAGTTCCAGCTAACAAATACTGCTGCGCTGGGGCTCCAGCACAGTAAAGCATTCCTCGCCTTACAGCTTTCAATAGATTGCTGCCTCACCGGAACCACCAGTTGATTTAGGGTACATGGGCCAGTTAGTTACCGGTAAAGGCAGCTGTTTACAGGTTGACTGCGCTTAAAAGGAACAGCACCACGGCAGTTAATAAAAACCAGATAGTGGCTTCCATTAAACTCAGGTGTTGCGGATAATAGCCTGCACCTTTCGATGATTTTTCTGCCTGGTTGCTGTGGTAGTTGAAATTTATTTTCATAATGTCGGGATTGTGAAGCAAGCAGGATGCAGGATTAATGCCGGATAATTAAATCCTTTACTGGCAGGCCTTTCAGCATAAAGCTGCCCACAGAAAATTCCATTATCCGGATTTTTTTTGCAGAAAATGTACAGTTGAACCTGTTTTAGTAGCCTGGAAAAGCGTTGTTTCCAACGTTTACATTATATGGATATTTTTCAATTACAGCACAGCGATGATGGAAATTTGGAAATGCAAATCAGGGCTAATTTTTCGATGATTTTCCGTTTTTTTAATTGGCAGCAATATTTCTTTGTATTTATCTCAAAAAGTATATTTTTGCTGCTGAAAATTTAAAAAATTATATCATGTCAGACATTGCAACAAGAGTAAAAAAGATCATTGTTGATAAATTAGGTGTTGACGAAGCAGAGGTTACCACTGAAGCTTCATTTACAAATGATTTGGGTGCCGATAGCCTGGACACCGTTGAACTTATTATGGAATTCGAAAAAGAATTCAACATTTCTATCCCTGATGAGCAGGCTGAAACCATTACTACTGTTGGTCAGGCTGTTACCTACCTGGAAGAGCACGCCAAGTAATCAGGAACCTTATCTGTTTTAATCATCGCAGGCAAATCATATGGAATTAAAGAGAGTAGTTGTTACCGGTTTGGGTGCTATCACTCCTTTGGGTAAATCTCTTGCCGAATATTGGCAGGGTTTAGCTGAAGGCGCCAACGGCTGTGATTTCATCAAACAATTCGACGCTTCCAAATTCAAAACACGGTTTGCCTGCGAGGTTAAAGATTTTGACCCCACCGCTTATTTAGACCGCAAAGAAGCACGCAAAATTGATCGGTTTACCCAGTTTGCATTGATTGCAGCCGATGAGGCAGTGAAAGATGCCGGCATCAACAAGGATAATGTGGATGTTGACCGGGTAGGGGTGATCTTTGGCAGTGGCATCGGCGGTTTGATCACTTTCCAGGAAGAAGTTACCAATTACGCCACCGGCGATGGAACTCCCCGTTTCAATCCTTTCTTCATTCCTAAAATGATACTCGACATTGCTGCTGGTCATATCTCTATGAAGCATGGCTTCAGGGGGCCCAATTATGCAGTGGTGAGTGCCTGCGCTTCTTCCACCAATGCCATCATCGATGCATTTGACAATATCCGGCTTGGTAAAGCTGATATTATTATTACCGGTGGCAGCGAAGCAGTAGTGAGTGCAGCAGGGGTGGGTGGCTTTAACGCCATGAAAGCCCTGAGCGAAAGAAACGATGATCCAAAATCAGCCAGCCGTCCCTTCGACAAAGACCGCGATGGTTTTGTGATGGGTGAAGGTTCGGGTTGCATCATCGTGGAAAGCCTGGAGCATGCTTTGGCAAGAGGTGCTAAAATTTATTGCGAAATAGCTGGCGGCGGTGCAACGGCAGATGCCCACCATATCACTGCACCACACCCCGAAGGTCTCGGTGCGCAAAATGTAATGAAGGCCGCCTTGAGAGATGCCGGGCTTCATCCTTCCGATATCGATTATATCAACGTGCATGGCACTTCAACGCCGTTGGGAGATATCGCGGAAACAAAAGCAATCCTGAATGTGTTCGGCGAGCATGCTTATGATCTCAACATCAGTTCCACCAAAAGTATGACGGGGCATTGCCTCGGCGCAGCGGGAGCACTGGAAGCACTTTCCTGCATCCTTGCTGTAACAAAAGATATCATTCCGCCCACCATCAACCACTTCACCGACGATCCTGAACTGGATCCGAAACTCAACTTCACGTTCAACAAAGCACAGCACCGGACAGTAAATGCTGCACTCAGCAATACCTTTGGTTTCGGCGGGCACAATGCTTCTGTGATCGTGAAAAAGTACAAAGCCTGATCTGCTGCTTTCCCTTTGTGCCTTACTCCCGGTTATGCCTGTAGTTTTTTGTGGCTGGTACTTTTTACCGGTACAGCAGCAACTGTTTTTTAGATCGATATCTTTGGCATAATTATATTAATTTCGGTCAAACAACATCCAGTCCGTTTTGCAGCTTCTCAATATTTTTTTTAAGGGAGATTCCAAAAAAAAGGAATTTAAAACACAGCTTTCCAATGTGCTTGGCTTCACTCCCGGTGAACTGAACCTCTACATTACTGCTTTGAGCCACCGCTCGGTAAGGGAAGGTGCCGATGAAAACAATGAACGCCTCGAATTTTTGGGCGATGCGGTTCTGAGTTCAATTGTGGCACATTATCTCTTTAAAAAATACCCTTATAAAGGAGAAGGCTTTTTAACTGAAATGCGGAGTAAGATGGTGAACCGCCAGCAGCTGAATGATATCGGTGTTAAGATGGGGCTTAAAAAAATAACCATTTACAACAAGCATGATAATTCACTGAAAATCTCCCAGATTTTTGGCAATACGCTGGAAGCATTGATCGGCGCTGTTTACCTCGACAAGGGCTATAAAAAAACACAGAAGTGGGTGGAGAAATACATCATCTCCACGCACATGTTTATGGAAGATCTTGAAACTGTGGAGATCAATATCAAAAACAAATTATACGGATGGGCCAACAAAAACGGCAAAACACTCGAGTTTGAAACCCTTGGTGAAAAATTTGAGAACGGGCGTAGGTTGTTCACTATCGGGGCTACCGTTGATGGCGAACTGGTGGCTGAAGGAAAAGGATACAATAAAAAAGATGCGAGCCAGATAGCAGCGCAACTGGCTGTAGAAAAACTGGGTTTATAATTGCTTGAATCGATCAGCTTAAGGCGGTTCAATCATTAATGTTCGATTATGAATTTTGGAATACTCGGAAGTGGAAGCTGGGGAACAGCGATTGCAAAAATATTAACCGACAATGGCAATACCATTCACTGGTGG
Source organism: uncultured Ferruginibacter sp. (assembly GCA_964452405.1). Taxonomy (GTDB): domain Bacteria; phylum Bacteroidota; class Bacteroidia; order Chitinophagales; family Chitinophagaceae; genus Ferruginibacter. The sequence goes on from CAYVLT010000049.1 coordinate 6,329, forward strand.
AACAGGAATGAAAAAGCCATCCGCCAGATAGAATCGCGGCACCACAACCCGCAATACCTCAGCCAGGCTTATTTTGATGTTAACCGGTTGCGGCTGAGTACTGATCTGTCGCAGGTGATCCGGCACTCCGATTGCATTATCATCGCCATCCCTTCTGCTTATGCCAGCAGCACGCTTCAAGCACTTGACAGGAATATTTTTTCAGGAAAAAAAATTGTGAGTGCCATCAAGGGTATATTGCCCGATCAGAATGTATTGCTGAACGATTTCCTGCAGCAGGAGTTTGTTTTCCCGGTGCAGGATTATTTTGCGGTGCTGGGGCCCTGCCATGCAGAAGAAGTGGCAGCTGAAAAACTTTCTTATCTCACCTTTTCAGGCATGGATGAAGCCGCTACCTGCCGCATAGCCAACCATTTTAAAACGCCCTACATAAATACGGTTACCAACAATGATATATATGGCGTGCAATACGCAGCCGTGCTCAAAAATATTTATGCACTGGGTGCAGGTATTGCCCATGGCCTCGACTATGGAGATAATTTTTTAAGCGTACTTATTGCCAATAGTGCTGATGAAATGGCAGGGTTCTTACGCAACCTTGGTGTACAAAATATACAGGTGGGTACCATCGATCATCATAAAGTGTTGCAACCGCCGGCTGCAGGCAACAAGCGGGCTGTATTGCAAACCAATTATGCGGCTTCCGTATACCTTGGCGACCTGTTGGTAACCTGTTATTCATTGTTCAGTCGCAACCGCACCTTTGGCAGCATGATCGGCAAAGGTTATTCGGTGCAGGCGGCACAGGTGGAAATGAGCATGGTGGCCGAAGGGTACAATGCCAGCAAATGTATGTACGTGATCAACCAGTCGATAAAGGCAGATATGCCCATTGCAGAAACCGTTTATCAAATATTATGGGAAAACCTGCCGGCAGCAGAAGGTTTTAACAGGATTGAAAAGTCGTTGGAATAAATTGATCTTACCTTTATGCTATAAATAAAGCAATGCCATTCTCCTTCTCTATATTCAGTGCTTCCACCTTGCTGGTAATGATTGCCCTGCTGGTATTGGCAGAAATAAAAAAAGCCTGCACGGGAAAATAGTTGGTTATACGAAAAGGTCAGCAGCGATTCCATCTGCAAATAATTTCCCTTCATCTGTTAATACGAGAGTGGACTCTACCAGCAGCAGTTTGCCGCCGGACTGCCATTTTTTTGCAGCATGCAGTAATTGATCCGCATTAGCGGCACCGAATTTTTCATGTACGATATCAAGGCGCAGCCCTTCCATGGTTCGGAGCGAAGTCATTATATATTCATTTAATCGCTGAACAGGCGTTAGTGTTTCTTCTTCTGCGGGGATGAGGTTGTTTTGCAGGGAGCGGATATACAGCGCATTGTTGGCAATATTCCATTTTCTTTTATGCCCGTTAAACGAATGTGCAGACGGACCAAAGCCATAATATTTTTCCCCTTCCCAGTAACTGCTGTTATGGCGACTCCGGTAACCCGGTAATGCAAAGTTGCTGATCTCGTAATGCTCATAACCTGCCTGGCGCATCCATTGCATCAATAATAAAAATTGACGGGCCTGTTTCTCAGGGTCGGTTCCCGGCGTTTTTTGTTGTGCCACCATTTTTGAGAGTGGCGTTTTAGGTTCGATGGTGAGTGCATAGCAGGATATGTGTGGCACATTTTGTTGAAACACCAGCGCTGCATGCTTTTCCCAGGCTTCGTCAGTGAGCAGCGGAGAACCATAGATGAGATCGATGGAAAAATTGGTGAAGCCAGCCTGTTGGATGGCATGAATACATTGAACCGAATCAACAGCGGTATGGGCACGATTCATCCATCGAAGTTCATCTTCCGAAAACGTTTGTATGCCCACGCTCAGCCGGTTAATTCCTGAGGAAGCCCATTGTTGCAATGCGACAGGATGAATATCGTCAGGATTTGCTTCGAGTGTTATTTCTGCATTGGATGCGATGGAAAATTTTTGTTGCAATGCCTCCATCACCAGTCTTAGCTCATGGCTGCTTAACAGGCTGGGCGTGCCCCCACCGAAATAGATGGTATTGATGAATTCATCACCGGTAGAAAATGGATCCGTGATCACGATCTCTTTCACCAATGCGTTTACCAGTGCTTCTTTAAATTTTAAAGAAGTGGTAAAATGAAAATTGCAGTAACGGCAGGCCTGCTTACAAAACGGTATATGGAGGTAAATGCCCGGCAACTATTTTTTAATTTACAATTTTACATGGTAGATTTGGAACCAGTGATGGCAACAAAGAAATACAACCTGCGCCCGGCGATCTTCATAACCCTGCTGCTCTGTGCTGTTGTTTTTCCTGATGCATTCTGCCAGCCCGTTGATACAATACAGCACCGGCTGATCGTTCGCTACGCCGGCAAAGATAGTTCCTTTAGCAGCGGTGACTTGCAATTAAAAAATGCTTTCGGTAATCAGCCACTATGCCTCGATTATATTAATAAACTTCCTTCTATGCTGCGGACCCGTGGATATTTGGCTGCCTCCATTGATTCTATCTGGCTCGATTCAACCAGCACCACCATTTTATTATTCCCGGGGCCACAACAAAAATGGATACAACTCACTGCCGATAGCGTTGAGAAAAACATACTTGCCGCAACGGGTTTTCTACCGGCAGGGTTCAACCATCAACCCGTTAATTTTTTACAGGTGCAGGCGCTGAAGGAACGCATACTTGACTACTATGAAAACAATGGGCATCCATTCGCTGCCGTGTCACTGGATAGTTTCAGGATGGGAAATAATGAAATGAATGCAACGCTTCATGTACAACCCGGCCCCTTATATCATATCGACAGCATCCGTGTTTTTGGTAAAGGAAAAATATCCAATTATTTTTTACAACGGTACCTCGGTATAGTAAATGGCAGCAATTACAGTCGTGAAAAATTAGAAAAAGTGAACGACCGGATTCTCGAACTACCCTATGTGGAAGCTGTACAACCCTCCGATGTCACCTTGCTTGGTACCGGCTCCGTACTTAACCTGTACCTGCAACCGAAAAGGAGCAGCCAGGTAAATTTTCTCATCGGTTTTTTACCCGCCAACAATCAAACCGGCAAATTGCAACTAACCGGCGACGTTAACCTGAATTTAAAAAACACACTGGGAGCCGGCGAAACCATCGCCCTAAACTGGCAACAATTGCAATTGGGTTCACCCCGACTTAATATCGGCTACCAGCATCCCTACATATTTAAATCAGCTTTTGGCATTGACTTTTCTTTTGGACTTTTTAAAAAAGACTCCACCTTCCTGCAACTGAATGCCCGCCTCGGCGTGCAATACCTGTTATCGGCACGGCAGTCGGGCAAACTCTTTATCGAACAGCAGAAAACCACGTTACTGGCATCGGGCATCGATACCAACCAGGTAAAGTTCACGAAAGTGCTGCCGCCAAATATTGATGTAAATGCTGTAAGTGTTGGCGTCAGCTATGAATGGTCGAACACCAATTACCGGTTCAACCCCAGAACAGGTAATGAGTTTAATATTGTGGGTACAGTTGGAATGAAAACAATAGAAAAGAACAATGACATCATCAGCCTTTCAGATCCATCATTCAATTATGCGTCGCTGTATGATTCCATCAAACTTAAGACCTACCAGTTGAGGTTTATCATCAGCGGGGCGCATTATTTTCCGGTTGCAAAAAGAAGTACGCTAAAACTCCAGGTGAATACAGGCCTTTTCAGCAGTCCCACCATCTTCAGGAATGAACTCTTCCAGATCGGCGGCTTTAAATTATTGCGTGGATTTGATGAAGAAAGTATTTATGCCACCCGTTATGCAGTGCTCACGGCTGAATACCGTTATTTGCTCGGACTTAACTCTTACATGTTTGGATTTATAGATGCGGCCAGGGTTCAGAATAAATTCCAGGAAGTGAATGTGTCCAATAATTTTATCAGTGGAGGCATCGGGCTGTTGTTCGAAACAAAATTCGGTTTATTGAACATGAGTTTTGCTGTAGGTAAGCGCAGTGATGTAAATCTTGATCTGAAAAGTGCATCGAAAATACATTTCGGTTACATCAATTATTTCTAAAAAAAATCAGGTTACTTTTGCCGTTCAAGACATTTTATTTGAAAACAGTTGTTGCTTTATTGTTTTTATTCCTCTCTGCCTATTCATTTTCACAGGTGCCGGTACAGGACACCGCAAAGGTAAAAACTGATTCAAGCATCCTTCTGAAAGATAGTGCGGCGTTACCAACCGATACTTTAAAACGGGTGATTGATTCCACCGCGGCGAAGCCCGTAAAATTATCTTCCGGTTATAACAGTATTATTCAACGGGTGTTGGAGCATAACCAGTACCTGAATGCATCGGGAACACCGGTTGCCACCGATGCGCGGCAGAAGCCGGTTGCCCAGGGCGATTTTTTATTTTACCTCCTGCTGGCATTGGTATTGTTTCTTGCCTGTCTCCGTTTTTTCTTTGAACGTTATTTCAATAACCTGTTCAGGGTTTTCTTTAATACCTCCCTACGGCAAAGTCAGCTCACCGATCAACTTTTGCAGGCTAAACAGGTGTCCTTATTTTTTAATATACTCTTTGCCTGCACGGGGGGATTGTACATTTATTTTTTGCTGGCACATTTCAACTGGATAAGAAACGATAATTCCCTGCTGGTGGCGGGCATTTGCATTGTAAGTGTGGCCGTGATCTATTTTTTAAAATACCTCGTGTTAAAATTCACGGGCTGGCTAACGGGATACCGCGAAGCTACCCGCACTTACCTGTTCATTATCTTCCTGATCAATAAAATACTGGGCATCCTGCTGATTCCTTTCATCATGGTAATTGGTTTTGCCGCTGCTTTCTTACGTTATCCCGCAGTATTAATTTCACTCTTGTTTGTAGGTTTGATGTTCCTGTTAAGGTTCCTCCGGTCCTATGGTCTTCTCAGGAAAGACATCAAGGTGAGCAGGTTTCATTTTTTCCTGTATATCACTGGTGTAGAACTTATCCCCCTTTTGCTCATATATAAACTGTTGATGGTTTTATTAAGCAAAAATCTCTAATTTTGCAAAACGGTTGTAAAACATATCATTTGCATGACAAATAAAGGTGAAAAAACAAAAGCGTCTAAACCACAAATGATCAAAAAGGTACTTATCACTCAACCTAAGCCTGAAGGTGACAAATCACCCTACTTCGACCTGGCAAAAAAGCACAATATCGAATTGGCTTTTCATCCTTTCATCATTGTGGAGGGGTTGCCGGCCAAGGAATTCCGCAAGCAAAAAATTGAGATCGCTAACTACACCGCGGTCATTTTCACCAGTCGTCACGCCATCGACCATTTTTTCAGGATTTGTGATGAGGTAAAAGTAAATGTGTCGCAGGATACCAAATATTTCTGTATCACTGAGGCTGTGGCATTGTACCTGCAAAAGTTTATCCTTTACCGTAAGAGAAAGGTTTTTTATGGTGCGGACGGAACCAATAAAAGTTTCTTTGATGTGATTAACAAACACAAAGACAACGAAAAGTTTTTATATCCCTGCTCACAGGCCTTTGATAGCGAGATCACCAACTGGCTGAAAGCACACAATTGCGAATATGCCACACCGGTAATGTATGATATTATCAGCAACGACATCAAAGATGTGATCGCTAAAAACTTCGATGTCATTTGTTTTTTCACTCCCGGTGGTGTAAAAAGCCTGAAGGAAAATTTTCCCAACTACAAACAAAACGGCACGCGGATCGGTGCTTTTGGCGACAAAACCTTCAAGGCCGTTGAAGAAGCTGGCCTTACCCTTGATATCAAAGCTCCGCAACCCATGGCGCCAAGTATGGTAAGTGCATTGGAACTTTATCTCAACTCACAGAAAAAGAAATAAGCTTATCAGCATAACAAGAGAACCTGCAGCGGCCCTGCAGGTTTTTTATTTTTTTGAGTGACAAGATGATATCTAAAAAAAAGACCTGCAATTATGTTTGCAGGTCCTTTTTATCACAGTGTTAAGCTTATAGCCTGTTGAACTTCCTGATCACCAGGTCTTCGCTGAATTGTATTTTGATCACGTAAGTGCCGGCGCTGATCGGCGCAGTATTTACGTTGATGTAATTCATGCCGTCAGTAACTGACAGTGTTTTTGTAAACATTACTTTTCCGTTCATATCGCAGATGCTCAGTAAGGCCCTGTCAGCTTTGTCGGAAGTGATGTTTACCAATAACTGATCCCTGACAGGATTTGGATAGATCGAAACATCTGCAGTGCCTTCATTCCTTACACTTTTAACAGCACTGTATTTGATATGTCCGCCATTATCAACAATGCGTAACCGGTAGAAATTGATACCTCTCACCGGCATATTGTCGGTGAATTCGTAACCGAGTGTATTGGCGCTGTTGCCGGCGGCAGTCACCTGGCCAATGCTGGTAAAATTGCGTCCATCAGCACTGTGTTCGATCACGAACAAGCTGGTATTGATCTCCTGGCTGGTACTCCAGGTTACTTTGTTCACCCTGCCGGTGCGCTGTGCATTAAAGCTGAGTAAACCTACTGGTAACGGAGTGCTTGGTCCTGCACCGCTGGCAGCAGTACCACCACTGAAGCTGGTTACACCATTGAACTGTGCATATAAAACGCCATTGATAGTGGCACCGGTGGTGTTCATGTCGGTTAATTCAACATCATTTACTACGGAATCTTCATTTACCGAAGTGGGTGAAGGTACAAAGGCGCCGGAAGCGGTTTTAAACCATTTAAATCCTTCGTCAATGGCACCCGGGTTAGCAGCGATGAAATTATCTTTTGCCACGATGATGGAGTCAAACTCACGTTGAGAATAAAAGAACCTCACATTTACAGGGCCGGTTAATGTAGCGCCATGAAGATCAACATCCCAGTACCGTTGCATGGTATAAGTGGCCATCTTCAGGGTGGCATTTTCAGCTGCGTACCATTTACGGTCTACCATAATTTTTGCGGTGGCCTGGGCTTTTGCTGTGGTATTAGCGCTGGCTCCATTGGGATCCCATTGAATTCCGAAAAGATACCTTGCGCTGTTGGCATCCGAGTAATAGGTCCAACCGTCGGCATCGGTACATTGGGTGAGGGAAGGCGTTAAATTACTACCGCTTTCCTGGCCGCCGGCCAATGCAGCATTCCCGGCTACTGTTTTGGGTCCTACAAAGAAGCTGTCAAGCCCCATCTGGTTACCGAAATTTCCATAAGCGTCGAATGTAAACTGCACAGTTTGTCCAGCATAACTGCCGATATCAAATGTATATAGTTTCCATTGTGGAGTAGAAGTTGATGCCTGGCCGGCCGTAGGTGCCAGGGAGGTATCCACCCTTTTTACCACGCCCAACCTGCTGAATGTGTTACCGCCATCGGCACTGATGCTCACCACCATGCTGTCCTGCAGCGTAGCGTATTGTGCATCCTGCGTAAAGTAGAACCCAGCTACATAACCACAATTATCATTCGCATCAGCGGGAATATTGATACAATTACTGCTCAGCCTGGCGATGGTGCCGGCTGAAAAGTTGTAGCTGTCAAAGAGTGCCAGCGTGGCGCCGCTGCGTGGATCAAGTGAAACGGGTGGCGCAAAATCAGGGTATTCAACCGTGCTGCCCAATACCCAGCTGCCTGATCCTGAAAGCTGGCTCACCGTCCAACCCGGTACTGCGCCTTCGAAATCTTCGGCAAAAGGTGCATTTACTGCCGGGGGCAGCGTGATATGACCGGTTACAATGCTGTCGTCGCCAGGAATTACATCTCCTGCCAATGATTGAATAAACGCTGAATCAACGTTATCTCCCTCCAGCGGGAAGCTGCACGTAAAGGTTATTGTTGCGGTATCTCCAGGTGCCAGCAAGGAGGCGTTGGATTGGGTAAGCGGCCCTTGCGGATTGGCACCGGTTACATATAGAGCCACTGTGGCTGCACCTGCGGCGATATCCACCGAGCCGGAATTCATCAGTTTTACAATCACTTCGTTGCTGGCATTACATCCCGCATTGGGAGCAATGATGTCAACCAGTGACGCGTTGAGTGCAGTGGAAGCTACAATGTTTACCACGTAATCTTCCGTTTCGCCCGAGCCAAATGAGTTGCAGGCATCTGTACTGCTGAAGCTGGAAAATCTTGCTCTCATCCTGAAACCGGTGGGGCCGGTAACTGAGTTGGCAGGGATGATGACATTCGCAGTGGCAGTGGTGCCTGAAATCGTGAAGTCGAAATATTCGTTTGCATCAAAACTGCCATTGCCATTAAAATCGATCCAGCCTGAAACCTGCCCTGGGTCATTAGCTACAGTGGCGGTAATGGTGTAAGTGCTCACCTGTTGCAGATCAGCCGTGTTGCTTTCTGAAGTTGGTGGCACATTGGTATAACCGGTGTTGACATCTGTTCCGTTTGACGAATTGAGCGTGGTACCCTGGATCAATACATTAGTGATATAATCATCCACGAAGGAATGAAGCGTAACAGCCGGTGGTTGGCAATAACATTGACTGGGCGCATTAATGGTTACCTGTATCACATTCGAAATATCACCCAGGTTGCCGCTGGTACAGGTGTCAACAAAGCGGAAATAAGTGGAGGTATTGATGGTGATACCGGCCGCCTGCAAAGGATCGAACTGACCAGGAATATTTGTCCACGGTCCACCTGCATTGGCAGAAGATTGCCAGGCATAATTTACACCTGGCGCTACGGTGGCGCCTGTATTGGTAAGGGTGAAGGCATTTCCGGGGCATGCAGTAGCCGGGCCACTGATTACACCTGCGGACGGACTGCCCGAACAAAATGAAACGGGATTGTCTTCGATGGTAACATCATCAATGAACATATGGTTTCCAAATTCACCCACAGCACTAATGATAAGGTAATTATTAGCCGTGTTGAAATTTACTGGAATAGAAAAACTATACTGGTACCAACCCATGGGTCCGCTTTCTACGGGATCGGAAAGCAGGTAACGATATACTTTTCCTAAAAATGATGCCCCGGTGATGCTGGCGCTTGTATTGATGTAAATGGAAACACTATCATCGTTGGTGTAACCATCATCGCGGTACATCCAGAACTTTACCAACTGCGGACCTACCGCTGAAAGATCGATGGCTGGAGAGATGAGGTGAGCGCCATTACCCGGATTAAAATCGTAGGATCTGAATTGGGCCATGCCTGTTCCTGAATGAGGATCAACCGAATATGGATCACCAAAAAAATCATCTCCTCCATAAGTACCGGGTGGCGCATATTCCCACACAGCTGTGGCATCTGCACCGATGGTATGCACATTGGTCCAGCCCGCAGGTGGGAAGCTGGCATCATCAAAACTTTCAGAAAATACCTGTGCTTTGCTGATCAATCCAATTGAAAGGAGCGTGGAAAAGAAAAGCAGCGGCTTTAGTAAAGTAGATTTAGTCATGTGTTGGTTTTTGTGAAATATCAAAGTTGAAATTAATGCAATTTGTCCGGGCAAAAAAATTTTACACTTTTAAAAAGCGTAATGTGTAATGGATTGGATGGATTTTAAGATTGGCTGGCGGCACAGGCGGCACTTCAATATTTCTCACTACAGCATTCCTGTGCACTGTTGAAGCAAATATGCTGCCAGACCCTGCAGCAGTACAGGTATAAAAAGCATTTCCCCTGCCGGATGCTCTTGTTAAGATAAGCATTTTTAGTTTTAGTTGAATTTTTATTCCACAAATCATCGGTGATTCCTGGTGGTGTTACCCAAAGCGGCTGCCGTGTTCCTGTTTGCTTCCTGTAAATTTGTATCTATGTCACATCATAATTCCAACCGGTTGATAAACGAAACCAGTCCCTACCTTTTACAGCATGCCCATAATCCGGTGGATTGGCATCCCTGGGGAAAGGCAGCGCTGGAAAAAGCATTGCAGGACGATAAAATGATACTTGTGAGCATCGGGTATTCTGCCTGCCATTGGTGCCATGTAATGGAGCGGGAAAGTTTTGAAGATGATACCACCGCCGCAATCATGAATGAGCATTTCATCAACATTAAGGTGGATAGGGAAGAACGGCCTGATATTGACCAGGTGTACATGGATGCGGTACAGGCCATCAGTGGCAGCGGCGGTTGGCCGCTCAATGTATTTTTAACGCCGGATGCGAAGCCGTTTTACGGGGGCACTTATTTTCCGCCCGTGAAGGCGTTTAACCGTTCCAGTTGGACAGATGTTTTGCAACAGATCATCGCGGCATGGCAGGAGCGGCGCACCGAAATAGAAGCGCAGGCCGAGAATCTCACCGGGCATATTGCCACCGCTGCAAATTTTTCGTTTACAGGTAACAGTAAGGCGGCAAAAACTTTGCAGGAACAAGGGTTTGAAAACAGCGGGAATATTTTTGCTGCCCTGATGAAAAATGCCGACCGGGAATGGGGAGGTTTCGGCAGGGCGCCTAAATTTCCACAAACCTTCAGCATTGGGTTTCTGTTTCGTTACCACCATTACACAGGTGATATTCCGGCGTTGGAGCATGCCCTATTATCAATTGACAAAATGCTGCAGGGAGGTATCTATGATCACGTGGGAGGGGGGCTCGCAAGATACAGTACCGACCATGAATGGCTGGCCCCTCACTTCGAAAAAATGTTGTATGATAATGCGCTGTTGATAATTGTTCTGTGCGATGCTTTTCAGGTAACACGCGATGAAAAATACCGCAGGGCCATTCATAAAACAACCAGTTTTGTAACGGGTGAGTTAAGGCACCCTGCAGGAGGTTTTTATGCTGCGCTGGACGCTGATAGCGAAGGGGAAGAGGGGAGGTATTATGTGTGGTCTCACCAGGAGATTGTTGAATTATTGGGCGTCGATGCTGCCTTGTTTTGTGAGTATTTTGATGTGTCTGCGGGTGGAAACTGGGAAGGAAAGAATATTCTCCGCATACCCGTTCCGGCACCGGAGTTTTTAGCTGGCAGGCAAATGGAAGAGAAGGTTTTTGAAGAAATAATATCTCGTTGTTTGAACCGGTTGAAAGCACAAAGGGCTACAAGGGTCCGGCCAGGACTGGATGACAAGGTAATTCTTTCCTGGAATGCCATGATGATTAAGGCGTTGGCTAAAGCCGCCACAGTACTGGATCATAACGAATACAGGGCATTGGCCGTTGAAGCGCTTGAGTTTATTACGCAGTCAATGGGAGCACCAGGGTCGCCGGCGGCATTGCACCATACCTGGAAGAACGGGGAAGCCAGGCACCCGGGTTTCCTTGATGATTATGCCTGCATCATTGATGCCTGCCTGGCTGTTTATGAACTCGGTTTTGAGCCCCGCTACCTGGAGTTGGCCAGCGACTTCTGCCGTTACACCATCGACCATTTTAGCGATGAGGAGGACCTGTTTTTTTTCTACACCCACAAGAACCAGGATGATATTATCGTTAGAAAGAAGGAAATATATGATGGTGCCACCGCATCTGCCAATGCTGTAATGGCTGGTAACCTTGCCCGGCTGTCAATTATTTTTGACGAGCCTGCCTGGCGGAGCCGTGCCAACAGCATGCTGGAGTTGATGATGCCAGCGGTTTCAAAGTACCCCTCGTCGTTTGGATATTGGGCCAGCCTGCTTGTGCAGATGCAGAAGGGTTTTCCTGAGATCGTAGTGGTGGGGCCGGGTGCGTTCCTCACCGGCAAGCAGATCCTGGCTGTGCCTTTTTTGCCCGGGCGGATTATCATGTGCGCTGAATCGGGCAATCCTGATTACCCGATGTTGAAGGGAAAGGAACAGGGTGAGACAGCGAACATATATATATGTGAGAATTATATGTGTAAGGCGCCGGTGAAAACAATGGAAGAATTTTTATCCACAATTGGCCGTTAAAATATAGATCATCTTAACACAATATTGTAGCACCTCTAACGTTTTTACATGTATGTTTTGTTATTTTTACGAAAAAATTATTCGTAAAAATGCACATTATGTGCATAAATCAAAATAATCATTACATTTGCCAATACCCTCAAAGTTAAAAACAATGAAGAACACGTTAAGCATTTTTGTAGCTACGTTAGCTATTGCATCTCTTACCGGTTGTGGTAAGAACAACAAAGGAAGCAGTTTGCCAAACGATGGACAGCTACACGGAGTAGCTCCCGGAGTGAAAGCTGGAATGTCCAGGCCGCTCGGCATGGTATATTTTCCATCCGGTACTTTTCACATGGGGCCCAGTGATGAAGACATCAACTATGCTTATACAGCCCGCAACAAGCAGGTTTCCATCAGTGGATTCTGGATGGACGCCACAGAAATCACCAACAACGAATACCGCCAATTTACCAACTGGGTGAGGGATTCAATTGCTGCCAAGCAAATGGGTTTCATCAAGCAGGGTAAAGATGGCAATGAATATATCGACTGGAAAAAAGCCAGCACCATTAAATGGGGAGACAAGGCAACGCTCGAAAAAATCGATGCAATGATCTTCACCCCGGACAACCGCATCTTCAACAAAAAAGAGATTGACCCAAGCAAACTGGTATATCACTCTGAAACCTTCGATTATAAAGAAGCTGCCAAGAGGGAAAACGCCACCGTTCAGCGTTCAAAATTCATTGTAAAGAAAGACATCATGATTTACCCGGATACTTTATGCTGGGTGAGGGATTTCTCTTATGCTTACAACGAGCCGATGTCAAAAAAATATTATGGTCACCCTGCATTTGGCAACTATCCTGTTGTTGGTGTTAACTGGAAACAGGCTACCGCATTCTGCGAATGGAGGACCCAATACCTCAATTCTTTCCTCGAAACCAAAAAGAAAGCGACTGAAACTGACTTCCGTTTACCAACCGAAGCTCAATGGGAATATGCGGCACGTGGTGGCCGGTCCCAATCTCCATATCCATGGGGCGGTCCATACTTAAGAAATAAAAAAGGTTGCTTGCTTGCTAACTTTAAACCAGGCCGCGGTAATTATCCTGAAGATGGAGGTTTCTACACTGTAAGGGCTGATGCATACTGGCCGAACGATTTCGGTTTGTATAACATGGCTGGTAACGTGGCAGAATGGACTTCCTCATTGTATTACGAAGGAGGTTACACTTTTCAGCACGACATGAATCCAGATATCCGCTGGAATGCGAAGGATTCAGATCCTCCCCGCATGAAGAGGAAAGTAATTCGTGGTGGTAGCTGGAAAGACGTTGGTTACTTCCTGCAAACCAGCACCCGTAATTACGAATACCAGGATACTTCAAAATCATACATCGGTTTCCGTTGTGTGATCGATTTACCTCCTGTTGTTAAACGTGGCGGCAGATAATATCAAATTTCATTTGTTTTTTCCATCCCTTACTTGACTAATTGGTAAAGAGAAAGTGATCTGTATGATTCATTGTTAAATCATAGAGGTTAATAAGCGTTGTGTTAACTTAAATCAAAAAATAATCCCCAAATCAAACCATTTAAAAATTAAAAAATCATGGCTGCTAGAAAAAGAACCTTCTTAACCCTCATTGATGTATTGGTAAGTGCTGGTGCTGCTGTAATTATCTTTGCTGCCTGGGCAAAAATTACTCACCAATCTTACGCAAACAGTATGCTTACGATTGGTATGTGGACAGAAACTGCAATCTTTGCTGTGTATGCGATCATCGAGTGGGTTAAACCAAAATCTCACGAGGAAGATGCTCCTGTGGCTGCTGCTGTGCCCGCTGGAAATCCAGCTTTAAAATCTTTGGATAAAATGATCCAGGAAGCAGATATCACCCCTGTTAGTCTTAAAAAACTGGGTGAAGGTTTTCAAAAATTAGGTACTACTGTAAATGGTATGTCTGAAGTAGGGGATGTTGTAAAATCTACCGGTGATTTCAGCGCCAAAACCAAAGAAGCTACTGCTGCGATCGGCTCAATGGCAACTGCTTTTAATAACAGCGCCACTACCATGGCATCTTTCAACAATGCTTCTGAAAGTGCAAGAGGATTCCACGAACAGGTACAGGTGCTTACCAAAAACCTGGGTTCACTCAATACTATTTATGAACTGGAATTGAAAGAAAGTAACAACCACCTGAAAGCGTTGAACTCTTTCTATGGTAAAATGGCTGAAGCCAGCCAGGCTATGATGAATAGTGTGGATGATGCCAACAAGGCAAAAGAACAAATTGGTGCTTTGGCAAACAATCTTGGTAAATTGAATTCAGTGTATGGCAATATGCTGAGCGCAATGCAGGGAGGCAAATAATTTCGATAATTATTAACAGGTAAAAGTTGGCAATTGAGCAATTGATATTGTAAACTTGTACCAGGCTTTCCGATTACAAATTCCCAAACAACAATTAAAAACATCCATAAAATATAAATTATTATGGCTTTACCTAAAGAGCCCCGGCAAAAGATGATCAACATCATGTACCTGGTGTTGACGGCCATCCTAGCCCTGAACGTATCGGCTGAAATATTAAACGCATTCAAGGTGGTGGATTCAAGCCTTGGAAAATCGAATACGGCTATTGACAATTCCAATTCAACCCTTTTCAAGTCGCTTCAGGATAAAATGAAAAAACCTGAAACAGCTGAGAATGCGGCTATCTGGAATGCAAAAGCTGAGCAGGCAAAAAAATTATCAGATCAGTTATACCAGAAACTGGAAGGGTTTAAAGACAGTTTGAAAAGAGCCTCAGGTTACGCTCCTGAAAAGCAAATCAATACTTTTAAAGAAGACGACCTTGAAGCGGCTACTCATATGTTCATTGTAAATGGTCGTGGTCCCGAATTGCTGAAGGACCTTACCGATCTGAAAGCCAAATTACTGGCAATCGATCCAGAGATCAACAAGGAATTTGGTGCAAAGTTGCCAATCGACTTAACTACACCTCCTTCTACAACCGGTAGTGAAAATTCATGGGAATATAATTATTTCCACATGACTCCTACCATCGCAGCTGTAACTATTTTGAGCAAATTTGAGAATGACATTAAAAATGCAGAGAATCAAATTGTGACCTACTGCCACAATAAAGTGGGCGCTGTGGAAGTGGTATATGATAAGTTCCAGGCAATCGCTGCAGCAAATTCAACCTACCTTATGCCAGGCCAGGAATTGGTGGTTACTGCAGGTGTAGGTGCTTTTAACTCACAGGCAAAGCCAACTGTTACCATTGATGGAGCGTCCATACCACTGAATGATAATGGTGTTGCTGAAAAGAAATTCCAGGTATCAGGTGCCGGTAGCCGTAAAGTGCATGTGGTAATTAACTACCTTAAACCAGATGGTAAACCTGATCAACTGGTAAAGGATATCGACTATACAGTGGGTACTCCAGGTGGTGTTGCTGCATCAGCAGACAAAATGAATGTATTCTACATTGGTGTTGACAACCCCGTAACTGTAGGTTCACCCACAGGATGGGATAAAACAAGTGTATCAATCGCCGGTTCCGGTGCAACTATTTCCGGAAGC
>CAYVLT010000050.1:0-21717 GCA_964452405.1 uncultured Ferruginibacter sp.
GTGCTTGCCAACAGCAGCACCAATGCCTATGAAGTGCTGGAAAAAACGCCCGGCGCCATTGTTGACCAGGATGGTAATGTGTACTTAAACAGCATGACGCCGGCCTCGATCCAGGTAAATGGAAGAGATGTAAAGCTGAGTGCTGCAGACCTGGCATCGCTGTTAAAAAGTCTGCCTGCAGGCAGTGTTAGCAAAATAGAAATATTGAGAAATCCATCTGCCAAATTTGATGCAGCCAGCAGCGGAGGTATTGTAAATATTGTATTGAAAAAAGGCGTGAAGCTTGGTGCCAGCGGAAGTATGAATGCTGGTTATTTCCAGGGTATCTATGGTACTAAGTTTGCCGGCTTCAATCTCAACAAGGGTTCGGGAAAAGCAACAAGTTATTTTTCCTACGAGTATACAGAGAAAAATTATTTTGAAGATATACAGTCAACCCGCCAGTTACCTGTTGGTAATGCTTTGTTGTCGCAGCAAGCCTCAACCACCTATCCTTCCATCAATCATTACTTCAGCATCGGAACAGATATTTCCTTGTCAAAGAAATTCAGTGTGGCCTACGACCTGCGCATCAGCGCCAATAATAACAGCAGCGCTGCCCGCAACAACAGTGATATCCTTAACGAAGGAAGTGTATTGATCAGTGCCAACGCTTCATCTGTGAATAACCAAAACACTTCTGCCTATTTCGGCAATAATATATCCTCGAAATATAAAATAGATTCTGCCGGCAGTGAATGGACAATGCAGGTGGATATAAACAAATACAGGTATAGCAACGAACAACATTATAACAACTACTATTATTTACCCGCAGTTCTAACGCTTTTTGGAAATGGTACCAACCAAAACCACAAAAATATTTTTGCTGCACAAACGGATCTTGTGCTAAAAATGAAAAAGGGTATTACCCTTGAAACCGGCTTTAAAACGACTGGCTCGGGCAGCAACAACGCGGCTGATTATTTTTTGCAGCAGGGAACTGAACGGTTGAAAACGGACAGTTTTCAAACAAACACTTTTAAATATTCTGAAGTCATCAGCTCTGCTTACCTGCAGCTTTCAAAGAAATATTTCGGTTTTGTGGTTAAACCGGGACTGCGGATGGAGATCACGGACATCAACGGTCGCCAGTTGGTGCCTGCCGACACATCCTTTACAATCAAACGAACCGATTTTTTTCCCTACCTGTACCTGCGTCACCGCCTTATGAAATTGTTTGGGTTTGAGTTGAATGGAAATATTGTGTTGAGAAGAAGTATCAGCAGGCCTTACTACGAGGTACTCAATCCTTATCCAAAGTATGTTGACCAATATTTGTACGATGTAGGTAACCCACGGGTGCAGCCACAGTTTACCACCAACTACGAATTCAATATTACTGCGGATGAATTTACTGTGTTTTCTGCCGGCATCAACCAAACCAAAAATATCTTCAGTAATGTTACCTACCAGGATGATCAAACCGGCATTGCCTACCGTACCTACGATAACCTGGGTAATAGTAAAGAAGTGTACTTACGTGTGGTGGGCGGCATTCCTCCCGGCAGGGGAAAGTATTTTTTTTACGCAGGCGCCCAGCAAAACTTTAACCAGTATGATGGTTTTTACCAAAACAAGCCGCTCCACTATAGCCGCAGCAGTTGGGTGTTTTTTATGTACCAGCAATTAAAACTTACACCAGGCTTAAATATCAGTGCTTATGGATTCATGCGCACCAAAGGGTTTCAGAACTTTTACGAGCTGGATAATTTTGGGGCGCTCAACTTCAGCATCAACAAGTATGTGTTGAATAAAACGGCCAATGTTATCATTTCATTCAATGACATCCTGCAAACCAATAAAACCAGTTTCAGGTTGCAACAGGGAGGCGTGGATGCTATGGGTACCCGGATGGGAGATACCCGGAGGATCGGCCTTACCTTCCGTTACAATTTTGGTATCAAATTAAGGGAGGAGAAAAAGCAATTATTCGAGCAGCCGGCCGACCTTAAAATAAATTAACCACCTAAAAAAATTGCAGCTCCTGTTAATATAAAATAAAAAAACTACATTTACAGTACTGTACCACCTCGCTGATCAATTGCAGGTATGCTCAGTGCTATCCAGCTTTCCTTTGGAATCCGGCGCCCCCTTAAAACACATTTCTACCATTAAATAATTTTTTATGGCAGCAAAATTTACTTTAAAAATTTGCCGTTTTCTTGTTGTGCTGTTATTGGCTCAACCTTCATTTGCCCAGAATTCAGTGCTGGTAAATTTCGGGAGTAATACCTGCAGTGGCGTGGATGCATCGTTTTCGTTGATCAAAAATCCGCTCACGGCAACACCTTCAGCCCTTACCAATTGCAGTCTTGCTGCTCAATTACCCGATTACTACAATGTGTTCATCGCTTACAATCCCAGCAACAATAAAATTTATGTAGCTGATATCCGTAGTGGTATCCGGTCAGATATCTGGTTGCTCGATGTAGGGCTGCCCGGCGCCATCGCCTGCCCGCCGGTGATCCCTGTTTCGCCGACTTATTCCTACAGTTACGTGTCGAACAATTTTGAATTCGATAATAATGGTGACTTGTGGTCTTTTTCAAGTTATAATGCGGCCACCGGTCAATGTAACATGGATAAGTTTGATGTGAATACGGGCAATGTGTTAAGCAGTAAAATTTTACAATTTCCTGCCGGCAACTTCCCCACTACCATTTCCAGCGGCGACCTTACCATATTACCCAACGGGCGCATGTTTGCCGTGTTGGGTAATGGCACCTGCCGTTTGTACGAGATTACCAATTACAATACAGTGGGCGGCACCGCCACCGCCACTTACCTGCGCACCATGCCCAAAGATTGTTACGGCATCGCTTACCTGAACGGGTTGCTCGAAATAACCGGGATGGATTTTGGGCTGAATTGTTATTACTACGATTACAATATCGCCAGCAGCACACTTGGAACAGAGAAATCCTTTCAAAACGGGCAATCACCGATCGACAACACCAGTTTTACACCGCAGGTAGGTTGCACCAAAAGATTGCTCAGCGCTACAAAGATTGACGCCAATACTGCCGACCTGGTGTATGAGGCCTATGTTGAGAATATGGGCAATGTGATTCTGAACAATATCAACATTACTGATGACCTGGGTGCCACCTTTGGCAACGCAGCGAGTGTATCGAATGTAAGCGTATCCTTTGTGCCGGGATCGAATGCCGCCAACCTTACCCTTAACCCCTTGTATAATGGCACAACGGTAACGGGTATCTTAAACCCCGGACAGGTACTACACAACAGGGTGCTCAGCAACCGCGATTATTTTGTAAAGCTGCAGATTCGTTGCCGGGTCACCAACCTGAACGCAAACACCACATATTTTAACTCGGTGATCGCAAATGCCGACGTGGCGGCAAGCAGCCTGGCTACCGTTATCAATGTTACTGACTCTTCCAATAATGGAGATTCCACGGTGATGGATCCAAATAAAAACGGCAATGCCGGGGATATTGGTGAAAATATCCCAACGCCATTTAGTTTTGGCGCACTACCTGTTAAATTCATCAATGCCAGTGCAACTTTACAGGGCAACAACGCAGCCCTTGTGAACTGGCAGGTGGCAACACCCATTATTAACGGGGATAACTTTGAAGTGGAATACAGCACGGATGGAAGAAACTGGAGTTCCGCCGGCACTCTACAGATCAGCAATGCCGGAAAATCGAACTGGCAGTTTATACATTCAGGCATACCTGCAGGAAATGTTTACTACCGCATCAGGCAAACAGATAAAGACGGCAGTTTCACTTACAGCCGCGTGTTGTTGCTAAAAAACAACACTACCGGTACCGGGTATGTTATTTATCCTAACCCGGCAAACAATTATGTGGCCATCAGCACAGGTTATAATGCAGCCGGAAAAACAGTGATTGCTTTGTATGATGCCACCGGCAGGCTGCTGCACCAGGAAACGATGATTGCAAACGCCATACAGGTGAGTACTGCAGCTTATCCAACCGGTACCTACCTGTTACAGGTGAGCAATGAGCGTAACACGAACACTTACAAAATTGTGGTTCAGCACTAAAAAAAGCCAATCAGTAAAAACGCAGGCCTGGAAAAACCTGCACTGCTACCATTTAAGATACAACGCATGAAATACCAAGCAAGAATTGTACTGGCAAGCCTGGCAATGGTGGTTATCGTGGGAATTATTGCAGGGGCAGGATTTGGCAGCCGGAACATAAAAGATTTTATGGTTGCCTTTGGCGTTGTAGGATTTTTTGGCGGGTTACTGGAGTTGGTGATTGGATTGTTCCTGCTACTCATGAAAGACAAGCGGCCTGCCCAGGGTATGTTAATGGCAGGTGGTATCCTGCTGTTAGCCGGTTTTGTTACCTGCACTTCTCAACTTTAAACAGGCGCAGCCTCGTTCATCATTTGCAAAATAAGATCAGGGTTGGGACAGTTGTGTAAATACTGCTCCCGCTCCGCCAGCGTGCACACGCCCGGGTAATCACCCTCATGGAGCTGCAGGTCACGGATCACCTGGAAATGAAGATGCGGCGGCCAGTCGCCGTTGTCGGAGGGCTCACCCACGTGTGCCAATAATATTCCACGGCTCATGTATGTTCCTTTTTGTAAAGTGGACAGGTCAGCCAGTGACAGGTGCCCGTACAGTGTGTAAAAAACCAGCCCATTTAACTGGTGCTGTAAAATGATGGTGGCTCCATAATCACCAAAATTATTGTTGAAAGCAAAACTGTGCACAATGCCGCCGAGCGGTACATATACCCCGGTGCCTGCAGGCGCCCAGATATCAATGCCGAGGTGGATGCTCCGTTGCTGCTTGCTCTGGAACAGCGGACTGCGCCTGTACAACACACGGTTTTCGTTATACCCACCGATGCCGAATGTATATCGTCCGCTTTGCAATGTTGTATGGATATAAGCAGCAAAGCGGTTGGTATCCTTAACCAGCTCATCGGTGAGTGCTGTATTGGTGGCGGAAAAATCCATCAACAACAGGCGATCAATGGCGGCATTGAAATTAATCACCTGGTGAAAGGTGGATTGATGTTCGAGCAGTGTTTTTTCCAGGAGCGTCATAGCAGGCATTTTAATAACAACAAGGCCGGCCATTTAAAAGCCGGCCCCGCATGAAAGGGAAGGGCATCACACCACGATGTTCACCATTTTATTTTTTACATAGATGATTTTTTTCGGCGTTTTTCCTTCCAGCCATTTTTGTACTGTTTCATTTTGCATTACCGCAGCTTCCACTTCCGCCTGTTCAAGGTTCAAAGCAAGCGCCATATTGGTTCTTACTTTTCCGTTTACAGAAACAGGATAGTCTTTGCTGCTTTCAACCAACAGGGCAGGATCGAACGCAGGATAGTGAGCATCCAGTACAGATCCGTCATTACCCAGCAGGCTCCACAGTTCTTCTGCAATATGCGGTGCATAAGGTGCGATGAGCACCAGCAACTGCTCAAGGATCTCTTTTTTATTACATTTTAGATCGGCCAGGTCGTTTACGCAGATCATGAAAGTACTCACGGCAGTGTTAAAACTGAACCGCTCTGTATCCTCTTCAATTTTTTTAATGGTGCGATGTAATACTTTCAGTTCTGCCTCATTGGCTTTTTCGTTCGTCCACACCTGTCCTTTAAGGTCATCATAAAAGGCGCGCCATAGTTTTCTTAAAAAGCGATGAACGCCTTCAATGCCTTTGGTATCCCATGGTTTACTTTGTTCCACCGGGCCCAGAAACATTTCATACATCCGGAAAGTATCAGCGCCGTATTTATCACAAAGGTCGTTTGGATTTACAGTGTTGTACTTTGATTTCGACATTTTCTCTGTCTCCACCCCACAGATATACTTACCATCTTCCAACATAAATACGGCGTTGGCAAATTCCCCGTTCTTCCATTTTTTAAAAGCTTCTGTATCGAGTTCAACGCCGTCGACCATATTTACATCCACATGTAAATCTGCCCATTCGGGTTGACTCATGCTTTCAAATTCATCTCCCAACAGGGCTTGTAATGAACCGCTGATGGTTGCAGGATCATTTTTTGCAGCCTTTACCAAATTGTCTGACACAAAAACCTGTCGCTGGTTACCCGGGAGCTGCAGGCGATGTACAAACCTCGAGCTGCCTTGTATCATTCCCTGGTTCAGCAATTTTTTGAAGGGTTCATCAAAGCCGATATGGCCGAGATCAAATAAAACTTTCGTCCACATGCGGCTGTACAACAAATGGCCAACAGCATGTTCGGTTCCGCCGATATACAAGTCAACCTGGTTCCAATAATCGCTGGCGGATCGGTCACAAAAAGATTCATTGTTACCAGGATCCATGTATCTCAAAAAATACCAGGATGAACCTGCATAACCAGGCATGGTGGAGGATTCCCTTTTACCGGATGGAGTGTTGATCCAGCCGGTAATATTTGCCAGTGGGCCTTCGCCTTCCGGTCCGGGGCCATATTTATCTACATGCGGTAATTCGAGTGGAAGCTCATTTTCATTCAGCGCAGCGGGTACAGCATCCTGCCAGGTGATAGGGAAGGGTTCGCCCCAATAACGTTGGCGGCTGAAACCTGCATCCCGCATTTTATAATTTATTTTTTTTACGCCGATGCCTTTTTCCTCGATGGCTTTTACGGCTGCACCGATGGCATCTTTCATGATCATGCCTGTTAAAAAGCCGCTGTTTTCCAATACCGCTTCCTTGGTAGGATTTGCTTCTTCTCCATTAAAAAAGCTGCCGATGATATTGGTAACCGGGATATTGAAATGGCGGGCAAACTTAAAGTCTCTTTCATCTCCGCATGGTACCGCCATGATGGCGCCGGTGCCATAACCCGCCAGCACATATTCACTGATCCATACCGGAATTTCCTTACCATCAAACGGGTTGATGGCATAGGCTCCGGTAAAACAGCCGGTTATTTTTTTCTCTGCCATGCGATCAATATCGCTGCGGCTTTTTACGTAGCTGATATAATCATCCACCGCAGAGGCCTGTTCATTTGTTTTTATTTCCTGCACCAATTCCAGTTCGGGAGCCAGCACCATAAAATCAACGCCGAAGATGGTATCGGGGCGGGTGGTGTACACCCTTAATTTCTTGTCGGTGCCTTTGATGGCGAAATCCATTTCTGCGCCCTCCGACCTGCCGATCCAGTTGCGTTGCATTTCTTTCATGCTGTCGCTGAAGTCGATGGTTTCTAAACCCTCCAGCAATCGGTCAGCATAATCGGTAATGCGCAAATACCATTGCCGCATTTTCTTTTTCACCACCGGGAAGCCGCCCCTTTCGCTTACGCCGTTTACCACCTCGTCATTCGCCAGCACGGTGCCCAGGCCTTCGCACCAGTTTACTTCGCCATATTTGCTGAATGTAAGCCGGTACTCCATTAAAATTTCTTCCTGCTTTTTTTTATCGAAGGCATTCCATTCTGCAGCGGTAAAAGCCGGACCATGCTGGTTGTAATCACCGGAGCCGGTGGTTTCAAACATTGTTACCAATTGCTTTATCGGTGCCGCTTTTTTGGCGGATGTATCGAAGTAGCTGTGGAATAATTGTAAAAAGATCCATTGGGTCCATCGGTAGTAGCCGGGGTCGCTGGTTCGCACTTCCCTGTTCCAGTCGTAACAAAAGCCAATCTTGTCTAATTGTGATTTGAAAGTGGCGATGTTTATTTTGGTGGTTTCAGCCGGGTGTTGACCTGTTTCTATGGCATATTGTTCTGCCGGTAATCCAAAGCTGTCGAAGCCCATCGGGTGCAGTACATTGAATCCTTTTAATCTTTTATACCGGCTGTAAATGTCGGAAGCGATATAGCCGAGGGGGTGTCCTACGTGCAACCCGGCACCACTCGGGTACGGGAACATATCCAATACATAATACTTCGGTTTGGTGCTGTTATTTGATACTGCATAACTGTTGTTGGTTTTCCAGTATTGCTGCCACTTTTGTTCTATTTCGTTGAAACGGTACTCCATTGCTGTTTTATTTTAACATTCTTACATCAGTTAATACACATCAAAAAAATATATTTGACCTGTTTTTGATGTCGCCAAAAGTACATCAAAGCAGGTAAAATCCTTTACTTTTGCGGCGACCGGCGGCGCCATCGCCAGTCGCAAAAGAAGCAGCAGCAAAAAAACAGTTCAGGCAGATGGCCGGGAAAAACCTGGCCTCAACATACAAATACAATAAACAACCCTCTATGTCATTATACGGAAAAACAGTTTCTGCCAAACGAAGCAAACCCAGTTATGTATTGGCCATTGTTGGTGTGGCCCTGGTATTATTTCTTTTTGGAGTGGTGGGATGGTTTTTCCTTAACCTGAAAAAATCGGGTGAGTTGTTCAGGGAAAATATCCAGGTGCATGCATGGATTGCGCCGGCTGCCAAAAAAAGCCAGGTGGATACTCTGCAGAAATATGTTGAAGCACTGCCCTACGTAAAATCTGCGGAGTATATCACCAAGGAGAAAGCTGCTGAGAAATGGAATGCCGAAAACGACAGCACCTGGAAAATATTCATTGCCAATAATCCATTGCCGGAAAGTGTTGACTTTTACGTGAAGAGTGATTACATGAACAAGGACAGCCTGGATATCCTGAGTGCCGACCTGGAAAATAAATTTACAGGGGTGATCGCAGAGTTTCAATATCCCAAAGAAACCGTTAATTATGTAAGTTCCTATACCAAGTACATAGCCGGCGGTATTTTGATCTTTGCCATTATTCTGTCTATCATCGTGATCATATCTATAGATAATACGATCCGGTTGGCCATGTACAGCAACCGCTTTTTGATCAAAACGATGCAGATGGTTGGCGCCACCCGTGGTTTTATCATCAAACCATTGAACGTAAGAGCCATTGTTAACGGGTTTATTTCCGCCTGTATTGCAGTGGCGGCGGTTTTTGGATTTATATTACTGATTGAAAATTCAATACCCTGGCTTACACAATTAAGAGACCGAAACAATATGACACTGATCGTTGCCGGCATCCTGGTGCTGGGTATCACAATATCATTGATCAGTACCCACCGGTCGGTTTTGAAATACCTGAAAATGAAATTAGACGACCTGTACTGATTCCTTTTTAAAGATTATTACTTTTATTTGCGTTTAAATTTTTGAAGCGATGGCAAACACAAAAAAACAAACAAGTTCCAGCAACCCGCTTTTTTCAAAAGATAATTATACCTGGATGCTGGTAGGGATCGTGGTAATGACCATTGGATTTTTTATGATGGCTGGTGGCAAGAGCGCTGATCCCACCAAGTTCAACGACGATGAAATTTACAGCACCACCCGCATCACCATTGCGCCCATTCTAATTATTGCCGGCTTCCTGATCGAGATTTTTGCGATCATGAAAAAGCCTAAAGAAGTGCAACAGAGTGCTTAACAATTAGTTTGTAATCTCCTGAAGATAACTTTTAGAAAGCACTGTATATTGCAGTGCTTTTTTATTGTTCAATTATACAACTGTACGCATGGATTTTTTTCAGGCATTTGTAATTGCCGTGGTGGAAGGGCTCACCGAGTTTTTACCTATCTCCTCCACCGCCCACATGAAATTTGTTGGTCCGCTGGTAGGCATCAAAGAAGCAACTCCCTTTACTGATATGTTTGAAGTGGTGATTCAACTGGCAGCTATTTTAGCCGTGGTTGTATTATACCGCAAAAAATTCTTCAATTTTAAAAAGCCTGATTTCTATTTTAAACTGGTGCTGGCAGTAATTCCTTCCGTGGTGGTGGCATTGTTGTTTAAGAAGAGCATTGATGCGGCGCTTGATAACCTGCAGTTCATTGCCTATGTGATGCTGGCTGGTGGTATCGTGTTGTTGTTTATTGACCGGGTATTCAATCACCCGATGTTTGATTCAGAAGAAACCATTAATTACCGCCGTGCTTTTGTAATCGGTTGTGGGCAGGTGATGGCCGTGGTTTTCCCGGGGTTGAGCCGGAGTGCAGCCACCATCATTACCGGGATGGCGCAAAAACTTACCCGCAGCGAAGCGGCTGAATTTTCCTTTTTCCTGGCGGTACCTACCATGTTCGGGGCTTCTGTGAAAAGTTTTTATGATACTTATACCGATCATCCCGAGGTGCTCGACAGCAGTAACCTTACCACCTTGCTGATGGGCAGCGTGGTTTCATTTATCGTGGCGCTCATCGCCATCAAATTCTTTATCGGCTTTTTAAAAAAGCATGGTTTTTTTGTTTGGGGTATTTACAGGATCATTGTGGGTATCGTGATACTGGCGCTCATCAGCAAAAATATTATCGCCTGATAAAGGCAAAACCCCTGCTGTTTAAAAAATAATGCTATTTTGTTTGCCTAAATCTTCAGGATGCAAACCGCCAGCAAAAAAGTAATTAACGGTTGGGCCATGTACGACTGGGCCAATTCTGTATACAACCTGGTTATCACCACCACTTTTTTCCCGATCTATTTCACCACCATCGCCCGCGATGAAAAGCATGGTGAAACGGTCACGTTCCTGGGAAGGAAATTTGTGAACGCTTCCCTGTATGATTATTGCCTGGCGGTGGCTTACCTGTTGATCGCAGTTTCTTATCCCATCCTGACTTCTATCGCCGACACCAGGGGTAATAAGAAAAATTTCATGCGTTTTTTCTGTTACCTCGGCGCCACAGGGTGCCTCTTATTATTCTGGTTTAAAGATGTAGGTGTGCTTTGGCTGGGTATTTTAGCTTTTGTGATGGCGGCCATGGGTTTTGTGGGCAGCCTTGTTTTTTACAATGCATACCTGCCCGAGATTGCTGCGCCTGAAGACCAGGACCGGGTGAGTGCCCGCGGTTTTTCTTTTGGCTACATCGGGAGTGTGATCATGCAACTGATAGGATTTGCCCTGGTGATTTTGTTGCCTGATTCCGGTACCGCCACCCGCATTACCTTTTTGCTGGTAGGTATCTGGTGGGCCGGTTTTGCACAGATCACTTTTGCACGTTTACCTGCTTCTAAAACACCGGTGACCACCAACCGCAGAAATATTTTTAAAATTGGATTTTTAGAGGTGAAGAAAGTATTCGGGGAGATTAAGAACATGCCCGTTCTCAAGCGGTTTTTACGCGGATTTTTTTGTTACAGTATGGGTGTACAAACTGTGATGCTCGCAGCTACTTTGTTTGGCAGCCGCCTGCTGCAATTACCCGATACCAAACTGATCATTACCGTGGTGTTGATACAACTGGTGGCGATACCCGGTGCTATCCTGATGAGCAGGCTTTCATCAAAATTCGGGAATATAAAAGTGTTGATGGGGGTGGTGGTTTTCTGGATACTGATCTGTATTGCCGCTTTTAAAACGGCTACGGTGGCCGAGCCGCTGCAGCCATTGCATGCAAAGATAAAAGAGGTTGAGAACAATATCCAGGCGTTGCAGGTTACGAATGCAGATGCCACCACGCTGCAGGCGGAATTAAACAAGCTGCAGCTTGAACTTACCCCTAAGCAAACACCGATCGAATATAGTTTTTACGCATTGGCTGTGGCGGTGGGCCTGGTAATGGGTGGCATACAATCGCTGAGCCGGTCTACTTTTTCAAAGCTGATGCCGGAAACAAAAGATACCGCCTCTTATTTCACTTACTACGACCTCACTGAAAAAGTAGCCATCGTTATCGGCATGTTCAGTTTTGGCTATATCGGCGAGATCATGAGTATGAAATATTCAGTGTTATCGCTGGTTGTATTTTTTGCAATGGGGCTGCTGTTTTTGTATTTTGCATTGAAGAAACAACAATCAATACGATCCTGAAATGAATATATATTCCATTAATACCGGCCATTTTAAACTCGATGGCGGCGCCATGTTTGGCGTGGTACCTAAAAGCATCTGGAACAAACTTAATCCGGCCGATGAAAACAATATGTGCAGCTGGGCGCTCCGCTGTATGTTGATAGAAGATGGCGGCAGGCTGATACTGGTGGATAACGGGATGGGCGATAAACAGGATGCAAAATTTTTCGGACATTATTACCTGCACGGCGACGACACGCTCGATAAATCGCTTGCCAGGCATGGGTTTTCAAAAGTCGATGTTACAGATGTTTTTTTAACCCATCTTCATTTTGATCATTGTGGTGGCAGTATTGTTAGAGAGGGCGATCAACTGGTGCCTGCCTTTAAGAATGCCCGTTACTGGAGCAATGAAAATCATTGGAACTGGGCCACGCATCCCAACGACCGGGAAAAAGCAAGTTTTTTAAAAGAAAATATTTTGCCGATCAAAGAGAGCGGGCAATTACAATTCATCAATGTACATGGCCATTCTGCTGCTCCCGGAACACTCGCCCACCATGCATCCGGCATTTGCGATTCCTTATCGGTGCTTACTGCCAACGGGCATACGGATGCCATGATGTTACCTATGATCAAATACAAGGAACACACGATCGTGTTTATGGCCGACCTGTTGCCATCCATGGCGCATCTTCCATTGCCTTACGTGATGGGATATGATATGTTCCCGTTGACAACCCTGCATGAAAAAAAATCATTTTTGGCAGAAGCACTGCAGAAAGAATACATCCTGTTTTTTGAACACGACCCGGTTCATGAATGCTGCACCCTGCAGCAAACGGAAAAAGGTATTCGCCAGAAGGATGTATTTAAACTGGCTGAAATTTAGCCTACCGCAGCCCGATAAAAGAAGTAAGGGGATAGCGGAGATTTTTATACCCGAACATATCAATTTTGATGGTACCCACGGTGATGGGACTTTCCACACGTAATAAAAGGTGATTGGGATCATCGCTTACCCAGGCATTCATTTTTTCGCCTCCCTGGAAGATGGTGCCTTTGATTAGCAGCGGTTTAAATTTGATGGCGTTGAATTTACCATACCTTGTTTTGATCTTTTCTTTACCCAGGTAGCGGATATAAAGGTGGTACACCTCATCATCCAGGAACATATCAAACGGGATCTTGTCTCCCACTTTGTATTTATCGAAATTAATATTACGTGCATAGTAAATAGCGCTCACCACATCTTGTATGCAGCTGGTGGTTTTAAAAATGCCGTTGGTGCTCACCGCCGTGTTTGCCGTATGGTTAAAGGTTACATTGTTATAAATTTTATAACCTCCCTCATCCACATTGCGGATAAATTTCATGGGTAACATGGTGGCGGTATCAATGTAACTTTCGTACCGGTCACGCACTTTAAAAAAATTATCAAAGAATGAAAATGTTTTTCCATCGCCCACACAATGATAGGCCGTTTTGCCATTGAACCGTTCGAGGGTGGTGGTAAAAGTGGCATCGCCGGCACCAATGTATATACCGGCAGCATTGTAGAAAACCCGCATGGTGACTGATTCACCCGCCTGGAAAGATGTGTTTTTTATGCCGCAAAAATCGTCGCCTGTTTCATTGGGTGTAAATGAAACAAGAATAAACAATAAGACAACCGATTTAACTATTTTATTCATTTTTATCCTTCACAATTTTAATACTTAATATCAATAAACTTCCGATGATGGCCGGTACCACCAGGTTGATGAGCCAGATACCAAGTGCAGCTGTACCCACGCCCAACTCGTTGCTGGTGTAAAATTTCAGGAGGGTCCAACAGGCACTTACCCTGACAGGTAGTTCAACAAAGCCAATCGTTGGCGCCACCGCCAGCACCAGGTAAAAAACTGAAATGATCCAGAAAGTTACCACGAACCCCGGGTTTACATCCATCACCCGCAGCAGCAGTATGTATTGCAATACAAATACAAGATACCTGCCAAATGACAACGACAACACACGGATGAGTTGCACGTTGTCAAACTCATCCAGCACCCTGATATGGGTAACCACTTTCTGTAAAGCCGGTAATTTTTCCATCATTCTCACCAGCCAGCCTATACGCAAATAAAATAACGTTAGTAATACCGTGATTGTTACAGAAAACCCGATCAGCACATCCCGCCAAAGCTCAGGTAAAACAGGCAGCTTGCCATTGCCGCCCTGTGAAAAGTATCTTAAAAAAAACAAACCGGCACAACCCATCAGCAAGGTTACCAGTAACTGGCTGATGCTGCCCACGATGGTAAGCGAAATGGCCCTGATGCGGTTACCTTCTTCCACATATAATATTCTTCCGCCATACTCACCTACCCGGTTGGGGGTAAGCATAGTGATGCTGCATCCCGACAATACAGATTTGAAAGCTTTCCAGAAAGAAAACTGTTGCACATGCTGCACCAGTACCTGCCATTTCCTGGCTTCTATTCCCCAGTTCAGCAACATCAGGATCACTACCACCCAAAAGCCGGGCTGCTGCCAGCTGTTTTTGATCTGTTGCCAGCGGATAGCAAGATCGGGCTGGTTATCGATCTGCACAAACAAACTCCACGACAGCGCCACAAATATGAGAGGCCCTAAAAACCAGTTGATCAGTATTTTGATTTGCTTACTCAAATTGGATTTGATTATTTTTGACCGGGCATTGTTACCTGCCCTCAAAGATGATACAACCGTATTGAACCTGTGTTGTTCATCCACATTATTACCCGACCAGGCTATTAACGCTTTGCGTAGATAAATTGATGCTTATGCATCCTGAAGTTTACGCACGGTAATAATGCAATGATACTTTAATTATTATTTATACAATCAACAGGCCGCCCTTGCAGCAACAATCCACCATTATATTAGGCATCGACCCGGGAACAGTTTTGATGGGGTACGGCATCATCAAAATAACCGGCGGCACCGTTCAACTGCTCGATATGAACACGCTGCGGCCGGGCAAAGTGGATGATCCCTATAAAAAGCTGCAACTGATTTATAATACTGTGAGCGGGCTGATCGTACGGCACAAACCAGATGTATTCGCTATTGAAGCACCTTTTTTTGGCAAAAATGTGCAGAGCATGCTCAAGCTGGGACGGGCACAGGGCGTGGCCATTGCAGCAGCCATGCGATACGGACTGGATGTAACAGAATACTCTCCTAAAAAAGTAAAACAATCTGTTACCGGAAATGGGAATGCCAGTAAAGAGCAGGTATTGAAAATGCTGCAGCGGTTGTTGCAATTTGACGACGCTCCTCAATATTTTGACGCATCAGATGCGTTGGCCGTAGCAATGTGCCATTACCTGCAGGGCAATGCAATTGTTAATACAACAACAGTAACGGCCAGGGTAGGTTCCAAAGCAAAAGGTTGGGATGCTTTTTTAAAGCAATTTCCGGAAAGAGTTAAAAAGTAACGCCTGGCTTTACACAAAGCGCCCGCCTTGGTGGAGATCGCTATTCCCCATTCATTATTTTTTCTTCCAGCTCACTTCGCCTTTTGAATGTAAACCTGCCGGTTGCAGTTCAATGCTTACAGGTGTTGAAGTATTTGCTGTTGTATCGCCTTCAGTTCATCTGCTCCTGGTTTTAATTTCGGCTTTACAAAGTTCAGGTCATCGGCACTGTTGATCGGTACCAGGTGCAGGTGGGCATGGGGTACTTCAAGTCCTACCACGCTGATGCCACAACGGTTGCAGGCAAACGCTTTTTCAATGGCGTGGGCAATGGGTTTTGCAAATACCAGTAATGCAGACAAATATTCATCTGGCAGGTCAAAAAATTTATCGGTTTCAATTTTTGGAACTACCAGCACATGGCCTTCCACCAGTGGAAATATATCCAGAAACGCATAGAACTGTTCGTTTTCAGCAATTTTATAGGAAGGGATTTCCCCGGCGATGATCTTTGAAAATATGGTCATGATGTAAATTTTGATAAATGTACAAAACAATGGCGGTCCTGTTTCCTTACAACAGAAGCCATTAATATTGCATCTTTACTGAAGATAAAACAGAATAAATGACAAAGCAGGCGCTACTGGATGAACTGGCCAACAATACCTGGGTAATGTTGAAACCGAGTGCCACACATGGCATTGGTGTATTTGCCATCAGGGATATTCCAAAGGGTTGTCGTACGATGTTCAGTACAGACCCTGGCGATTGGGTCACTGTTTCGAGGCCGGAGGTGGACGCATTACCGGAAGCAGCGAAGCACCTGGTTGAAAATTATTGCCTGTA
Source organism: uncultured Ferruginibacter sp. (assembly GCA_964452405.1). Lineage (GTDB taxonomy): Bacteria > Bacteroidota > Bacteroidia > Chitinophagales > Chitinophagaceae > Ferruginibacter. The sequence continues at coordinate 16,084 of CAYVLT010000050.1, forward strand.
TGATGAGCAGGATTATTATATCCCGGCGCATGGATTTAAGGCAATTGATCTCAGCTTGTTTCTGAACCATGCCGATGTTCCTAACCTGGTATCGGTAAATGAGGGGGAATATTTTGAAACAACCAGGGAAATAAAAAGCGGGGAGGAATTATTGATTGATTACGGCACCATCGTGGAGGGTGAATAAAAAACCCATGCAGAAGCATGGGCCTGGTGAAATAATAACTTGATGGCTTAAGCAGTGATATTTTCAATTTTAAATTTAAGGGCGCCGGCAGGTACCTGTACTTCCGCCACTTCACCTATTGACTTACCCAACAAACCTTTACCGATCGGGGAGGTAACAGATATCTTACCCAGTTTAAGATCGGCTTCTTTTTCAGATACTATCTGGTAAGTCACCTGTTTTTTAGTGCCAATATTGGTCAGTGTCACTTTGGTAAGGATCGATACCTTGCTGGTGTCAATATTGCTCTCATCCAGTATGCGGGCTGTGGCGATCACCCCTTCGAGTTGCTTAATTTTCGCTTCCAGTAATCCTTGTGCTTCCTTGGCAGCATCATATTCGGCATTTTCTTTCAGGTCACCCTTTTCCCGGGCCTCCGCAATGGCACGGCTGGCCGCAGGGCGTTCAATGCCTTTGAGGTGCTGCAGTTCCTCTTTCATTTTCTCAAACGTTTCAATTGTAACGTAATTTGTTCCGTTCATGTCATTTCTTTTTTACGGTAAAACAGAAAAAAAATACAACGCCTCAGGTTTTGCCCAAGGCGTTGTATGTATACAAATATAAACAAATTTTTAAAAGCCCAGCTTTTCTAATAATACGCTGCTCATTTTCTCAAAGGCTTCGTGACTGTACCCGGCAATATGCGGCGTGATGCATACATTGGGCTGTTGCAGTAAAAAATCCAGTTGCTCTCTTTGAATATCGGTAAGGCGATCGAGTTGTTCGTTTTCCAGCACATCCAGTGCGGCACCTGCAACCTGTTTATTTTCAAGTGCTTTTACGAGGGCTGCGGTATCGGTAACCCCGCCCCGGCAGGCATTGATGAAGAATGGCTTTTGAGCGAGCTGTGCAAAAAAAGCTTCATTGGCCATATATTTTGTTTCGGTGGTGAGCGGTACGTGAAAGCTGATGAGATTTGAATATTTACAAACCTGTTCGAAGTTGGCTTCCTTGATGTACCCGCCTGAAAATCCTGATTTATATTTATCATAAGCCAGCACGGTTACATCAAATGAAGCCAGCAATTTTGCCAACGAACTGCCTGTATTACCAAACCCCACGATGCCCACCGTTTTCCCGGTAAGTTCTGTACCCCGGTTGCCATCGCGGATCCATTGGCCTGCTTTTATTTCATTAAAACTCCTGCTTACATTGTTCATCAGGTTCAGTGCAAGGGCCAGCACATGTTCGGCCACAGCATTTCGGTTGCCTTCGGGGCTGCTGATGCAGCGGATACCTTTTGATGTTGCATACTCAACATCAATATGCTCCATGCCACTTCCTAACCGGCCAATCCATTTCAATAAAGGAGCTTTATCGATCAATTGCGGTGTGATCTTAATTTTGGTGGTCAGTATCAGGCCTTCGGCAGTGCCGATCAATTGTTCCATATCGGCCAACGTAATGTCAGGGCGGTAAACCACTTCATAGTTTTTCTGTTGTAAGCGTTCTGCTAAAAAACCGGGCGTTCTGTCAGTGATGATCACCAGTGGTTGTTGACTATTCATGTGTGTCACAAATTATTTTTACCTTGACCGACAAAATTAAACTGCTTTATGTGTACAAGGGCTTTATCTACTTTAATTGGTCTGTTGTTCTTTAATATTTCCATTGCACAGGTTGTTGACCTGGATGAAAAAACACCTGTGACGCTGGATGGTTTTGAATATGGTTATATCATTAAAAATGAACAGGTGAAATCTGCCGGTGGAGAGGAGTACAGCCGCTTTGAACTTACTCTCTTTATCACCAATAAATCGGGTTGCACCCGTATGTATAAAGACAAAAGCGGTGCTTTTTCTTATGGAGCACCCAACCTGCTGGCCACCTTTCAAATCAGGAATGCAAACGGGAAAAGGCTGACTTCCAAAAGCAGCGACCTAAGAGCAAGGGATTTTTATATCACCGTTAAGCGAAAAGCCACCGAAAAGGAAAAAGAATCCTCTGAATCCGTAAAAGCAGGCTATATATTCCGCAATGGTGAAACGGTGAGGGGCAATATTATTGTACTGGTGCCAAAGGGCGAAAAGCCCGAAGTGCAGTGCATAACCAACTCACCGGAGGAACTGAATTAGCCTGCTGCGATCACGCTGATCTCCACATTGGCATTTTTAGGAAGTGCCTTCACGGCCACGGTTTCTCTTGCCGGGAAATTTCCGGTGAAATATTTTGCATAGATCTCGTTTACCTGCCCGAACAAAGACATATCGCTTAGGAAGATGGTTGTTTTAACAATATTGTCGAACTGCATGCCCGCTTCCTGTAAAATGGCTTTGATGTTTTGCAGCACCTGGTGTGTTTCTTCAATAATATCTGCATTGGCCATATCATTGGTGCCGGGCTTTAACGCCACCTGTCCTGAAACAAAGAGCAGGTTGCCGGTTTTGATGGCCTGGTTATACGGACCAATCGGCGCCGGTGCATTAGATGTATTGATAATTTCTTTGCTCATTTTTATTGTAATTTGAGCTGCAAATATATCTTTTATCAACCACCTATTTTTGCAGAAAATAATTTATGAAGATCGCAGTTTTAGCATCGGATGAACAATGGATGGAGATCACAGCCAGGGCGGATATGGGTGCATTGGTGAGGATCAGTTCATTGAATGAGATTGATGATGCCAATGCCTGCGTGGTTACCATTCCGGTTGATAAAGAATCAGTGGAGCGTATAAGGATTCCCGTTTTAATGAATGCGGTTACGGAAACACTTACCAGTATGAAGCTACCGGAAAATGTACTACGTATCAACTGCTGGAAAGGATTTTTAGAACGGACAACCTGGGAGGTGGCTGGTAAGGTAACCGGAATCATTGAAACCGTATTTACTGCATTGGGCCGGCAATATATCGAAGTAGCGGATGAACCCGGTTTGGTGAGCGCCCGTACCATTGCAATGATCATTAACGAAGCCTATTTTGCCCTGGGTGAAAACGTAAGCACCCACGGGGAAATTGATACTGCAATGAAGCTGGGCACCAATTATCCTTACGGTCCTTTTGAATGGGCCGATCGAGTCGGGGTAAAAAATATATACGTATTGTTGTCAGCATTGGCAGTTGCTGATAAACGATACACACCGGCACCTTTACTGAAACAAGCAGCCACCAAATGAGTATTATTTTAAATATTGATACAACTTCCTCCATTGCCTATGTAAATATTGCCAACGGAGGTGCGGTACTGGTGACAGAAAAAAACGAGGCCCAGAAAGACCACGCCGCTTTTTTGCAACCAGCTATAGAGCGCCTCTTGCAAAAAGCTGCTGTTACCCTTGAAGAATTGGCGGCCGTTGCCGTAAGTATTGGTCCCGGTTCGTATACAGGTATCCGGGTAGGGTTATCGTCTGCCAAAGGATTGTGTTATGTGTTGAATAAGCCCTTGATTGCACTCAGCAGCCTTGAAATATTGGCAAAGGATGCAGCCGGAAATACAGGTGATATTTTTGAAAAAGAGCCATTGTTCTGCCCGATGATCGATGCACGGAGGATGGAGGTTTTTACAGCAGTGTATGATCGGGCATTAAATATTGTGATGGAGCCGGCAGCACTGGTGCTCACAGAAAACAGTTACGTTAATATGCTGTTAAATCAACATGTAATATTCGTTGGAAGCGGCATGGAAAAATGGAAACAGGTTTGCCGGCATCCTCATGCACACTTCGCCACCACACATCATTACGATGCTGCCATGAGCTCTCTGTCGTTCAGTAAGTTAACCCAAAAGGAATTTGCAGATATCGCTTACACTTCACCGTTGTATGTCAAAGAATTTCACGACACTCCCCGGAATTATTAGAAAAAAATTCCCTATTTCAAAATACCATTCATGTAATTGGGTTGTCCGCCTATAACGTTTGCATGTTATCTTTGCGCCATTCTTCGGAATACTTGTAAAATTTAATAACTATGATTAAGACAATGCCTTTGTATGGACAGGAATTATATTGTCTTTAAAAAAAACTATTAGCATGAGTACACTAAGAATCGACTATTACAATGTAAAAAAGGCGGCGCTGATCCTGCGGGCGGTCAATCACAAACTGAGGCAACAATTACTTAAATTAATCGATGAGGAGAAGCGGATCACAGTTACAGAAATTTATGTTCGTCTCAGGTTGGAGCAATCGGTGGCATCACAGCACCTGGCGATTTTAAGAAAGGCAGGCATTGTAACAACGGAGCGGGAAGGAAAATTCATCTACTATATTGTTAACTACAACAGGCTTGAAGAAATCAGTAAAATAGTAAACGATCTTGTTGCTTAAATATGAGGGTATTAAAGCAAATTAAGGCGGGTGAAAATTCATCCGCTTTTTTATTTTTACCTTTACCCACCAATTACCTACTATGTTTATAAAGCAATTATATACCGGCTGCATCAGTGAAGCTGCCTATTATATTGAAAGCAATGGCGAAGCAGCGATTATTGATCCGCTGAGAGACACAACTGCCTATATTGAACTGGCTGCTGAAAGAAATTGCCGCATCAAATACATTTTTGAAACCCATTTTCATGCAGATTTTGTGAGTGGCCATCTTGACCTGAGTAAACAAACCGGCGCTCCCATCATTTACGGTCCTCAAACAACCACCCGCTTCGATGTAAAAATTGCGGCCGATGGTGAAATGTTTACATTGGGTGATGTAAGTATACAGGCGGTGCATACACCGGGCCATACCATTGAAAGCACCTGTTATTTGTTAAAGGATGAAAGTGGAAACGATCATGCTTTGTTTACCGGCGACACATTATTTGTGGGCGATGTGGGCAGGCCCGATCTGAGTAGCGGCGACCTTGATGCCAATGAACTTGCCGGCATCCTGTATGAAACCATCCAGCAAAAAATATTGCCATTGGCCGATCATGTACTGGTGTACCCGGCGCATGGTCCTGGCAGCAGTTGCGGGAAAAACCTCGGCCCCTCAACACACAGCACCATCGGTGATGAGCGCAGGAATAACTATGCCCTTCAACCGCAGTCAAAAGAACAATTTATCAAAACCGTTACAGAGGGGCTGGCAGAGGCTCCACGGTATTTTTCTATTAATGCATTGATTAACCGGGAGGGATATGAAAGCCTCGAAACGGTAAAGCAACGTGCCTTGACGCCATTGACCGTTACTGACTGTAAAGCGCTGTTACAACAGGATATAACGTTACTGGATACCCGAAATGGAGAACAGTTTGTGAATGGTTTTATCCCCGGCAGCATTTTCATCGGGCTGGAGGGGCGGTATGCTGAATGGGCCGGCAGCCTGCTTTCATTTAAAAAGCCAATTTTGCTGGTAACGGAGCCGGGCAGGGAAGAAGAAGCAGTGGTGCGCCTTGCCAGGGTGGGCTTTGCTGATTTTTGTGGCTACCTGGCTGGTGGTTTCGATACCTGGGTGAATGCCGGTGAGCCCG
>CAYVLT010000051.1:0-21282 GCA_964452405.1 uncultured Ferruginibacter sp.
TACCCGATATCACCAATAACCAGGTGCAGGTAATAACAGTAGCGCCTTCTTTCGCGGCAACGGATATAGAACGCCTCGTAACTTTTCCAATTGAACAGGCCAACAATAATATACATGGCCTTAAAGAGATCCGGAGCTTTTCAAGATCCGGGTTGTCGCTGGTAACGATCGTTTTTGACGACGCAACTGACATCTACTGGGCCCGGCTGCAGGTGTCGGAACGCCTGCAGAAAGTAAAGGCCGAAATACCTGCCGGAATCGGGCTGCCCGAGCTGGGGCCCATCACCACCGGACTTGGCGAAATATACCAATACGTGGTACGACCCCGCAAGGGATTCGAAAAAAAATACAATGAAACTGAACTCAGAACCATACAGGACTGGATTGTAAGGCGCCAGTTGCTGGGCGTGAAGGGCGTGGCGGAAGTAAGCAGCTTTGGCGGAAAACTGAAACAATACAGCATCGAAGTGGATCCGGCAAAACTTTCCTCTTACAACATCGACATCAATGATGTATTTACAGCGCTCGAAAAAAATAACCAGAACACCGGTGGCGCCTACATCGAGAAGGGAGCAACGGTGCTGTATATACGAAGTGAGGGACTGGTGGGCGCCATCAGTGACATCGAAAATATTTCCATCAAATCGCAGCGTGCCGGTAACCCTTTATTTATCAGGGATGTGGCTGAAGTAAAAACAGGCTACGCCACCCGCTATGGCGCCATGTGTTACAACGACGAGGGTGAAGTTGCCGGTGCCATAGTGATGATGCTGAAAGGTGCCAACAGCAGCGAGGTGATAAAAAATGTGAAAGATAGAATTGCACAGATTCAGAAAACACTGCCGGAAGGTGTGGTGATTGAACCCTTTCTTGACCGAACTAAGATGGTGAACAATGCCATTGGCACGGTGGAACGCAACCTGGCAGAAGGAGCCCTCATCGTGGTACTGGTGCTGGTACTGTTTCTTGGAAACTTCAGGGCCGGGCTGGTGGTGGCGTCTGTGATCCCGCTGGCCATGCTGTTTGCTGTGATCATGATGAACCTGTTTGGCGTAAGCGGCAACCTGATGAGCCTGGGAGCGCTGGATTTTGGGTTGATCGTAGATGGCGCCGTCATCATCGTGGAAGCGGTGATGCACCAGCTCACCCACAACAAACACTTTCAACACCTCACCAAACTGCATCACCGGCAAATGGATGAAACCGTGCACAAGTCGGCCGGCAAGATGATGAACACTGCAGTATTTGGCCAGATCATTATCCTCGTGGTATACCTCCCCATTTTTACACTGCAGGGCATTGAAGGTAAAATGTTTAAGCCTATGGCGCAAACAGTTGCCTTTGCATTGTTGGGTGCCTTCTTACTATCGCTTACGTATATCCCAATGATGAGCGCCCTCTTCCTCAGCAGGAAGATAAGGCATACCCCCACATTGTCAGACCGGTTGATGAAAAAACTGGAAGACCTGTATGAACGATCATTGAAAGTGGCGCTCTCCATTCCAAAAACCGTGTTGGCGGCCACCCTGGGCTTATTTCTTTTTTCGATGGTGATCCTGGCCTTCCTCGGAGGTGAGTTTATTCCCACCCTGGAAGAGGGGGATTTTGCAGTTGACACGAGGGTACTCACCGGCAGCAGCCTCAGCACCACCATTGAAAACACACAAAAAGCAGCACATATTTTAAAGACCCGGTTCCCGGAAGTTGAAAAAGTGGTAACAAAAATCGGCAGTGGAGAAGTACCCACCGACCCGATGCCGATGGATGCCAGCGACATGATGGTGATACTGAAAGATAAAAAGGAGTGGACGTCCGCCGGCTCTTTCAATGAACTGGCAGAAAAAATGGGCACTGCATTGCAGGACGTGCCCGGCATTACTGCGGGATTCCAGTTTCCTGTACAGATGCGCTTCAATGAATTGATGACGGGCGCCCGGCAGGATGTGGTGTGTAAAATATTTGGAGAAGACCTGGATACACTTGCTCATTATGCAGCCGAACTCGGGAAGATCATCAATACGGTGGAAGGAGCCAGGAACCTGTATATTGAAGCAGTGGCCGGAATGCCGCAGGTGATCATCAGTTATAACCGCAATGCAATTGCCCAATACCGTTTGAATATCGCTGATGTGAACCGTATAGTAAACTCTGCCTTTGCCGGGCAAAGCAGCGGCATGGTATTCGAGGGAGAGCGGCGGTTCGACCTGGTGGTGAAACTGGCCGGCAATCTGAAAAAAGACCTGAAAGATGTACAGAATATGCTGGTGCCCACGCCCGGCGGAACCCAGGTACCCTTGTACCAGTTGGCAGATGTGCAGGTAAAGGAAGGGCCCAACCAGGTTCAAAGAGAAGATGCAAAACGCAGGATCGTTGTAGGTTTCAATGTACGCGGACGGGATGTGCAAACCATCGTGAATGAACTGCAGCAGAAAGCCGAAAAGCAATTAAAATTTCCAGTAGGTTATTATATCACTTATGGTGGCGCCTTCGAAAACCTGAACGCAGCCAAACAACGACTCATGATCGCGGTACCTGTTTCATTGCTGCTGATCTTTCTCCTGCTCTTTTTTGCCTTCGATTCCATCCGCCACGGGTTATTGATCTATTCCGCCATTCCGCTCAGCGCCACAGGCGGCATACTTTTCCTTGCACTTCGGGGCATGCCATTCAGCATCAGTGCCGGCGTGGGTTTCATTGCCCTGTTTGGTGTGGCGGTACTAAACGGCATCGTACTCATCGCAGAATTTAACCGGCTGAAAGCTGAAGGCGATACCGACACCAAACACATTGTTCTAAAAGGTACGAGAACAAGACTACGTCCAGTGTTGATGACAGCCTTTGTTGCCTCCCTTGGCTTTTTGCCAATGGCCATCAGCAATGGGGCCGGCGCCGAAGTACAACGCCCCCTGGCCACCGTGGTGATCGGCGGTTTGCTCATTGCCACTTTTCTCACGTTGATGGTGCTTCCTATTCTCTATATCCTTTTTGAAACAGGCTTTACAAAAAAGAAAAAAATGAAAACACCCGTAAACACCATCCTGCTGCTCTTGCTCATGTTGATGCTGGCTATTAAACCTGCAGCGGCACAACAACCAATATCACTGCAGGCAGCCGTGGACACTGCCCTGCAGAACAACCTGCTGGTAAAAAATGAAAAGTTGAAAGCGCAATACCAGCAATTGCTCACGGGTAGCGGCACGGTGATAAATCCTGCCAGCTTCTCCATGGAGGCCGGGCAAATCAACAGCAGCTACACCGATACCAGGTTCAGCCTTTCGCAATCCTTTTCATTACCGGCAGTGTATCACCGCCAGAAACAATTGTTGCAGGAGGAAGCCCGTTACGCAGCCCTGCAGGTAGCAGTACAGGAATCATACCTGCGGCGCCAGGTGCAACAGCATTATTACCAGTTGCTGTATCTCTCCGGCAAAAAAAGTCTGCTGCAATCACTCGACACGATGTACCGTTCCTTCCTGGAATCAGCCACCCGGCGATTCAATAGTGGCGAATCAAACATACTCGAAAAGACAGCGGCTGAAACCCAACTGGCACAGGTGGCCATTCAATTGCAGCAACTCAGCAGCGATGCTGCCATTACGCAATTGCAGTTTCAATTGTTATTAAACACACAAACTGTGTTTGAACCCATGGCATCCGAAGCAAAGATGAGCATCAACTATTTGCCTGATACCTCCATACTGGCAGCCCACCCCAACCTGCAGCAGGCAGCACAACAGCAACAGGTGGCGGCGGCCTTTGCAAAAACAGAAGCGGCTAAACTGCTCCCGGAATTGCTGCTCGGAATTAATAACAGCAGCATGAAAGGGATGGGGGCAGACGATAAATGGTATGCCGGCACACACCGGTTCACCGCGGTGCAGGCCGGTATTGCCATCCCCATTTTTAACAAGGCGCAAAAAGTGAAAGTAAAGGCAGCGGCGCTCAACCGCGATATCGCCGCATCAAATTATGCCGCAGGTTTGCAAACGATTAAAAATGATTACCTGGTGGCATGGGAACAATACAGGAAGTATCAACAAACCGTAAGCTATTTTGAACAACACAGCCTTGCAGGAGCTACTTCCATCACCAGCATCGCCAACCAGCAATTCCGCAATGGCAGCATCAATTACCTGGAATGGGTAATGCTGGTAAGCCAGGCCGTTAGTATCCGGAATGATTATATCGAAGCGGTAAAACAATTGAATGAAGCCATCATTCAACTTCATTATTTCAGCAACAAATAAATACATACTACATGAAAAATATCATCCATCTCATAACAATGCTTTTGTTGCTGGCATCCTGCAGCAGTAAAAAGGAACCTGCTGCTGCAGCAGCGCCTGTCAATGGTAACGACAGTGTACTCACGTTAACCGCCGCACAAATAAAAAATGCCGGTATTGATACCGGCCGCATGCAGCTGCGAAACATTGCCGCGGTATTAAAAGTAAATGGTACCATCGACGTTCCTCCCCAAAACATGGTATCGGTAAGTGTACCTTTAGGCTGCTATTTGAAAACCACGCGGTTGTTACCGGGCATGCACGTAAGCATGGGAGAAGTGATCGGCGTGGTGGAAGACCAGCAATACATACAACTGCAGCAGGATTACCTGATGACAAAGTCGAAGCTTGCTTACAGTCAACTCGAATTTGACCGGCAGAAAGAACTGAACCAGAGTAAGGCCAGCAGTGATAAAGTGTATCAGCAGGCGGCGGCAGACCTCAGCACTCAACAGATCATGCTGAAGGGCCTTACAGAAAAATTACAACTGGCCGGCATCAATCCCGCTACACTCACTGCAGGCAGCATCAGCAGGAGCATCAATATTTACTCGCCCATCAATGGCTACGTCACCAAAGTGAATGTGAACATCGGTAAATATGTTTCTCCAACTGATGTACTCTTTGAAATGGTGAACCCCGACGATATTCATCTTGCCTTAAAGGTATTTGAAAAAGACATCAACAAACTTTACATCGGGCAACGGGTAATTGCCTTTACCAACAACGATCCGCAACATACCTATCCCTGCGAAATATTACTGATCGGGAAAGATATCAGCGATGAACGCAGTACGGATGTTCATTGTCATTTTGAACAATATGATAAAACCCTGCTTCCCGGCACTTATATGAATGCGGAGATACAGGTAAGATCTTCCAACGCCTGTTCACTGCCGGAAGATGCCGTGGTGCGGTATGAGAACAGGGAATTTGTATTTATCCAAACAACCGGGAACAGTTTTGAAATGATCCCGGTAAGTTGTGGCAACACCGAAAACGGCTACATTGAAATTCAGGATGGAGCCAACATTGCCAACAAGGCATTTGTGGTAAAAGGCGCATACTCGTTACTGATGGGTCTTAAAAATAAATCGGAAGATTAATAAAGCAGGATAGCCGTGCCGGTGGCACCCGGCCGCGATCATGGCGAAACAGCACCGATCATTTCGGGGCATTTATCCTACTTTTGATAAATGCCCCGGGCGATCAATTAAACAATACCACGTTATGAAAAAACTCTCTTTACTGCTGGCAGCCGCTGCAGGATGTACGATGTCATTGTGTGCACAAACCAGTGCCATTGCAGGTTTCAGTAAACCATCCGCAGAAGCGCAGCAGGCGGCAGAAAAAAAATTCGATGCCCGTTTGAGTGCAAAACAAATCGACCAGTTCATAAAAGATCTTTCTTCCCAACCCCATCATGTAGGATCACCGGGTGACTCTGCCAACGTACAATACCTCGAACAAAAATTCAGGAGCTGGGGCTTCAATACCCGCGTGGAAACTTTTTACGTGTTGTTTCCCACACCAGTCACCCGCCTGCTGGAAATAACTGGATCTAACTACTTCAAAGCCTCCCTGCAGGAATCGGCGTTGAAAGAAGATGCCACTTCCGGCCAGGCGGGACAACTGCCTGTATACAATTGCTACAGTGCAGATGGAGATGTAACGGCCGAACTGGTGTATGTGAATTATGGTGTGCCGGCTGACTACGAAATGCTGGCAAGGATGGGTGTTGATGTAAAAGGCAAGATCGTGATCGCCAGGTACGGGCATAGCTGGAGGGGCATCAAGCCGAAAGTGGCACAGGAACATGGCGCCATTGGCTGCATCATTTACAGCGACCCGAAAGAAGATGGATATTTCCAGGGCGATGTATATCCCAAAGGATCTTACAAGCCGGGTGATGGTGCCCAGCGGGGTTCGGTGGAAGACATGCCGGTGTATCCCGGCGATCCGCTTACACCCGGTGTGGGTGCCGTGCAGGATGCAAAACGCATCGACCGGAAAGCAGCCGCCAACCTGCTCAACATTCCGGTGATCCCCATCAGTTACGGAGATGCACAACCGCTGCTGGAAAGCCTGCAGGGCGCCGTGGTGCCGGAAAGCTGGAGAGGAGCATTGCCCATCACCTATCACGTGGGCCCGTCTGCCAATAAGGTTCATTTAAAACTTGCCTTTGACTGGCAGATAAAACCTGTACATGATGTAATCGCCACGATCAACGGCAGTCAATGGCCGGATGAATGGGTGTTGCGAGGCAACCACCACGATGCTTGGGTTAATGGCGCAGCCGACCCGGTGAGTGGTTTGGCTGCCCTGCTGGAAGAGGCCAGGGCTGTTGGCGAAATGGTAAAAGAAGGTTACCGGCCCAAACGAACCATTGTGTACTGTGCCTGGGATGGTGAAGAGGAAGGATTGCTGGGGTCAACCGAATGGGTGGAAACGCACGCAAATGAATTGCAGCAAAAAGCGATACTGTATATTAACACGGATGGTAATGGCCGCGGATATTTATCGGCTGGCGGATCGCAGGCGCTGGAACCGGCCTTTACGGAAATATCAAAAGATGTAACCGATCCGCAATCCAATACCAGCGTGTTTCAGCGAAAACTCGCCCGCGATATTGTGAATGCCTCGTCTGCCAAGGCAAAGAAAGACCTCATGGATAAAAAGACCTTCGACCTGTATTCGCTCGGATCGGGGTCTGATTATTCTCCATTCTTCCAGCATCTTGGCATCAGTTGCATGAACATTGGTTTTGGAGGAGAAGATGAAGGAGGCGAATATCATTCTATTTACGACAGCTATGATATGTACCGCCGCTTCAAGGATCCTTCATTTGAATACGGCGTGGCCCTGGCAAAAATATGCGGAAGAACAACACTGCGTTTTGCCAATGCTGATAACCTGCCTTTTGATTACCGCAGCCTGCAAAAAACGATCAGCAAGTATGTTACCGAAGTGATCGACCTCGCTGATGGAATGCGGGAAAGCACCGAGATCGAAAATAAAATGATCAACCAGCGGCTGTATGTGATCGCCAACAATGCGGCGGAGCCATTGCTGCCCCCGTTGCCTAAAACAGAAGTGCCTTACCTGAATTTCGCAGGTCTGCAGAATGCTGTTGCCATGCTGGAAAAAGCCACCACGGCACTCAACGAAAAAATAGCCAAAGGAAGTTTCAGCGAAGCCACCATCACATCCCTGAATGAAAAATTGTCGCATGCTGAGCAGGAATTGTTGATTCCACAGGGACTTCCACGACGCAGTTGGTACCGGCACAGCATCTATGCTCCCGGGTTTTATACCGGTTACGGTGTAAAAACCCTGCCCGGCATCAGGGAGGCAATTGAACAACGCAACTGGGTGGAAGCACAGGAACAAATAGAATTGACGGCAGCAACCATCAATCATTTTACAGGCTACCTCAATAGTTTGATCCAGGGATTGTAAAAATCGAAACTTGCTAACTGGTGCGCTTATCCTAAATAGGTGCCGGGTTGTCCCTTCTCTTTTTTCCGTAAGGAAAAGAGCATCAAAACTGCTCCTGCAGTGATGCACACATCTGCAAAATTGAAGATGCCTGTTCGAAAATCATTGATGCCGAGATTCATAAAGTCTGTCACACGCCGGTCATACAGCATTCGATCGATGATATTACCCAGGCCACCGGAAATAATGAGTGTGAAAGCTGCCATCCGTGTAAGGTGCATTCCCGCGAGGTTTTTCACCAGGTAACTTGCGAACAGCAGTAGTACTACCAGGGGTGCTATCGCCAGCAGCCAAAAACTCAATGGCTGGGGAAGGTCGTCTGCAAAACTCATGGCGGCGCCGGTGTTTTCAGCATATTCAAACCGTACGAAGTCGTGAAAAAAGGAGAAAGGTGGCCGGTGTTTCAGGCAATCCTTTGCAATCTCCTTGCTCGCCATATCCCAACTGATGAGCGTAAAGGTGCTGGCGCAAAACAACAACAGTTTCCATCGTTTTTGCATACACTAAATGTAATCATCTTACCTGAAAATACTCAGCCAGTTGTTGAAGGCAAAGAGTAACAGAAAAAGAACACCCGTGATCATGGCAAGCGGGGTGTACAAAAAAGCAAGGATGATGGTACATAAACCCAGTGCGGCGAGTACCAACGATACTTTATTTTTCCGTCCGTATTTTTTGAAGGAAACAGGGTATTCAATACCACCCAGCGGGATAGAGAGTGCCAGGAAGGCCGCCCCGGTTACCATCCAACTCACCTGTAAATCCTTGTCATTCACCGGCCACAACACTAAAATTAAAAAGGAAACAACCCCTAACAACAAACTGGAAACCACGGATATTGCAGTATATTTTTCTGTTGCTGAAAGAGCATATCTACCATAAGGATGAAACAGTAAAAACAGGTTGGCGATGGGATTGATGAGCCAGGAAGTGATCACAAAAAGCAGGTAAAGCACTACAATGAGCCCGCCGATGATCTCGGTACTTTTATCATTATTCAATGCGGTGGCGAGTATCCTTACACCAAAATAAAGTCCCAGCGGTATCATCCATCTTGCCTTTTTTCCCTTGTTATTGATCCAGAAACTATACCGCAGCAGCCAACGGTAGGGTGGTATCTTCGACTTCAGGGATTCCTTCAGGCCCTCCTTTGCATTCGACAGGTTGGGGTCAATGCGCAGTGCCTCCCTGAAGTGTTTGCCGGCAATCCTGTGTTTGCCTTTTTCCAGGTAGTTCCAGCCAATGGTGGAATGGGTATATTCATTTTCCGGATCCTGTGCCAGGGCATATTGCATCGTTTCAATGGCCTCATCCGTCATGCTCAGTTTATTCTGTGCAATCGACCGCACATTTAAACAGGTGATGTTTTCCGGGTCGATCGCCAACCCTTCATTGGCTTTGGCCAGCGCCTGTTTAAAATCTTTTTCATCCCGGTACACATAAGCCAGTAAACCATAACTTTCCGCGAAATAAGGATTGAGGCGGATGGAATGCTCCAGCGACCGCACGGCTGGTGCATGCTGTTGATCACGATAATAACCAAAGCCCAGCAGGTAGTGGTAATAACTGTTTTCTGGTTCCAGCGCAATGGCCGACCGGATGGCCGAAATGCCCGCAGCAATATCACGCCGGGCATAATGGCAACGGGCGGTTAACGACAATGCCTCCGTACTCTCCGGGTCAAGGTTCATTGCCTGTTGTGCCTGCTTCAGTGCTTCGTCGGTTCTTCCCTGTTCAAGCAGCAGCCGGCCTCTTTCTATAAACTTAAAAACATCATTCATGATCGCAGTAAGGGTTGGGTTACCAACAATTGTATTTCATGGCGGCATCCTTGCGTCGCACACTTGTACCGGGTTGCAGGTGGCAACAGGTTGTGTACAGCTTTTATTTTTTCAATTTTAAATACTTCAGTATGTCATCATACAATCCCGCCTCGTTTGCATACAATGCGTAGTTACGGGCAGAGGCAAACCATTCAAGCGTGGTGGGGCGGTGCTTTTTGAGCGCTGCCAGCAGGTCCTTTGTACCAATAGGCTGTATACTTCCCTTCAACATACTCTCCCGCAATTTTTCTTCCGCCGCAATGTCCACCAATGCAGTAAGATCGGCACCGGAATATTCAACACTTGCCGCCGCCACCTTCTTTGTATCGATAGGTTCCACCGGTTTATCCTTCAGCAACGATTTTAATATTTCCTCCCGGGCCGCTTCATCCGGTGGTGCTACAAAAATGATCCGGTCAAACCTGCCTGGACGCCTGAAAGCGGCATCCACGCTCCAGGGCGCATTGGTGGCCGCTAATATCAGCACCCCGTCATTGTCAGAATCAACACCATCCAGTTCTGCTAAAAACTGGTTGATCACATGCCGGATGGCGGATTGTTTAAGGTCGGTACGGCTGGCGCCCATCGCATCCACCTCATCAAAAAACAGCACGCAGGGCTTGTTGCGCCGGGCCGTTTCAAAAATCCCGTGCAAATTCTTTTCACTGTTACCGATCCACATATCAAGTATATCATGCAAACCAATGCTGATGAATTTTGCATCTATCTCACCAGCCGTTGCTTTTGCAATAAAGGTTTTACCACAACCCGGCGGGCCATACAGCAAAATTCCACCCCCACTTTTTTTACCGAATGCTTTAAAAAGGTCGGGGTTTTTGATCGGCTGAATGATCTTGATGGCAATCTCTTCTTTCACTTTTTCCATGCCGCCCACATCAGCAAACCTGGTCGTCGGCTTTTCCATAAAATATACATCGTCGTTGACGGCTCCCTCCAGTAATTCATCCATCTCCCCGGCAGAGGGCATTCTCAGCGCCGCATCAATCTCTTCATCTGTAAAATCGGGGTACTTTGCCAGCAGGTCCTGGTACAGGTTAACAGCAATGTCCAGTGAGTTTTCCTTCACCAGGCTTTTAATATATAATACCTGGTCGGGCTTTGCCAGGTCGTTTTCTATCTGCTCATACACCACGATGGCGGCAGAGTATTTCTGGCGGTAATAATAAGTGGCAGCCAGTCCTGCGCTGGCTTTGTAATTACCATATTGTTTATCGAGTACCAGCTGGTATTGGTTGGCAGCTTCATTGTACATGCGCTCTTTGGCCATCATATCGGCCACCTGCAGACGAAGTGGAATATTGTCGGGAGAAAACTCAAGTGCTTCCAGCAGGTTCCTGATCAGTTCATTTTCCATAGGTAGTAAATATAAAGGTAAAATTTGTTAACCATGCGTTGCCGCCGCCCGGGCAACACCCGAACTGATTGAATAATTGTGCGGTATTTATTTTAACTGTCGCTGGTACAACTGCACGGTATTTTCCAATCCAAAATAAAGGGCATCGCTGATAAGGGCATGCCCGATGGATACTTCCAGCAGGGAAGGTATGTTTTCAGCAAAGTAGCGCAGGTTCTGCAGGTCAAGGTCGTGCCCGGCATTAATACCCAGGTTCAGTTCCGTGGCCCTGGTGGCGGCAGCCACATACATCTGCACTGAAGCTTTATTGCCTGCCGCAAATTCACGGGCATATTCTTCGGTATACAATTCAACCCGGTCAGTTCCGGTTGCGGCCGCACCTTCCACCATTTCAATCACCGGGTCAACAAATATGGAAGTACGGATGCCGGCAGCTTTAAATTGCGCAATCATTTTTACCAGGTAGTCTTTGTGCTCAATCGTATTCCAGCCATGGTTGCTGGTAAGCTGCCCCTGTGCATCGGGTACAAGGGTTACCTGCGCCGGCCGGTTGGCCAACACCAGTTGCACAAACTTTTCTTCTGTGCAATTACCTTCTATATTCAGTTCCGTGCGGATCAGTTTTTTTAGATCGTACACGTCCTGGTAGCGGATATGCCGCTCATCAGGGCGGGGATGCACCGTGATACCGTCGGCGCCAAATCGTTCTATATCCAATGCTGCCTGCACCAGGTCGGGACGATTGCCACCCCTGCTGTTACGGAGCGTGGCGATCTTATTGATATTTACAGAAAGTGTGGTCATAGTAAAAAATTTGAATAAAGTTAGTACAGCAACTCCTTACCTGGCAAGCACAAAGGATCACCGGCGGCGATGCTGATATTGTATTCAACTGTCGTGCCGTTCACGCACTGCACTCAATGCTATTCCGGGGACGCTTTACAAGACTGTGATGCAGGTGCGCTCACACGATGCGGATAGCACTCTCAAGCGCCAGCTCCATCATCGGCAACAAGGCTTTTTCCCGTTGGTCGGCGCTGATGAATTCATGCGTGGGGATGATATCACTTACAGTAAGCAGGGTGGCTGCATTTTTTCCCAGGTGCTTCGCATTGGCAAACAAAGCAAAGGCTTCCATCTCCACAGCAAGGCAATTATTTTTAAAAGCCACTTCCGGAATTGACTTTTCAAGTCGATAAAAAATATCACTGGAATGAATGTTGCAATTATTCAGGATCAATTGTTTATCAACAGCTGTTTGCTTAATAATATCAAATGCATTTCCCTGGTGGGGGATAGCATTGCCTTCAATGCCCCAGGCATATTTGGCAAAGGTTGATTCACTGGCTGCCACATCCACATTGATGAGGTCAAACAATTTCAGGTCGGTGGAATAAGCCCCGCAGGTACCGATCCGCATGATACAATCCACGCCATATTCGGTGTAAAGTTCGTAAGAATAAATACCGATGGAGGGACATCCCATACCGCTGGCGCCAATGGTTACTTCCTTGCCTTTGTAAGAACCCGTAAAATAAAACGCATTGCGGGTGCTGCTCACCAGCTTATGACCCGTTAAAAAATTATCTGCAATGTATTTCGCTCTCAAAGGGTCACCTGGCATTAAAACGATCTTCGCAATTTCTCCGGGTTTGGCACTGATATGAACACTCATGGTATATTTTTTTTAAGCGGCTAAGTTATGGGTTTCAGGTTAGCCGGCAAAGCGATGGAGCAACAGGCTGCTTTTTGCCGGTTTTTCTTTGCCCCGTACTCTTAAATTGTTTTCTTTGTAACAAACACACAATTACCATGAGTGCCATTGCAACACGCCAGTATGATCCCGTAAAATATAAAACACCCGTAGGCAGCGAACGCAGCTGCAAGGGCTGGATACAGGAAGCCGCCTTACGCATGCTGCTGAATAACCTGGACCCTGCAGTAGCTGAAAGACCGGACGACCTGATCGTATATGGCGGCAGGGGAAAAGCAGCCCGGAACTTTGAAGCGCTTGACAATATCATCGCTTCCCTGAAAGTGCTGGAGAATGATGAGAGCCTGCTAATACAAAGTGGCAAGCCGGTGGGCATCATGAAAACCCATGCAGATGCACCGCGGGTGTTGATCAGCAATTCGCAGTTGGTACCCAACTGGGCCAACTGGCAACATTTTGAAGAACTGGAAAAAAAGGGACTGATGATGTATGGCCAGATGACGGCCGGCTCCTGGATCTATATCGGCTCCCAGGGTATTGTACAGGGAACCTACGAAACCTATGCGGCAGCGGCTGATAAACATTTCGGCGGCAGCCTGAAAGGCACGCTGAACGTAACGGCCGGTTTGGGCGGTATGGGTGGCGCACAGCCCCTTGCCATCACCATGAACGAGGGGGTGGCGCTGGTGGCTGAAGTGGAAGAGTGGCGCATCGACAAACGCCTTGATACCAAATACCTCGACGAAAAACACACGGATATCGACGCAGCGATAGATGCAGCATTGAAATATAAAGCCGCCGGCACCGCCAAAAGCATCGGGGTGTTGTGCAATGCCGTGCAATTACTGCAACGCCTGCTGCAACGCAACGTGATCCCGGATACACTTACCGATCAAACAAGTGCGCATGACCCACTGATCGGCTATGTACCCCATACGCTGGACAATGAGCAAGCCAATGTATTGCGTGAACAGAACCCGCAGCAATACCTGCACCTGAGTTACGAGAGCATGTACCTGCATGTGCAGTTGATGTTGCAGTTAATGGAGAAGGGAGCCATCACTTTTGATTATGGAAATAATATCCGGGCCAGGGCATCAGAATATCTCTCCCAATGCAAAAGCAAGGGCGGCAGTCCGCGGGAAGAACTGTTCAGCAGCCTGCAGCTACCAGCCACCCAACTTGATCCTTTTTCCTTCCCGGGGTTTGTACCAGCCTATATCCGCCCGCTTTTCTGCGAAGGCAAGGGCCCGTTCCGCTGGGCTGCGCTGAGCGGTGATCCTGCTGATATCGCGGTTACAGATGACCTGATCATGAACATGTTTCCTGAAAATAAAGGACTGATGCGCTGGATGAAAATGGCGAAAGAAAAAATTGCTTTCCAGGGACTACCGGCGCGGATCTGCTGGCTGGGACAGGGGGAAAGGGAAAAAGCCGGGCTGGCTTTCAATGAACTGGTACGTTCCGGCAAAGTAAAGGCCCCGATCGTGATTGGCAGAGACCACCTGGATACCGGCTCTGTGGCCTCACCCAACCGGGAAACAGAATCGATGCTGGATGGAAGTGATGCCGTGGCAGATTGGCCGATCCTCAACGCACTGGTAAATACTGCCGGTGGCGCCAGTTGGGTATCGCTGCACCATGGTGGTGGGGTTGGCATGGGCTATAGCATTCATGCAGGTATGGTGATTGTGGCAGACGGAACGTCCGGGGCAGGAGAACGCCTGAAAAGAGTGTTACGCAACGACCCGGGCATGGGCGTGATCAGGCATGCAGACGCAGGTTATGAAATTGCACAAACCACGCTGCAACAAAATGGACTGGATTACAAAGAAAGGCTTGGCTGATTTATTTTGGCTTCAATAAGATACCATCGCTCATTTTTCAAACAGCTTTTTTCAATTGACAAACCCTGCAACCGCCGTGAAATTTTTTGTACTGCTGGTATTATGTGCCGGTATCGTTAACGCCTATGCGCAAAATAGCGATACGGCAGCGATTCAACCCTATCGCTTCGTGGAAATTGACCATGGCCTTTCAACTCCCTATAACCCGAATGACAGCAGTAGTTCGCATACGTTCAAATTTAAAGTGATCCGTACCACGGATTCGATCCCCGAAAAACTGTATTCGGTATTTGGTGTGAGTTATCAAATTGTGGGATTTAAAAATGCAGACCTCCGCGCCACTGTTGAATGGATCTATCCAAAGCCCATCCGGGAAACAGATGGTTATTTGTATGGATCGCAACGTACCAACCTGAGCCTTGCGGCTAATACCGAAACTTCCTGCTTTTTTATAACCTCAAGGGTGGCTGAAATGGTGAAAGGAAAATGGGTACTTAATTATTACCTGGAGGGAGAATTGGTATTCAGTCGTAATTTTATCATCTATTGATGAACGGTACCCCGCTAAATCAGAACAACCATGCAGGAAAACATACAGTTGGTGCAATCACTTTACCAGGCATTTGCTCAAAGAGATATTGCCGCGATGCTCGCTTTGTTGCATGCAGAAGTGGAGTGGGGAGAGCCGGAAAATCCTTATAACCCGGCAGGTGGTACCAGGTACGGTCATGCTGGTTTTCTTGAATGGATCAATATCGGCAGGGAAGCGGAGGAGATACTGCAATTAAAGCCGGAAAGATTTTTAGCAGGAGCTGATGCCGTGGCCGTTACCGGCTCCATGCAATGCAAAGCCATCCGTACAAAAAAAATATATGCTTCAGATTTTGTTCACCTCATTGTGATAAAAGACGGGCAGATCATCAAATTCCAGGAGTTTTTTGATACCTACGCAGCGGGAGAAGCCTTCAGGTAAACACCGGGAATATATAAACTGGTTTTGATTCGGGGCACGGGTTCATCCGCATTACAGAAACTTTACAGGACAGGCGGCAAACTTACATACGCCTCACTTCGATAGAAGACAAACCTTTGATGTATCTCCGCCCCGTGAGTATATCTTTTAGGGATAACAGGATAATTCTATCTGGTAATTGACCGGCTTGAATTCCATCAATGCTGGTCACCACGACAAATGAATCTCCCATTTCCGAATTAAACAATTCATTCCAGGAAATAACAGCAGCATAACCATCAGCAGCTTTGGCCACAAAATAGAATTCGCTGAGTTCTTTGGGCGAAGCTGCGCTGATTGTTATTTTTTTGAGCAGGGTGGTCAATGGAACAGCATTGATATTTTTAAGGGTCTTCTTAAACACACCCTTGTAATTTTTGATCACTACGGAATCTATGTGCACCTGTGTTTCCTGTTGCAATCTGTTTAAACCAATGGTGAGCGGCGCCTCAACCAATCCAAAAAGAAGTAAAGAATCGGTGGCAGCGGGTTTCACCTGCGCCATGCCGGCACAAAACCAGAGTAAAAAAACAATCCACAGCAGGGCTTTTTTCATCATCACAAATTACTGTTATTGCTGCAAAAATGGTGAAAAGCGCCCATTAGTAAGTTGCAAAAAAATCGATAACTGGCCGGATCATGAGATGCCCCGCCCTAAAAAATACGGGTGTATTCTGCAATGAAGGGACCCTTTAAATCACGCAGGTCCGGCTGCAAACATATCTGCTGTTAATGGAAGCAGGCGTGAATCCTCTATGGCAGCCAGCCGATGGCCAATGCCCTCCAGGTATGCATCATCCGATGCAAAAGCCATGAAAGAAGCCACACTATGCTGCCGGATCAACAAAGCCATATCCCAATGCTCAGCGGGCGGGCCGATTAGAAAAGGGCCTCCCTTACCCATAAAAACAATTTCGCCCCCTGATTTTCGCAGGTAGGGCAAACTACGTTCCATGTACAGCCTGTAAGCAGCTTCACCACTCACCGGTGCAGCAGGAGCCAGTTGAGGATGTGCAGAATAATCAGCTATCTTTCTGAATCGAAGCAGGTTCAGCATGAATACCGGTCCGGCAATATTTCTTTGCAACAAGGCGCTTCCGCTTTCCTGCGTGGGGGATAAAAAATGTTCTGTCATTGTATTTTTTGTGCAGGTAAAAACAATCAAACGATCAGGCGATCCAAAAAACCTGGTCGGGATAATCCCGGTAAAAACTTAGCGGCCCGAAACCTCCTGCACCGGTAAATGCCCTGTTTACTGCTGGTTCAACAGCACCCAGGAAGTGCCGAATTTGTCGCGGAGCATCGCAAAGCGGTAGGCGAAAAAAGTTTTTTCCATCTTCATAAATATCTCACCTCCGGCTGCAAGCAGGGCATACAATTGTTCTGCCTTCTCTGCTGTTTCAATCCTTAAAGTGAGGTACACACTCCGCATGGGTTCAGCATGCGGCACATCGGCGCCTCTCACCAGCATACCACCTATTTTAATGATGGCATGCATAACAGGTTTTTCCCATGACTGCGGGAAATTACCCGGCACCGGTTCGTGGGGCATCATCATCAATATTTTGCCACCCAGGTGTTGCTCATAAAAACGAAAGGCAGTTTCGCAATGGCCGGGATAGTTTACATATACATCCAGCTCAAATGATTCATCTATACTCATAGCAGGTAGATTTAATACTGTATAATTTCAACGTAAAGATGAAGCTGTTGTAAAAAATATCGGGGTTCAATACCGACAAACTACAGGCTTATTGCGGCAACGGGCCTGTTGGCTTGCCGGTGCTGAATCCCAGCCTGCTCAAACATTTCAGGCCGCTTCCGTGTATTTTTTGTAATTATCCAGGATCGCCTGCCAGCCTCCCCGCTGCATTTCTGCCGGGTTTTGCTGTTCAGGATCAAAACTCACTGTAACCGTTGTCTGTCCGGGTTCGCTGCTGTTGAACACTACGGTTGCCCGCCGGTCGCCAAAAAGGTAAGTGAAACTTTTACCCGGTTCCAGCGCTTCGTACACAGCGCCAAAATCGAACCCGAAACTTCCGTCCCTTGCTTCCATTCTTGCATGGTACCAACCGCCCACCTGCAGATCGTTGGAGGCTGAAGGGCAATGCCAGGAGGGATCTGCAAAGTTCCAGTGTACAATGTGCGCCGGGTTGGTATAACAATCCCATGCTTTGTCAGCATTGGCACCTACGGTTACCGCCACGATGATTTGTTTAGATTCCATGTGTTTGTTGTTGTTGAGTGAATAATAGATTGCCAGGAAAGGGCAGTCCCCAAAAGCCTGTATAAAAGCGTTTATCCGGCACTGTTATCCAACAGGAGATACAGCGTATAAAAAAATACAAAACATTAAATACATTTCCCTTTTTACCATCAGCCATTCACAGCAGGTGCATAATACAGGATGATGGCCCCGCTTTTGAATGTTTTGGAACCGGTAAGCATGAGTGCCGTCCTGCCGGCCAGGCCGCTGAAAAGCGGTTTGCCCGCACCCGCCAGTACCGGGTGAATACAAAGCTGGTATTCATTGATCAATTGCTGGTTGGTGAGCTCATTGATCAGCGAAGGACTGCCGACATAAATATCTTTGCCGGGTTGCTGGAGCAACTCTTTCACTTCCTCCGCGGGTGCCTGCCGGGCGAGTGTTGCAGAATGCCAGCCGGTTTGCTTCAACTGTGTTGAAAACACCAGCTTTGGTGTGTCATTCATCACCGCCGCAAATTCATCCATCGACCTGTTACCCGAGGGATGTTCAATGATCGTGCGCCAGAATTCCATCAACTGGTAGGTGATCCTTCCGTACAGGATCACACCTGCATTTTTCAGCAGCGCCGTGTAATGATCATGTATCTCTGCATCCGGATCCACAGCGGTATGGTCGCAATATCCGTCAACCGTCATGTTAATGGCAGCAATTACTTTTCTCATCGGCAGCACTGGTTTTTAAGTTTACAAATGGAACGACTGTTGATGATGGCAGCAACCCTGGCAACTACAGGGCAAGTTCCTTACATTCCCGGTTTTTTAGCCACTGCCAGCATTGTTACATCGGCTAACTCCAATGACTTCACCATATCTTTCACCTCTTCCTTATAACGTAAGAAATGCACTGTTTTAATATGGGATTGATAGGCAGCTGTATCTGCATATATCTCGAGTATCGTGATGTTCGCCGGGTTGTCTTTGTCTGCCACCGCATAGTACGTGAGCACGCCCGGTTCCGTGTTGATCGCTGCTGTCATCTGTGTTTTCAGCGCTGCCTGGTAGGCTTCCAGTTGTGCAGGATCCACTTTTATCTTTGCGAGCCTTACCATTTGTTGATTATCCTGTGCCATCGTTGCCTGGTAACAGGTTAAAGTTAACAGCAGGATCGTGATCTTTACAACAAAGTTTTCCATTTTTTTTGCTTTAATACACATGATATCACAGGGCAGGCTTTAAAATATTAGTGGTTCCGAACCCGTCAAGACCCGGCAGCCGGTTGTTATTTCACGTACCAGGAGCCGTAACTGGCACCAGGTAAACTATCCTTTTGCTGGTGTCTGCACACTACCGGTTACAACTACACTATTTTCTCCACTGTATTTTTTCCGCTAAAGGAATCTTACGTTTTCCTTCCACCGTTTCATTGGTTTTACCAAGGTACAGCAGTCCCATTACCTGGTCTTCCTGCTGCAGGTGAAAATAATCCTTCATGGAGGGGTGTAACGCCATGCCTCCCGTACTCCACAGTGCAGCAACAGCAAGCGTTTCGGCGCCTAACAGGATATTCTGGACGGCGCAGGCAACTGAAGCCAATTCTTCCATAACCGGAATTTTATCGTTGCTGCGCTTCATGATGCAAACCAGCAGGTGCGATGCTTTTTCTCCATTGGCAATGATACTGTCGTATTTTGCCTGCGTAAATTTTTCCCCGGGGGTGTTTGCTTTGTACAGTTCAGCATGATCCCTGCTGAAATTTGTCAATGCGTCTCCGGAATACACCACAAAACGCCAGGGCTCCGAAAAAGTATGGGTAGGGGCCCAGTCGGCCAGTTGCAGTAACTGTTCCACTGTATCATCTTCAATTTTTTCACCATTAAAAAGGGCAGGCTTAATGCTACGCCTGTTCTTAATGATCGAAGCAAGCGTTGAAAAATTTTGATTCATTAATTAAGTTCGTTAAACGTTTGTTGATTGGATGTTAGTTCCTAATACAGCTTTAGGGCATACATAGGGATTTACAATTTCCGGATAAAAATTTCAGCCGGCACTTCACCGAAAACAAATTCAACCACACTGCATAACCACATGGTAATATTAACCGGCTGGCCGCAATACTCCTGGAGGAAATAGTAACCGCCACCTTTTAAAGGATGACATTTTTCAATCAATCCAAGCCGGTCGGCTTGTTGAAAATGGTGGATGGTTACCAGCAATTCCAGTTCCTGCGCATTACCGGCAATGATGTCGAGCATACGATCGGCGCCTTCCACCATTTGCAGGTCGTCAATATCGCCACCCTGCTGCAGGTACTGTGGCAGGTCAACATACCAGCCGGAATCATTTTTGTAAAATCGGTATGAATGCATAATCCGCTTGGCAGTTATAGATGGCTTGTTTCCCATTTCCCTGTTGAGTGCTTTACCGGGAAGCAGGTCGTTTACATTGCCCGCCGGCAATGTTGCAGGGAACCGTACTAATTATTCAGCGGCAGAAAAGCGTACTGTTTAGCGTATTCCATCATCTGCGCATAAAAACTGGTAGGGTATTCAATCTTCACATCAGTGATCTTATCGCCATCCATCACCGGCGTAAGCCTGGGTTGAATAAATCCTTTGTAAGGCTTAATGTTGAGCTTTTTATAGCGCTCCAGCACTTCCCGGTGCAGGACAGGATCTACTTTTACACCATAGGTCTCCACCAGGTTTTTACCGGCTTCGTAGTCGCCCTCGCTTTTGATGCGCTGAATTTCGCGGAGTAACTGGCCAAAGAGTTCCCGCAGTTTTTTATAGTCATTGATGCGGACATAGGTCTTGCCATTGTTCTTCACAAATTCCACCACATTATCTTTCTTCCCTTTTTCGTAGGCCCACATGGCATTGGTTTGACGGTTACGCATATGCGCTTCTTCCAGTTGTTCGCCCGGTTTTAAACGGGTGAGTTGCGTCATCAATCCATTCATCATGTAGGAATCATATTCAGCCATGCCCACTTCCAGGGTAGGCATCACACCGATATCGATCAGTTTCTGATCCATGGTGTAATAAAGCGCCACAAGGTCGGCCCTCGCTTCTTCGAGTGTTGAGGCATACCCTTTCAAGGTTTTATCCGGCGTTTCCACTCCCGGGTTGATCTGGCCGGAAGCATGGCCGATACATTCATGCATATCCGTATGAAGATCCGCCCCGAGGTTACCCCATTTTTTAATACGTTGTTTAACGGTATCATTCAAAGCGAACTCATCCAGCATACCGCTGCCGGCGCTGGAAACATTGTAGGAGTAAATGATATTACTGAGTGATACTGATTTTGATCCGGTGTCCTTCCGTATCCAGTCTGCATTGGGCAGGTTGATACCGATGGGCGTGCTGGGCGCTGCGTCGCCGCTTTCTACAATTACAGTGATGGCTTTGGCGATGATGCCTTTCACATTCTTCTTTTTATGTTCCGGCAATAGGGGAGAATTATCTTCAAACCACTGTGCCTGCTGTGATATGGCATTGATGCGCTTCGTGGATTCCA
>CAYVLT010000052.1:0-21237 GCA_964452405.1 uncultured Ferruginibacter sp.
CCTTAGTTTGCTTGTATCATCAATACTGCCCCCATGTTCCAGCGCATAGCCTGCCAGTTGTTCAATATTATTGCTGGCCGCATCATCAATCTGTTCGGGATTATTAACGATCTTTTTTTCTTCCCCTTTTGACGAATGATCATTGCAGGACAATATCAACAGGCATAAACAAAAAATAACTCCAGGTGTGATCAGTTTTTGTTGAAACATAAAATGGCAGAGATTTATTGGTACTTTTCATACACGGATTAAAACTGTTGTTCAAGTGGATATTACTCATTACAAATTAACAAATAGATTTTGGATGCCGGCGCTTTGTTTTGTTATTTTTTTACTGCTGGTACGATCGTCAACTTCACAGCAAACCCACAACAAAAAAAAAGCTTTAACCGTTATCAGCACCGGCAAAGCTTATATTGACAACCTCAGGAAGTTCCCGGGCAACAAAATGTTGGATGTTAAAAAATTGATTCCTTCCCTCATACTCGATCTCCGGTACAGCAGCGCCAATAATTTTTACAAAAAGAAAATATACTCCTTTGCCACTACCACTTATCTCTGCAAAAGAGCAGCATTGGCTTTGGCCGCAGCGCAAAAAAAATTACAGGCAAAAGGCTATGGGCTGAAGATATGGGATGCATACCGGCCTTATTCGGCTACAGTTACCATCTGGAAAAACGTGCATGACAGCCGGTACGCTGCCAGCCCGGTTACCGGCAGTGTACACATCCGGGGCATTGCAGCAGACCTTACTCTGGTTGTATTAGCTACGAATGAAGAATTGGATATGGGAACCGGTTTCGACAACTTTACCGATTCAGCGCACCACGACTTTCAGCAGTTGCCGGAAAAAATTCGGGAAAACAGGCGCCTGTTAAGAACAACAATGGAAGACGCAGGTTTTACTGCACTGGAAACAGAATGGTGGCACTATTCATTTGGGAATCCTGGTGGATACCCGGTACTTGACCTTGGCTTCGACCAGTTGGGAAAGCTTTCCGGTAATGAGTAAAGGTCAGGAATAGCAGCGGTTAATTTTTTGTTCCAGCATCATCAGGTCGGCCAACACAAAAGCCGTTACAGCCTCCAGTATAACGGGAACCCGTAGGGCAATACAAAGATCATGTCTTCCTTTTACTGAAAATGATTCCGTGGTACCTGTTTGCAGGTTAAAGGTTTGTTGTTCTTTAGGGGTGGATGCAGTAGGCTTTATGGCAATGCGGAATACCAGTTCATTGCCATTGCTGATGCCTCCAACAATGCCACCACTATGATTTGTAACGGTGGTACCTGCGGCGTCTTCAATCCAGTCGTTGTGCTCACTACCAAACATTTTCGCTGCCTGGAATCCCGTACCAAATTCAATACCTCTCACAGCAGGAATAGCGAATACCGCATGCGATAACAATGATTCTGCAGAATCAAAAAAAGGTTCTCCCAATCCAACAGGCAATCCATTTACGCGACACTCAACGATTCCACCGATGGTGTCTTTTGCATCGATCGCTTTTTGTAACCCCTTTTCAATATCCTGTTCTCCCCCGATCTCTAGTAGGGAAGCTTTTACACTGGCATTCTTCAATAATTTTTTTGCCACCACACCGGCAGCTACAATCCCTACGGTAAGGCGTCCGCTGAAATGGCCACCGCCCCTGTAATCCTCATGCCCGGCAAATTTCTTTGATGCAACAAAATCAGCATGTCCCGGCCTTGGTACAGCCCGTTGCTTTTCATAATCCTGGCTCCTGGTATTATTGTTGTCAAAAAGAATCGTTAGCGGCGCTCCCGTGGTTTTGCCGTTAAACAATCCACTCATGATCCTCGGTTCATCTGCTTCCTGCCTGGGGGTTGTTCCTTTGGCCCCGGGCTTTCTTCGTTCGATATCTGTTGTAAAATCTCCAGGGTCCAGTGGCAATCCCGCAGGACATCCATCAATGGTAATACCCACACAATGCCCGTGTGATTCACCGAAAATACTTACCCTGAAAATCCGTCCGAAACTATTCATAATTGTTAATTAAACTGTGCAGTATCTTATTTACATCCTTCAATGGCTGTTGATGTTTCAAGTTTTACACCCAACAATTGCAAATCATTATAAAAAGCCGGGTACGATTTATTGATCGCTGCTGCTTCCTCAATGCAGGTTTCTCCCTCAGCCACCAATGCAGCCACCGCACAAGCCATGGCGATCCGGTGATCGTGCCTTGAATGAACGATGGCGCCCTTTAGCCCGGTTCCTCCTTCCACCAACATTAAATCATCCTGCAGTTTGATGGCAATACCCATTTTAGCAAATTCTTCCTGTAAGGTGATACCGCGGTTGCTCTCTTTATGCGCCAACCGGCTCACTCCACTGATTACGCTTGTACCATTGCAACAGGCGGCAAGCGCCACCAGCGGCGGGAACAGGTCAGGACAATCGGTGGCATCGAAATGAAATGGTTTCAATCCCTGTACGCCGGTTGCAGGCGGCCCCACTTCTATATATTTTTCATTGATCGAAATCCGGCAACCGCTATCCATTAACGCTCCCAACACAGCCTTGTCAGCCTGCGTTGAAAAAATATCCAGTCCCCGCACTTCGATATTGCCACTAACGGCGCCGGCTACCAGCAAAAAGGCGGCGCCGCTCCAATCGCCTTCAATAGTATACTGTATGTTTGAATTGCGCCCGGGTGATGCCGGGTACACCGTAAAGGATTCGTAATGATTGTTGGTAACCTGGTACCCGAAATGCTTCAACACCTGCAGCGTGAGATCAATATATGGTTTGCTCTTAAGGTTATGGACCGTAATGGTTACCGGAGATTGAGCCCGGGCAGCGTAGGCCATCAACAAGCCCGTTAAAAACTGGGAACTTAAAGAGCCATCAATACTAATGGCCACAGGTTGAAGCGGCCCCTTTATTGTTAACGGAAGTTTACCGGCATTGGACCGGATGCTGATTCCAATGGCAGGGAATATTTCGTCAAAAAAATCCATGGGCCTTGAGCGCAGGCTACCAGAGCCATTTATCAACAGTTCCTGTTCACTCAGCGCAGCGATCGGCGCAAACATCCGTATCCCGAGCCCGCTTTCCCCGCAATCCATTTCACTGGAAACCGGCTGCACTCCTCTGCTTTCAACAACCAGTTCCCGTTCGCTTTTCCAGCTGATACGGGCCCCAAGATTTTGAATTACCTCGAGTGCAGCAAGATCATCATTGCTGTTCCCGGGGTTTTCAATACAGGTTGTACCAGCGTTGATCAATGCAGCGGCACAGGCCCGCTGCATGGAGCTTTTAGACGCCGGGGCCTGGATGACTCCTTTGATAACGGCCGGTTTTATTTTTACTATCACCCTTATAAACTTTGATTGATTAAATTTTCAAGTTGGTGTAATGGGATCCGCCTGATCACCCCTTCACCGATTGCATTCAGCAAAATAAAATTCATTTCGTCACTCACCCTTTTTTTATCCATTCGCAGCAAATTCCAAATCTTATTTTTATCTACCGACAATTGCACGGGCAACCCATAAGAAAGAATCAGCTGCACCAGCCGCTCCTTCTCAGGAATTGCAAATCCATTTAACTCGACTGATAAATTACTGGCAGTAACCATGCCGATAGCCACTGCATGACCGTGGGGCAACTGGTATAAGTTTTCAATGGCATGCCCGAACGTGTGACCAAAGTTGAGCAATTTCCGATCGCCTTTTTCGAATTCGTCAGCCGCCACCACCGATGATTTCAACAGAACATTTTGTTTGATAAGCGCAGCAAGTGTTGCATCCTGTTGCCGGATACCCTGCAGGGTTTGTTGCTCCAGCATGGCAAACATTTCCCTGTCGCGTATGCAGGCATGTTTGATAATTTCTGCAAAGCCATTCACCCATTCAGTTTCGGGTAATGTTTGAAGCAGGGAATAGTCGAACAATAAAAATTCTGGTTGCCTGATCAAACCCACCAGGTTTTTATAAGGCCCAACGTCCACACCGTTTTTCCCACCGATAGATGCATCCACCATCGCCAGCAGCGTGGTGGGAACAAAACCGAATTTGATGCCCCGCATGTAAATACCGGCAGCATACCCGGCAATATCAGTTACCACTCCTCCGCCCACACCCACCAGGAAAGAACTGCGGTCTGCCTCTTTTTCGATCAACTGCCTGATGATAAAATCAACTGTTGATTGTTGCTTGTGTTCTTCCCCTGCCTTGATCACGATGGTGGACCATCCTTCAAACACCGATGCATGGGCCGCCACCACATTTTCATCCGTTACCAAAATCGCTTTTTCTTTTGGAACGATCTGCTCCAGCAATGCGATTTTGGTATCAAAATAATATGATACTGTTTTTCCGGAAATAACCTGCTCTGTTGTATTTAATTCCACGCCTGTTGGTTTAGCCCGGGTAATTTAACGACCGGGTGCTGTAAAAAAGCTTAGCTGTTCATTACCTTATTCTGGTGGTTGATACTTTCCAAATGCACCGCATCAAAATATTTGGTGACAAATTCCTGGCTCAGTCCCAGTTTTTCACCCTTCTGAAAGGCTTTGTATAATATCTCATTCCACCGGTTGGTTTGCAAAATGGTGATGTTATTGTCTTTTTTATATTGGCCGATCTTATCTGCAATTTTCATTCTTTGTCCCAGCAATTGCAGCAGTTCATCATCCAGGTGATTGATCTGTTCACGCAGCGTGGCAAGCGCAGTAAGAAAATCCGCTTTGTCTGTGTTTTCATTTCTCCAGATCAACGCATCCAGCATTTCTGCAAGCCGCTCCGGTGTTACCTGTTGCTTGGCATCACTCCACGCATTGTCAGGATCAATATGACTTTCGATCATCACACCATCAAAATCAAGGTCGATACTTTTTTGAGCAATGGACTGTAACATATGCCTGTTGCCGCAGATATGAGAAGGATCGCAGATGAGTTTCATATCCGGGAACCTGCGCTTCATTTCAATTGGCAGGTGCCACATAGGTGCATTGCGAAACTCTGTGTTTCCATAATTGCTGAAACCACGATGAATCATACCCACCTGTTTAACACCTGCTTTTTGTATGCGTTCAATACCGCCACTCCACAGCTCAAGGTCGGCATTGATGGGATTTTTGATCAACACCGGCACATCCACTCCCCGAAGCGCATCTGCCACTTCCTGCACACTGAATGGGTTCACCGTGGTTCTGGCACCGATCCAGAGCATGTCCACATCGAAATGCAATGCATCTTCCACATGTTTGGCCGTGGCTACCTCTACTGTGGTAGGCAATCCCGTTAGTTTCCTCGCCTGTGCCAGCCAGGAAAGTCCTTTTGCACCGATGCCTTCAAATAAGCCGGGCTTGGTGCGGGGTTTCCAGATACCGGCCCGCAACACATCCACTTTGCCGGTGGCCGCAAGCCGCCTGGATGTCTCAAGCACCTGGTCTTCTGTTTCAGCACTGCAGGGACCGCTGATCACCAGGGGACGTTTTGCCCATTTCTCCTGCATAAGTTCCTTCATGTTCACTGTTGTTGTTTCCATTGTTTTATATTTTGATTGCCTGTATAAAATTATCTGTTATTTTTTTCTGTTACTGCTTTCAGGTGTTAAGCTTTTTTGTCCAGTCTTTAAAACTCATTTCAAACCGCAACTCCTTTTGGCCATGCGTCCCATTTTCTGTCCACCCCTGCAGCCGGTAAAATTTTTCGGCCCGCGTGCCCGGCGCTGTACCCAGCCATACTGTTGTAGCTACCTGTGAAAAATACCAATCGAGCATTAACCAGTGCAGTTGTTTACCGATCCCTTTGCCTTCATGATCGGGATGTACAAACAATGCCCAGATGTTATTGTCCACCAGGTCTGCAATGGCAAATCCCACAACGGCATTCTCTTCCACGCAAACCCAACCTCTGCCCCTGCGATGCATGTATTCATCCACGTCCGCATCAGTAACAAGGCCAGGATCGCTGAGCCTGTTTTCCTTAACGGCATTTCTCACCAATTGTATCTGGTCAATATCCGAGGCTATCGCTTCCCTGAAAATCATTGGATAATCTTTTTGATCTTGTTGGCATTCTCCATCAACTCGGTTAAATAATTCCAGTTTTCTTTTTCAAGACTGGCTTTGAATTTTCTCAATTGACTGATGTGTTCATTCAACACGTCGAGCACATTTTCCCTGTTCTGCATAAAGATCGGAGCCCACATAGCCGGGTTACTTTTTGCCAGGCGAACGGTGCTTTCAAAACCACCACCGGCCAGTTCAAAAATGGCATCCTCTTCCCGTTCCTTTTCCAATACCGTATTGGCCAGGGCAAAAGAAGTGATGTGCGAAATATGGCTTACATAAGCTGCATGTACATCATGATTGGCTGCATCCATATAGATCATATGCATGCCCAAAGCCTTGTAAATTGTTTCTATCTTTTCCACCACATCTACAGCGCTTTTGTCTTTTTCGCACAATACACAGGCTCTTCCGGCGAAAGCTCCCTTCACCGCCGCTTCGGGGCCGCTGTATTCTGTACCCCACATGGGATGCGTGGCCACAAAGCGGGACCGCATCGGGTGATCTTTCAATGCTTCGCAAAGAGCGAATTTTGTAGAACCACCATCTGCCACCAGTTGTTGTCCTGTAACAAGGTCCATCACTTCCTGCATTACGGGTAGTGTGGCATCAACAGGAATGGCTACGTAAATAAAATCACTTTGTTGCACCGCTTCTGCCAATGGCATCGCCTCATCGATCAAACCCAGGGCTATGGCTTTACTGAGCGATTCCTGTGATTTACCTACCCCAATGATCTTTTTTGCAAAGCCTTTCTCCCGCAATGCCAGGGCCAGCGAGCCGCCGATAAGGCCCACACCAATGATGGTAACTTTATTAAACATGTTCTTTCTGAATTACTGATTCTCTGATCCTGTGTATTGCTTCTTCTAATTTTTGTTCACTGCTGCATAAACTCACCCGGATGTACCTGTCGCCTGCTGTTCCAAAAATTCCACCCGGGGTGATGAATACATTTGCTTCCTGTAACACTTCATCGCTCAGTGCATAACCACTGCTGTACCGGGCAGGAATGGGCGCCCATACAAACATACCAGCCTGTGTACTGTCGGGTTCACAGTCGAGTATGTGCAACAGTTCAAATACTTTATTCCGCCTGGCTGCATAAACTTCATTCACCGACTCATGCCATTCTTTTCCCAAAGACAGCGCTTTCGCGGCAGCCAATTGCAATGGCAGAAACATACCACTGTCCATATTACTTTTAAAGCGCAGCACTTCATCAATTCTTTCTTTAGAACCAACGAGCATGCCTATACGCCAACCGGCCATGTTGTGCGATTTGCTGAGTGAATTAAGTTCTACGACCACTTCTTTTGCTCCTTCCACCTGCAGCAGGCTCATCGGTTGATCGTTCAGGATAAAACTGTAAGGATTGTCGTGCACGAGCAGGAGTTGATTTCTTTTGGCAAAGACAACCAGCTTTTCAAACAGCTCAACTGAAGGCAGTTGACCAGTGGGCATCTGCGGGTAGTTCACAAACATAAGGCAGCCTTTTTTACCGGCCAGTTGTAACTCAATCGCATCCAGGTCAGGGAACCAGTTGTTTTCTTTCGTAAGCGTGTATTCAACAATGTTAGCCCCGGCAATGGCGGCTGCACTCCGGTAAGTAGGGTAACCCGGGTTCGGTATCAGCACAGTGTCACCTTCATTCACGTAGGTCATGCAGATATGCATGATGCCTTCCTTACTGCCGATGAGGGGCAGGATTTCCGTGTCAGGATTCACCGGAACCTGGTACCAGTTTTTGTACCAATCAGCCACCGCCTGCCTCAACACCGGCGAGCCTTTGTAACTTTGATACGCATGTTGATCCGGCTTCAGCGCTTCTTCGTGTAAGGTTTTGATCACATCGGGGTGAGGCGGCAGGTCGGGACTCCCGATGCCGAGGTTGATCACCTTTTTACCGGCCTTATTCATGGCATCTATTTCCCGCAGTTTTTGAGAGAAATAATATTCGCCGATGCCATCTAATCTTTTTGCTGTTTGCATGTATATACTTTTGATGCTTTTTGTTGTTTACCTCAGCTTCCCATTTTTATAAACGCCCAATACCTGTAATGCTTCGGTACTGCCTTTCAATTGCAGCAGGGCCTCCTCAAGCTGCGTTTTGGAATCAAATTCCATGTCTGCATGAAACGAATACCTGAAATCACTTCCGGGAATCGGCATCGACTGCAGCTTACTCAGGTTAATACCGGCATCCGCGATAATGTTGAGCACTTTTGCCAGGCTACCCTTTGAGTGGTCGGTATTGAAATTAATAGATGCCTTGTCGGCCCCTTCAACCACTTCCGTTTCTTCTGCCCGTTGCAATATCAAAAAACGGGTGTAATTGTTTTTCAGGGTATGGATATTGGGGGTAATAATGTCCAATCCATAAATTTCAGCCGCCAGTTTGCTGGCAATGGCAGCAATGTGTTTGCTATGATGTTTCTGGATATGTTTGGCGCTGAGTGCTGTATCCTCTGACTCCACCAGGCGCCAATTATGGCGATCGAGTTAATCGAGACATTGCTGGATGGCCATCGGGTGCGAGTGCACTTCCCTGATATCCTGCAACTGCACACCGGGGTTCACCATTAGTTGTTGTTTGATGTGCAGGTACACTTCGCCTGCGATCCGCAGGTTACTCTTTTGCAGCAGGTTGTAATTCGGCAAAATGCTGCCGGCGATGGAATTTTCTATCGCCATCACACCGCCTTCACTGTCTTTTTTGGAGGCGGCGACCTTCACCACCTCCCTGAAGCTGGCACAGCAGATCACTTCAACGTTTTTACCATGAAACAGCCGGGCGGCTTCCTGGTGAAAACTTCCTTCAAATCCCTGTATCGAAACCCTGTTACGCATACAAACCTGTTTGATTGTTCCCGGTAACTCCGGAGTAAAAAAAATCCCGGCCTTTTTGGCCGGGAATCTTTTTATGTTACTGATTTTAATTTTTTCTCTGTTAACAAAAGACACCCGGCCTATTTCTAAAATAGAAGCTAAAATAAAAACCGGTAAAAAACGCTGTCTTTGTCATAACGGGTACGAAAATAAGGAGAAAATGATTACTACAAATATTTTTTTCAATATTTTTTACAAAACATTAAAAATTGTTCAGTAAAGTTTTCAGTTAGGCGATTTTCAACGAATAGATGAAATAATGACGCCCCTGGGAACAGGGGCGACTTTAACGATTGCTTGCCATATGAAAATTCTTATATCGAACCGGTTTTAATGACGCAAGCAATCAACCGGTGCTGATTGTTGTGATTAGTGCTTAGTGGTGTCCATTTTAGCAGCAGCTGAATCAACTTTAGCAGCAGCTGAATCAACTTTAGCGGCAGCTGAATCAACCATTGGAGCAGCAACTGAATCCATTTTAGCAGCAGCAGCAGCTGTATCAGTAGTTGTTGCAGATGTTTCACCAGAATTGTTGCAAGCTGCAAAAGCGGCAGCGATAACGAAAACAAAAAGTACTTTTTTCATTTTTTTTGATTTTTTTGATTGTGATTTATGTTGATTAATACCAGGGTTGAAGAAAGGTAACCCACTATTTGAAAAAAATTTTTTTTTCGCTGTTTTGGGTTACTATTGCAGCATTTAAAGTATTAATACCTGAACGTTGAGCACCACAGAGCAAGAATATTTATTACTACAGGGGCTGGCGATAAGCGACAAAGCTTCGGTTGAAGCCATTTATCGGGAAAATTACACGGTTATCCAGGCGTTTATACTGAATAACAATGGAACTACCGACGACGCCAGGGACATATTCCAGGAAGCAATGGTGGTTTTATACGAAAAAGCGAAGGATCCTTCCTTTTCGTTACACTGCCAGCTACGTACCTACCTCTACTCTGTCTGCCGCCGTTTATGGCTGAAAAGGCTGCAACAACTAAGTAAATATGGGGGGCACGTGGAAGGTTTGGAAGAAACAGTGCCTGTTGAGGAAGAAATTGAGGAACACGAAAAGCGAAATGCTGATTTTTTATTGATGGAAATGGCCATGGGGAAAATCGGGGAACCTTGCAAAAGTTTACTCGATGCCTATTACCTGCAGAAAAAAAGCATGCAGGACATTGCGGCAGAATTTGGGTACACCAATGCTGATAACGCAAAAACCCAAAAGTACAAATGCCTGTTACGTTTGAAAAAATTGTTCTTTTCTCAATATAAAAATGTGTAAGGAGATGGATGAATTGCTATTGATTGAAACGGTGGAAAGATACCTCAGCGGCAATATGACACCGCAGGAGCGTTCTTTCTTTGAGGAGGTGCGTAAAAAAACTCCGGAAGTGGACCAGATGGTGGTGGAACAGAGTTTTTTCCTGCATGGACTTGAAAAATACAATGAACTCAAAACGTTTAAGCATACCCTGCTCGAAACAGAAGCTGGCTTAATGGAGTCCGGCGTCATCAAAGAACCAACCGTACATGGAAAGGCCAAAGTGGTACAGTTGTGGAACAAATACAAAAGAAGCATGGCAGTGGCTGCTTCCATTGCGGCCTTTATCTCTGTATTAACCGCTGGTCTTAACATCGCCTATAATAATAAATCCAAGGCCCACGATATTATTGACCTGAAAAGGGAATTAGCTAAAAATATCAAGGAAGAAATTAAGAAAGAAGTAGGCAACCGCCTCGATACTTCCAAAGCGGTGAAACAAAAAACACCGATCACCGAACATGGTAAATATGTAGGCACCAGTTTCCTGATCGATGGCAAAGGTTACCTCGTCACCAACTTTCACGTGATCAGTTCAATGAAAAATATTTACGTGGGTAATAGTCGTGGTGACAGCTACACAGCTTCCGTTGTTTTCTCCGACCAGGCAGCAGATCTGGCGCTGTTAAAGATCACCGACACATCTTATAAAACCATCACGAACCTTCCGTATTCCATTAAAAGAGCCAACTCCGACCTGGGCGACCAGTTCTTTACACTGGGCTTTCCACGTAACGAGATCGTGTATGGCGAAGGATACGTAAGTGCTAAATCTGGTAATGAAGGTGATTCACTGGCTTACCAGCTTACTGTTTCGGCCAACCCTGGAAACAGCGGCGGACCGGTAATCAATAAAAATGGTGAGATCATCGGCATTATCACGGCTAAAGATTCTAAAGCAGACGGCGTGGTGTATGCCACCAAATCGAGGAATATCTTCAGGATGATCGATAACCTGAAGAAAGAAGACAGCACTGCCAATTCAATTAAAACACCGGCCGGCAACGGGCTGAAAGGCCTGGAAAGAACCCAGCAGGTTAAAAAAATGGAAGAGTTTGTATTTATCGTGGTGGGAAACTGATTTATTAAACACACTGAACCTGGGAAAATAATAAAGGCCGGAATGCAGATTCCGGCCTTTTCTTTTGCGCTATTTTATTTTACCATAACGATAACGGGTATTCGCCTGAAGCCACCAGCCGGTCAATGCTGGCCTGTACAGCCGGAGCATCTTCTTTATAAGTTACCCCAAACCATTGGGCCGAGGTTGGAATCACTTTCACATTTACCGCGCCACTCTTCACCACTTTATCCACCACCAGCGGTATAAAGAACTCGCTCTTGGGTTGCTGGATACTTTTATCAAGGAAATCACTAAAATAAGTTTCACATTCTCCTATGAAGGATGGATGAAATCCAAAGAAGTTCATGCTCACGCTTGCGTTTTCACTCACTTCATGCAGCCCTGCCTCATCTTCATAGGTGATCACCCCTTTATCATTCCGGTAAATGCTGGTTCTTTCATTGATATCAACCAGGTTTCCTTTTTCATCCACGTTGCACACTCCGCGGCTCACACTTCCATTATCACTCAACGTCTTTTTCAATTCGTAGCCGATGATCGCGTATTTATCCGGCGCCGCCTCTGTTGTTAAAAAACCATGCGCTTTCACAAAGCCGTCTTTTCCATAAAAATCATCTGCATTGATCACAGCAAAAGGTTCATTCACTATGCCTTTGCAGCAGAGCACAGCATGTGCAGTACCCCAGGGCTTTTTTCTTTCTCCCGGTAACGCCCTGTCGCCAAGAAATTTATGTAACTCCTGGAAAGCGTATTCAACCTTTATCTTTCCTTCCAGTTTATCACCAAAATTTTCCCTGAACATACTTTCAAATTCTTCCCTGATCAGGAACACCACTTTTCCGAATCCAGCACGTATGGCATCATAGATCGAATATTCCATAATGGTCTCACCATTTGGTCCAAAGCCCTGTGTTTGTTTCATACTTCCATACCTGCTCGCCATCCCGGCTGCCAATACTACCAGCGTTGGTTTCATCATAAATATTTTTGTTTCACAATAAAGTTCGAAATTGTTAAGCGAAATTAGACTCTTAACGTACAAAACGCAAAAAAAATTGCCATCGCCCAACCTCCAGATTTCCCTTCAAACGATTGATGATGGCCTCGCAAATATTAATAAAATACAACTCCAGGTATTGCGGCTCGATGAGGTTCATCCCATCATCTCAGGCAATAAACTTTTTAAGCTACACGAATATTTACAGGCCTTAGAGCAGGCAGACGGGAATAAAAAAATTGTCACTTTCGGCGGAGCCTATTCCAACCACCTGGTGGCCACTGCTTATGCCTGTAAAAACCGACACATTCCCTGCACCGGCATCGTGCGTGGTGAAGCTGCCGCTCATTTGTCACATACCCTGCAGCATTGCATTAACTATGGAATGCAACTGCAGTTCGTGAGCCGCGAAGAATATGCCCGTAAAGATACACCCGGCTTCCTGGAGGCCCTGGCCAAACAATATCCCGGCGCCATCATCATTCCAGAAGGAGGTTACAGTAAGGAAGGCGCTGCCGGCGCTTCACTCATCAATCAATACATTCCCGAAGCGGTTACACATGTATGTTGTGCGGCCGGCACTGCCACTACAGCTGCCGGTTTGTTATTGCAGTCGCCACCCGGGCGACAGGTATTAGTGATCCCGGTATTAAAGGGGATGAGCGATCTTACACAAAGGCTGCACTTTTTAACCGGGCAACATTTTGCCCCCGAACAATTACAGGTTAATCACGATTATCATTTTGGTGGCTATGCAAAAAGAACTCCTGAATTGATTCAATTCATGAATCAACTGTATGAACAATACCAACTACCCACCGATTTCGTGTACACGGCCAAACTGGTGTACGGTGTAATGGACCTGGTGAAAAAAAATTATTTTCCGCCCGCAAGCAGGGTGTTGTGTATACATTCGGGTGGATTACAGGGAAATTTATCCCTACCCGCCGGTACTTTAACTTTTTAACTAAAACCGGTTCCCATTATCTTTGCCGCTCCGGCACTAAAATTCTGACGATTCGTGATGTTTTTGAAACCACTCTCTGTTACGGCTATTATTTTATTAACGTTCTCCGCCGCATGCCATGCCCAGGATACGTTGCCGCATATCTCTGTAAAATACATCAGCAATAAAGTTATCGTGAGCTGGCACAATACCTATGGCGCCCGCATCAGCAATATTAATATCCAGCGTTCGGCCGACAGTCTCAAAAATTTCACCACCATTGGTTCAGTGCTGGAACCCAACAATAAAGAGAATGGATTTGTAGACAGTAAGAATGCATCTCTCAACCTGTATTATCGCGTGTTTGTTGCGTTTGAGGGTGGCCGTTATGTATTCAGCAAATCGTCCAAACCAGTGGAAGATACCAGTACCACGGTACCGGTGTTTACTGAGCCGCCGGTAACCGAACCTGAAAAACCAGTTATCACCCCTGCCCCGCCGCAGCCTGCGGGCTTTGTTCCCAGTAAATATATTTTTACAGGAAAAGACAACAGCGTGATCATTGACTTACCCGGCGCCCCCGCTATAAAATATGCCATTGAATTTTTTGATGAAAACAATAACCGGGTATTCGCGATATCCAAAGTAACCGACCCCTACCTCACTATTGAAAAAGTGAATTTCTTACATGCCGGTTGGTTCTATTTCAAGTTATACGAAAATGGTGCGCTGAAAGAAAAGAATCAATTTTACATTCCTAAAGAAGGCAGGTTTGGCATCCCGCCGGATGAACTTAAAAAGAAGTTTTAAGCTGCGCTTCCTCAACGGGTGCTGAGCCTTACACCAAAAACATTTTCAAAATTCCGCTGCAGTTTTTCCTTCACTTCCTGCATGTCCACCGGGTGCTGCAATTCTTTTTCAATAGAAGTTACCTGTTTGTTTACAATGCCACAGGGTATGATGTTATTGAAATAGCCAAGATCATTGTTTACATTCAGTGCAAACCCATGCATGGTGATCCAGCGGCTGCAACGTACACCCATCGCACAAATCTTCCGCTCTTTTCCCGTAATGCCCGGTTCTATCCATACACCTGTTTCTCCTTTGCTGCGTTCGCCGGTAATTCCATATTCTGCCAGCGTAAGAATGATCATCTCTTCCAGTTCACGCAGGTATCGCCCGATATCTGTGTATAGTTTTTCAAGATCGATCACCGGGTAGCCAACCACCTGCCCCGGGCCGTGAAAGGTAATGTCTCCACCCCTGTTGGTGCGGAAAAATTCTATGCCCCGGCTTACCATCTCTGTTTCGCTGATGAGCACATTTTCAATATGCCCGCTCTTCCCCAATGTGTACACCGGCGGATGCTCGCAAACCAAAAAATAACTGCTGGTATCGGCCGGCAGGCCTTCCTGCGGTGGCGCCCCCGTTTTCTCCAGGTGCATCCGCAGGGATTTCAGTTGCACATTGGCTTGCAACAACTCCTCCTGGTAGTCCCAGGCTTCTTTGTATTTCACCAATCCAAGGTCTTTATATAGAACACTTAGCTTATCCAAGGCAATTGATTTAATTTGCGAAGGTAAGTAAGGTTAACCAAAAGCCCGGGAGCAACAAACCCGCAAAAGAAATACTGATGAATGAACAAGCAATGAATGAAGAAGAGATCAACGACAGTGAAGAGTTGTACGAAAAGCTGGTGATCGAAATTTCACGTGGACAGGAGCCGCTGCGGATCGATAAATTCCTGATGGCACGCATCGAAGGCGCCACCCGCAATAAAATACAGCAGGCCATCGACAATGAAATGGTGCTGGTGAACGAAAAAGCCATCAAAACAAATTACAAGGTAAGGCCCGGTGACAAGATCGTTGTATTCGACAATAAGCATCCCGAAAGCAGCGATATCATCCCGCAAAACATACCACTCAATATCGTGTTTGAAGATGAGCACATCATCATCATCAACAAACCGGCGGGCATGGTGGTGCATCCCGGCAGCGGCAACCCCGATGGCACCCTCATTAACGGCATAGCGTATCACCTGCAGCAACAAAACCCAGGGCTCAGTGAGAACGAACTTCCCCGTTTCGGCATGGTACACCGCATCGATAAAAACACCAGCGGCCTTATTGTATTGGCCAAAACTGCAAAGGCCATGACAGACCTGGCCAAACAATTTTTTAATCACACCGTTCATCGTCGTTACATGGCGTTGGTGTGGGGCGATTTTGAAAACAACCAGGGCACCATTACCGGGCATGTGGGCCGCCACCAGCGTTTCAGGAAATTATTCACCACCTACCCTGATGGTGAATTTGGCAAAGAGGCCATCACGCATTACCGTGTGATCGAAAACTTTAATTATGTCACCCTCGTGGAGTGCAGGCTCGAAACCGGCCGCACGCACCAGATAAGGGTGCACATGCAACATATCGGTCACCCATTATTCAATGATGATTTTTATGGCGGCGATAAAATTGTGAAAGGAACGGTATTTACCCGGTACAAGCAATTTGTTGACAATTGCTTTGCCTTCTGCCAGCGGCAGGCCCTGCACGCAAAAGAGCTGGGCTTCATTCACCCGGGCACCCGCCAGCCTGTTCATTTTGAAAGCGAACTGCCCGGCGATATGCAACAGGTGATTGAAAAATGGCGCAATTACAGCAAAACAAAAACGGATCTGTCCTGAACGATGTAAGCATCACAGGGGCTTTGAACCATTAACCCATACTCATCACGGTTCCGGCTATCCGCTTCAAGTACGGCGCAGGCCTGCCCCAACCCCTCACCGTGCTTTTCGCTGCTATCCGGCAGCCACCCGGCAGTGTAGGTCACCCCGGCATTGAAGAAACACCATTTGCAAATTTCGTTCACCCATCAAACTTTATAAAAATGCAACGCCCCCTTTCGGGAGCGTTGCACAATTCAGTTGGTTTTTCAACGGATTTATTTCATAGTAAATTTCAAAGGCGCTGGTAGTTAAAAGCGTGTGCCAATTCCGATACCGATGATCCATGGATCGATCTTAACGCCTGTAAGTTTGGTGGATGGTGCAACAGTCACATCTGTTTTAAGGAATAACTTTTTGATATCAAGGTTCAGGAACCAGTTGTCGCTGATGTTCAGATCCATACCTGCCTGTGTTGAAAAGCCAACAGCATTTTTATAACTGAGAGTGGCTCCTTCATCTTTGGCACCATAAAAAATGCTGTAGTTAATACCAGCTCCAAAATAAGGTTCAACACCTTTTAAAGGAATATGATATTGCAGGTTCAAAGTGGGTGGTAATAACCAAACTTTACCCAATGCAGTTTTAGTGCTGGCTGTCTGCAGGTTAACAGTATGGCGGGTGGTACCCAGGATCAGTTCAGCAGCAAAATTTTTCGAAAGGAAATAGGTAAAATCAAGTTCAGGAACAACAGATGAACCAATCTTAACATCGGTGCCTGCGGCAACAGTATAGTTGGTGCCTTTAGGTATGGCATCAATCACACGCAGCCTGATCTTCCATTTTTGATCGGTTGCTTTGCCACTGGTTTTGGTTTGTGCAACAGCTGCCAGTCCGGCAAGTAATACAATGCACACCATGAATACTTTTTTCATATTATGTAGTTTTAGTGGGGCAAAACTAACCGGGCAATTACATACCCAAACTGATCTTAATCATCACCCGCGCTGATTTTTTCCAGCCGGTGGTAAGGCTATTCAAAAATACCTTTGCATGTTTGTATTACAACACAAGAGGCTGTCTCAATACGAGACAGCCTCTTGTTATAAACAACCATTCACTGCTTAACGCCCGATCACCACTTTCTGGGTTGTTTTACTTTCATTGCTGATGATGGTTACAAAGTAAACACCTGCACCGATCCTGCTCACATCAAAACCCTGTACCAGGCTGGTGAGTGTACTTTGCATCACCACTTTACCATTTACATTGGTCATGATCATCTGCGCCGGTGTGGCGGCTGCCTTGCTTTCATCATATCCATCACGTTCTATGATCATCCTGTCTTTTACCGGGTTAGGATAAATTGTAAACACGTCGCCTGCCTGCAGGAAGGCCTCTTCATTCGCGTCTTTCACCCTGGCTGCGGCCCTTCCGGAAACGATGCTGATGGTATAATCTTCCACTTCACCATAGGTAAAGCTGCCACAGGCCTGTGCAAACCTGTCAGAGCGCAGGGCTACCCGCATGCGTTTGTCGCCCGGACCGGTACCTGCCGGAACGCGGATCCAGAATTTTGTTTTTACACTAACGGGAGCGGATGGGGCAAAAACAAATTCACCCGGATCGATGAAGTCGCCATCACCGTTCCAGTCAATCCAAACAGCAACATACATTGGCGGA
This sequence comes from uncultured Ferruginibacter sp., assembly GCA_964452405.1. Classification (GTDB taxonomy): domain Bacteria; phylum Bacteroidota; class Bacteroidia; order Chitinophagales; family Chitinophagaceae; genus Ferruginibacter. Next base: position 17,636 of record CAYVLT010000052.1, read on the forward strand.
TGGTTGCTTGAATTATATCCAGGTGTTACGCTGAAGCCAAGCAGTTTGCCCGGTGCCCCGGTAACGGTGAGCGCAGTATAATCACCATAACCAGTGTAACCGGTGGTGTTATTGAAACTATAGCAGGCAAATACATTGTGTATATAACCCCTGCCACAGTTGGTACCGCCTGCATCACAATAGCCGCCGCCACAATTGGTAACGGTAACGGTTACCGGCGCAGAAGTAGCTGAACAACCGGCACCGTTTTTCACAGTCACCGTATAGTTTCCACCGCTGGTTACCACAATGCTCTGTGTGGTGGCTCCATTGCTCCACAAATATGAACCAGCCTGGCTCGATGTGAGGGTAACATTCTCACCTGAACAGAAGGTAAGGGGACCTCCCGCTGTGATGGTTGGTGTTGCAGGAAGATCATTCACCGTTACCACAATATCAGATGAAGTGGCTTCGCAGGCATTGGCATCGGTAACAGTTACAGAATAGGTACCGGCAGTGTTAACGGTAATGCTTTGAGAAGTGGCTCCATTGCTCCACATATAACTGGCACCAGCAGAAGCGGTAAGCTGTACGCTTCCACCCCGGCAGAAACTGGTAGGACCGCCGGCTGTGACACTGGCCGTGCAGGTATTAACCGGCGTCCAGATAAACGTGGTTGCATCATTTACGGTACCCACAGAAGCGGTGATATTATCCGTACCATCCGCTGTACCGGTATAGCAGTAAGTGGCAACACCGCTGCTGTTGGTATTGGCAAATCCAGTGGCAGCGCTGTTAGGTCCTGTAATGGCAAAGTCAACCCTTACCCCCACAACCGGTGCATTGAACTGGTCTCTTACAGTAGCAGTAAAGCACCGGTTAATGTTGACCGGGCTGGTGGCATTCTTAGGCGTTAACACCAGGGTATTAACGGTAGCCACCGGTGCAAAGGATTGTCCGCCCAAATAGCCGTACGAATCATAAGTACCAAAGCCATAAATGAGCAGGCCAACCGGCAAACTGCTGTTTATAGAATGTACCCCACTCGACACCGGCACTTTGGCGCCGGAGAAACCCGTAGAAGGGATCGGTTGCCACAAGGCAGCATTCACGATAACTCCATCCACACTTACGGCACCTGTGTTGGAAGTTGGGGAGGTAATGTTGAGATAATTGTTGGGAATATTTGCCGTTCCGGCAGAAAAAACATAGGAATTGAGGAACTGTTCGTCTGGTGGCACCAGCGCAAAGAAAGGATCCGATACCACACCATCTGCATCCGAACTGCGGGAATACTGTCCTACCAAAATCGGTTCGGTGGAAGTGATCCTGTTGTAGCTGGTGCTGCTGAGGATCGTCTCAAAAAATTCACCTGCATTCAGGTTGGCCACTACCGCTCCATTTACGCTTACTGCTGTTGCATTTCTCTGCGCCAGGAAACGGAACACATCACCCTGCAGCCTGGTAGCCAAGGGAACTGTTAAAAAGCTTTTTCCCCAGGTGCTGAGTGGTGGCATTTGTTCAACTAAGTGATCACAGGCCCTGAAGGTTCCGGAAATATTGGTACACTGGGCACCGCCGAAAACGCTGATGGGTTTATCAGCAGTAATTTTTGTACTGGTATAATCTGCATTGGTAACCAGGGACCGCATCTGGTACACTTCACCCTGTTGCAGGGTGATGGTAGCAGGAACCCCTGCAGTTAACGGACCATCAGTGATGGAAGCAGTAATGGTAACCGTTGTATTATTCTGTGTAGCTAACACAGTTGCCTGGGTAGGCAATGAAAAAGAAGCATCCCTGTTATAGGCCAGCACGTAGTAATCTGTTCCGATTGCATCCAGCGGAAATGCCAGGTAAGCATCGGTGGAAGCCTGCTGTGCGTTCATTCCATACACGGTTACTTCATGGGTGGCCGTGATGTGGATACCCAGGTTGGTGGCAGCAAACTGCGTTTGTACCTGGGCTGTTCCAGGTAAGGATACTACCTGCAACCCACCTGCCGGTACATTTACCACCTGGTTAAAACTGATGCCCGGTATATCTACCGTAACAGTGGCGGCCTGTTCACCGGCGATGTATAGTTCAGGATTGGGGCTTAGCTGGTTACCCGGGAAACAGATCCAGAATTCTGTGCCCTTGCTGTCCTGCGCAAAAACAGCGCTGCCAAAAGCCAGGCAACAGAACAGGGCCAGCAGCAACCGTTTCGTTGATTGTAAATAATTGACTGTATATTTTTTCATAACTTTTATTTTGTGTTGCTGAAATATTGTTATTGAAGCGCCACGGTGATGTCCTTAAAATAAAAATTCTGGATATCAATTACCGATAACGGATCTACCTCATCACCCCGAAGGATGGTTTTTTTATTGTTGCTGTCTTCGCAACTGGCCGGGGTGGTGATACCTGTTGGCAGCAACATTTCTTTTCTTCCGTCAAAGCCGGCTTTACGCTCCCGGTTCCTGGTAACAAATATTTCGCTCCACCCGATCTTTACCGTTGCTGCATTCCGGTTAATGAATTTGAGCAACACCACGTTTTTTCCGTTGCACACGGTAATGGCGTGGTAGAACTCAACATTGGATACTGTTTTGTCAAGCACCCAGTCGGTGCTGGGAGCCCCGGCAGCACTGTATCCTGTGCGATGCAGTTGCCTGCCGTGTCCATTACCGGCAAAGCAACTCAGTGCCGGCACCAGTAGTGTGACTGCGATGGCAAGCAGGGTTGTTCGTCTCCTGCCCGACATCAATGTTGTAATCAGCTTCATAATTTTTTGTTTACAGTTTTAATAATAAGGGACAGCATGTACCGCCCTGAGTAATGCAAGGAATTTACAAGAAGATTATCGGATGTAAAGTGAGGGTGGCGGAGTAAATCAGCTAACAAAGCATTTAAAATATTGCTATTTTAAAGGATTGTACTGGTGCATTGAATGAAAATGTACTTAAGCGAGGTTTGAACAAGGTATTGAATCCGGGCAAGCGAACCGGGTAATTGTTACTGATTCGTTAACAAAATACAAACTATTACAGGAACGCCAAATTAATTTTAGCTGATACTTAGCAGGCGGTTCAAAAAAAGGCTTACTGTCCCTTGAAAAATAGCAGTTCTTCGGATAGATCCAGGTAAGGGTATTGCTGTTGCAGTTGCCCCGTGCGGTCGAAAAATTGCTGTAAAAATTTTTTATGTGATGCGGAACCGGGGTTAAAAGCTTTGTGATTGCGGGCAGTATTGATGGCGCTGATCTCTTTCATAATCTGCTGCGAAGCGGGATCTATCACGGCATCAGTAAACTTTTCCCAAACATAATTGGTGGCGGCGTAGTTAGGATGCACCATGTCTTCCGCGTAAAACCGGTAATCCCTCAGGTCGTCAATCACCAGTTCATAGGCAGGGAAATAATGCAATCGTTCGTCGGCATCCACCAACTGGTGAACAGCCTGCACCAGGGCGGCCTTGCTCCTGTTATTTTCAACAAATCCATCCCTCAGGTGACGTACCGGGCTAATGGTAAAGATCACCTGCACGCCCGGGTTGAGCGGGAATAAGCGGGCCAGCAGTTGTGAAACGGCTTCAACGATGTCCCCCGGCGCTAATAATTTCTTGTAAAACTTATCGGTGGG
>CAYVLT010000053.1:0-20794 GCA_964452405.1 uncultured Ferruginibacter sp.
CAATATCACTTTTTGAATAATGGTTTTGGCATCTTTGGGGTTTTCTTCCAGGTAGGCACTCAATACCCGGCTGAGGGTGGTATCCACCACGCCCATCACCTCGCTGTTTCCCAGTTTTGTTTTCGTTTGGCCTTCAAACTGCGGCTCCGGAACCTTCACTGATATCACGGCGCTTAAGCCTTCCCTGAAATCATCCCCCTCAATTTCAACCTTGGCCTTTTCAAACATGCCTTCCTTTTCGCCATAGCTTTTAAACACCCTGGTAATGGAGCGACGGAACCCGGCAACGTGGGTGCCGCCTTCGATGGTATTGATGTTATTTACATAACTGAAGATGTGTTCCTGGTAGCTGGTGTTGTACACCATGGCCACTTCCACCAATACGTTTGAAGCGGCATCGTAGCCATCGCAATAAATAACGGTTGGCAACAAGGGTTGACGGTTGCCATTTTTATCCAGCATTTCCACGAATTCAACAATACCCCCTTCACTGTAAAAATTCTTCGAATAAGTATTGCCTGCTTCATCTTTCTCCCTCAGGTCGTGGATGGTGATGCTGATCTTACGGTTCAGGAAAGCCAGTTCCCGCAAACGTCCTTCTAAAATTTCCCGGTTATATACTGAAGCGGTAAATATGCTATCGTCGGGCCAAAAGCGGGTTTGTGTTCCATGGGTGTCGGAATCACCGATTTCACGCACGGGGTACTGCGGCACCCCTTTGTTATACTCCTGTTCAAAGGTTTTGCCATCGCGGTTTACCACCACGTGCAGGTGTTTACTGAGCGCATTCACGCAACTCACCCCTACGCCGTGCAAACCACCGGAAACCTTGTAAGAATCTTTATCGAATTTACCGCCCGCATGCAACACCGTCATCACCACCTCAAGCGCACTGCGTTTTTCCTTTGTATGCATGGCTGTTGGAATTCCGCGTCCGTCATCCTTTACCGTGATTGAATTGTCCTCGTTGATGGTAACCTCGATATTTTTACAATGACCCGCCAGGGCCTCATCAATTGAGTTGTCAACAACCTCATATACCAGGTGGTGCAAACCTTTTACGCCGATATCGCCGATATACATGGCCGGGCGCTTTCTAACAGCCTCCAGCCCTTCTAAAACCTGGATACTGTCGGCTCCATAACTATTGGATGGCAGGGTAACTACTTCTTCAGTTTCTGTACTCATAAATTGGGTCAAATTCTCTTAAAAATTATCAAATACGTTATCCTGCAAATATAAGTTAAATAAAGGGTTTGGGGCCGTCAAATATTGATGTAGCTGAATGTTTTTTTACAAAGATTTTCCACAAAAAAAACAGTCACGAATTTGTAAAAATGCATCGGTCGAACATTTACTATGTTTTAATACCGAATGATGCAGTATCTTTGCATCGAAGTTTATCAATGTATCAACCAGCCGACATATTAAATTACAGCAAAAAACAGCCATTGGTGTTTAATGAACTGGATGTAATGCAGGATATCGAGCGTACGGTGCCGGGATCAGTGCATTATGCCATTAAGCGGTACCAGAAAATACCAAGCTGGAATATGGAAGATGCCGGAATGTTGATTTACCACTTCGAAAAAAACGACCCGGCTCAAAACTATCTTGAACTCCGGTTTTGCGTAAGTGGGAACATGTACTGCCGCCAGAAACAGGCTGAATGCAATTACTGCAAATTCAATGCATCGAGAGGCTGCGTGGAAAAGGTGGAAAGTGTGGATGTGCTCAGCTTCAGTTTTAAACCTTCCTATCTTACCCAGTTTGTAAAAAGTAAAAAGCAACGGACGATCACTGAGGAAGTGCTGGCCTTTACCCATACCAGTTCTTTTTCTAAAACGCTACCGCTCTGTGGCAAAACCCGGTTGGCAATCGATGCGCTGTTGAATCATAATTACACCGATACATTAGAGAATATTTTCATAAATGCCCAAACCCAGATACTGCTGCTGTACAGCATGGACTGTATGATGGGAGAAAAAGAAGAGGAAATATTCACGTGTAAGTTTTTGGCCAATGAAGCCGACCGTGAAAAGATTGTGAAGGCACGGGAAGTATTGCTGCAGCATATCGGCGAACCCCTCACCATTAAGGAACTCAGCCGCAAAGTCGCCATTAACGAATGTTACCTTAAAAAAGGATTCAAGGAACTTTTTGGCACCACCATCTTTGATTTTTATCAAAGCCAGCGCATGGAACATGCAAAATACCTTTTGTATGATAAAGGCCTCAGCGTAACGGAAGTATCTTCCCTGCTGGGCTATTCTTCCATTTCCCATTTCAGCACTGCATTTAAGAAACACACCGGCATTAAGCCCTGCGAACTGTTGCTGCACTAAGCTTACAGGCATTTACCCTTTCATAACAAACCGTTTGCAGGCCTTGTTTTTCCGTTCCGCCTGGCGATCACTTATTTGAGGGGGAAATTTATGGTTTTAAAATATTATCTTCGCCACCCATCTGTCTTTACAATATTAGCTTATGGTTAAAGAGGTGATTTACAAGATTGTGAACCGTTTAAAAACAACATCATTCATCAATGGATCAAAACATACTTTCCATCATCATTGGAGTGGCAGCCCTCATCGCAGGGATTGTTCTGGGTAAATTCATTTTTGCAAAAAACACGAAAAAGCAGGTAGAAGAAGCGCAGTTACAGGCGCAAACCATCCTCAAGGAAGCAGAGCTGAGGGCAGAAACGCTTAAAAAGGAAAAAGAGCTGGAGGCCAAAGAAAAATTTGTGCAGATGAAATCGGCACATGACAAAGAAGTGATGCAGCGCAACCAGAAACTGGTGGATTCTGAAAACAGGATCAAGCAAAAAGAACAAAGCATCAATCAAAAAGAAGCGAACCTTGATAAACAGGTAAAGGAAAATGAGAATATCAAGGAAACGCTGAACCGCCAGATTGAAGTGGTGAACATTAAGCGCACCGAGCTGGAGAAACACCAGGAGGAACATATCCGCCGGCTTGAAAAAGTGGCCGGACTTTCTGCTGAAGATGCCAAAACACAGTTGATTGAGGGGTTGAAGCAGGAAGCCCAAACCAAGGCGGTAGCCCTGCAGCAGGAGATTATAGAGGATGCCAAACTGAAGGCCAATAAAGAGGCCCGGAAGATTGTGATTCAAACAATACAACGTACGGCTGCGGAACAGGCTATTGAGAACTCCATTACCGTTTTTAACCTGGAAAGCGATGAGATAAAAGGTTCCATTATAGGCAGGGAGGGTCGTAATATCAGGGCGATTGAAGCCGCTACCGGTGTGGACCTGATTGTTGATGACACCCCGGAAGCCATCGTCCTGTCCTCTTTTGATCCCTTACGCAGGGAGATCGCCCGGTTATCCTTGCAACGTTTGGTTGCTGATGGCCGCATTCACCCGGCCCGAATTGAAGAAGTGGTTGAAAAAACCAAGCGGCAACTCGACGACCAGGTTATGGAAATTGGTGAGCGTACCGCTATGGAACTGGGTGTACATGGGCTGCACAAAGAACTGATCAGGATGGTGGGTCGTATGCGGTTCCGGTCGTCGTACGGTCAAAACCTGTTGATGCACAGCAGGGAAACGGCCAACCTTTGTGCCATCATGGCCGCTGAGCTGGGATTGAATCCTAAACTGGCAAAACGTGCGGGTCTCCTGCATGATATCGGTAAGGTGCCCGACGAAGAAACAGAACTTAGTCACGCTTTGTTGGGGGCGAAACTTGCCGAAAAATATGGTGAAAACCCGGCGGTGGTGAATGCCATCGGTGCCCACCACGATGAAATGGAAATGCAATACGTAATCTCTCCTATTATACAGGCCTGCGATGCCATCAGTGGTGCACGCCCCGGTGCCAGGAGGGAGATCATGCAACAATACATTCAAAGAATCAAGGACCTTGAGAACCTGGCCCAGGCCTACCAGGGGGTTGAGAAAGCTTATGCGATACAGGCCGGCCGCGAGTTAAGGGTGATTGTGGAGGCAGACAAGGTGAGCGATGCCGACAGCGATAAGCTCAGTTTTGAAATTGCCCAGAAAATTCAAACCGAAATGACCTTCCCCGGGCAGATAAAGGTTACCGTAATCCGGGAGAAAAGAGCTGTAAATATTGCCCGTTAAACGTTATTAACAGGCCTTTGCATCCCAATAGTTGGTTCAACTATTGGGATTTTTTTTCAAAATCCGGCGCTATTTGGGCTTTTCAGAAAAAAAGTTGCCGCAAAACGCTTTATTACTCACAATTTTCCCCTACTTTTGCCGTCCAAAATTTTAAGGAAATGAATGCAGTTCAGTTTGTACACGATCAGTTAACCAGCAAGCCAGCTTTGCCAAGTTTTAAAGCGGGTGATAACATAACTGTTAACTATAAAATTGTTGAAGGAAATAAAGAGCGTATCCAGAGCTTTAAAGGAGACGTTATCAAACGCCAGGGCACCGGAGCTACCGCTTCTTTTACCGTTCGCAAGATCAGTGATGGAGTTGGTGTGGAGCGTTTGTTCCCTTATTTTTCCCCTAACATTGAAAGTGTGGTAGTGAATAAAGTGGGTAAGGTACGCAGGGCTAAATTGTTCTACCTGAGAAAAAGGAGCGGCAAAAGCGCCCGTATCCAGGAAAAGAGAATGGCAGTGGCGTTGGCTGGCAAGTAAAACATCACTGTATAAGATACGAAAAGCGGGAACGTATGTTTCCGCTTTTTGCATGTAAAACCACTACTGTAATACTTTTGGAATAATTATTGACGTTAGAGCCACATTACAATCACTCCAATCCTACACTATGAAAAAACACATTTTATCAGCCCTCACCATCGTTGCGATCTCCCTTTTTCTTTTCTCATGCTCCCGCGGCATCACCACCTATGAAGCGGCCAATGGTAAAGCCAGGTGCGGCAGGTACATCCGCTAATGCTTGTTACATTAACAATTGGCCAACGTATTTATGTACAAATAAGGGGGCATTTAAGTGAATATTTAATTTATCTTTGTCGCTCAATTATTTTATTATGACACTTACAACGAAAATGTTATCCATATTCCTGTTGGGAATGCCGGGTGGATCAGAATGGATCGTTATCATCCTGGTGGTGATATTACTGTTTGGCGGTAAAAAAATCCCTGAATTGATGAAAGGAATCGGGAAAGGCATCCGGGAATTTAACGATGCCAAGGATAATGTTAAAAGCGAAATTGAAGAAGGAATGAGGGAAAAAGACAAGGATGAAGAAATCAGGAGACTGAGGGAACAGCTTAATCAAAAACAAGCACAGGAACTACCTAAATAATTCGTTCCAGGCGAAAAGATTCAACCGGCTGAAGTAAATGATGGAAGCATCATTCACTCCAGCCGATTTTATAATTACGATATTCAATCCCTGTATTTTGTTCAGCAGCATTCAACAATACCAGCAGGCACTTCTAACGGGCCACACAACCTGCGTGGCTACGGTTGAGCATTTTTTATCCAGGATCAACCGCACAAAAAACCTGAACGCATTTACTGAAGTATATGCAGCAGAGGCGCTTGAGCAGGCAGCTATGCTGGATGAAAAAAGAAAGGCAGGCCAGGTGATTGGCAAAATGCACGGCGTGGTGGTTGCTTTAAAAGATGTGATCTGTTACCAGGGACATACACTTACCGCTGCATCGGCCATCCTTTCCGGCTTTACCTCGGTATACAATGCCACCGCCGTTCAAAAACTACTTGATGAGGAAGCCATCATCATTGGCAACTGCAATTGCGACGAGTTTGCCATGGGCAGCAGCAACGAGAATTCAGTATACGGGAATGTGTTGAATGCATTGGATGAAACAAAAGTACCGGGAGGTTCTTCCGGCGGCAGTGCTGTGGCTGTACAGGCTGGACTCTGCATGATCAGCCTCGGAAGCGATACCGGCGGATCAGTAAGGCAACCCGCTGATTTCTGCGGTATCATCGGCCTTAAACCTACCTATGGCCGGGTATCGAGATATGGATTGATTGCTTACGCATCTTCCTTTGACCAGATTGGCATTTTCGGAAATCATGTTCAGGATGTGGCACTTACTTTAGAAGTGATTGCCGGTGCGGATGAGTATGACAGTACTGTTGCTTTGAAGCCCGTTGATACTTATTCCGCCGCAGCCGGGCCGGCAAAAAAATACCGCATTGCCTATTTCGCCGAAGCGGTACAGCATCCCTCCCTCGATACGGAAATAGCAGGTGCCATCAACGAACAGCTTGCCACACTACAGGCGGCGGGCCATACCGTTGAAGCAGTTGAATTTAACCTGCTGGATTATATAGTGCCGGCCTATTATGTGCTCACCACGGCAGAAGCAAGTTCCAACCTGGGCCGGTATGATGGCATCCGGTACGGACGTAAAACTGCTCAAACTGCAGGCGACCTCGACCAGTTTTACAAACAAAACCGCAGCGAGGGTTTTGGAAAAGAAGTGCAGCGAAGGATCATGTTGGGAACCTTTGTATTAAGCGCAGGTTATTATGATGCTTATTTCAGCAAGGCCCAGCAGGTGCGTCGCCTGCTCTCAGATAAAGTAGCTGAAATTTTCAAAAAATATGATGCCCTGGTGCTTCCCACTGCTCCCACCACGGCATTTGCTATCGGTGAAAAAACAAGTGACCCGATAGAAATGTACATCGCTGATATATACACTGTTTTTGCAAACCTTACGGGCATTCCCGGCATATCGCTTCCCCTGTTCAAACACAGTAATGGCATGCCTTTTGGAATGCAGGTGATGACCAATAAATTTGACGAAGTAACTTTGCTGCAACTTTCTGATTTGCTGATGCAGCATCGTAAAACGCCCGTTGAAACGTGAAAAAATTCTTCCTGTCATATGGACTTTCTATTCTTGGCCTGACGGCAACTTTTGCCCAGCAGGCACTACCAGCAGCGGTGCCCGACTCCACCCGTGAAGACATCAGCACAGAAAACCGGCTTATCGATGAGGTGGTAAAATCGGGAAAGCTGCCACAAAAAGAGAAAGTGCAGTATTTCAGCCAGGTGACAAGGTATGGCTTTAAAAATCTTTTTTCCAACAGCAGTTATAACAGCACCCAACCTTACATCAACCAGGTAAATCCCAATGCAGAACTTTTTATACAGGATTACATAAAGGGACACTCGAGGTACCTGTTGAATATGAAAGATTGGGGCCAGCCTTATTTTAACCTGATCGAAAACATATTGGTGCAATACGGGCTACCCAAAGAGTTAAAATATATCGCCGTTATTGAATCAAACCTGAGCACCGCCGCCACCAGCCCGGTGGGTGCCGGTGGACCCTGGCAGTTCATGCCCGGCACTGCCCGTACTTATGGGTTGCTGGTGAACAGTGTTACCGATGACAGGCGGGATTATTATAAAAGTACGCATGCTGCAGCCAGGTACCTCCTCACATTGTACCGGCAATTGCACGACTGGTTGTTGGTAATGGCGGCCTACAATGGCGGACCAGGACGGGTGTACGGCGCCATGAAAAAAAGTGGCAGTAAAAATTTCTGGAGCCTGCAATACTATCTTCCCGAAGAATCAAGGACCTACGTTAAACGTTTTATTGCCACACACTATATCATGGAGGGCGGCGGTGGCATCACAACTACGGGTGGTAACGGTGCCGGGTACACGGAAAACGGAACCGGCGCATACCACCAAAACAATAAGCTCAGTCCTGAAGAAATAAGCACGTTGGAAACCATCCTGGTAAGCGGGAAATATAACTCGGTGGTAATTGCGAAAAATTTGTCGATGGACCTGTCTGCCTTCAGCCATTACAACCCCGATTTTGATGCAGTGCTGGCAACGGGAGGTAACTACGAGATGAGGCTGCCCGCTGAGAAAATGCAGCTTTTTGTTGCCAATAAATACGATATCCTGAATGAGTGCGTGGCAGTGTTACTCGGAGGAGCCACGGTACCGGCAACTAAAACAGTATATCCTGTAAAACCAAAACAACCGAAGAAATAGCCTAGTGCTGGTAAATCCTGTTGTATACATCCCTGTATTTTTCCATGATCACTTTTCGTTTAAGCTTTAACGTTGGTGTCAGCTCCCCGCTTTCTATCGTCCACTCGTTTGCGAGCAATTCAAATCTTTTGATCTGCTCCACGTGGTTAAAAAACTTATTGAAGCTGTCGAGCAATTCTTTATAAAGCTGCAGCACCTGCGGGTTATTGATGGCGTCTTCGTTGGTGACAAATGGAATATTTTTCTGACGCATCCATTCTTTCAGGTTGGGTATACTGGGTACAATCAAAGCACCTACAAACTTTTCTTCGGCACCCACCACCATCATCTGTTCTACAAAGGGAGATTCCTTCATTTTGTTTTCGATGGGTTGGGGTGCCACGTATTTTCCCCCGCTCGTTTTAAACAATTCCTTTTTACGGTCGGTGATCTTTAAATATTTATCATCCTCAAATACGCCGATATCGCCCGTGTGCAGCCAGCCGTCTATGATGGTTTCGGCGGTGAGATCAGGACGTTTATAATAACCCAACATCACACTAGGTCCTTTCACACAAATCTCGCCATCAGGCTCCAGCTTTACTTCCTGGCCTTTGATAACAGGACCAACGGTGCCAAATTTTGTTCCTCCTTTGTACTGGCAGTTTACACTGATCACCGGGCTGTTTTCCGTAGGACCATACCCTTCGTAAATAGGTATTTTCGCTGCTGTAAAAAGCCGTATCAACCGCACCTGGCAGGCAGCGCCCCCGGTAATAATCATCTGAATATTTCCACCCAGCGCTTCCCGCCATTTACTAAAAATGAGCTTATTGGCAATCGCCAGTTTAAGATCGTACGCAACACCTTTACTTTTTATGTTGTCGTATTCATTTCCCAAAGCAATGGCCCAGTCGAACAATTGTCGTTTTACGCCGGTGAGTTCCGCCCCTTTGGCCATAATCTTTTCATATACTTTCTCCAGCAATCGCGGCACTGTGCAGAACATCTGTGGTTTCACCTCTTTAAGGTTATCGGCAATCGTGTCCAGGCTCTCTGCATAGTATACCGCAATGCCACTCCGGATATAGATATAGGACACCATTCTTTCAAAAATATGATTGAGCGGTAAAAAACTCAACGAGCGCCAATCAACCCTTTCTTCAAAAGGAAAACTTTCGGAGCCATTGATCACGTTGCTCACGATATTGCGGTGACTCAGCATCACCCCCTTGGGGAAACCGGTGGTACCCGAAGTATAGATGATGGTGGCACAATGATCAGGCTGGATCCCTTTCCGCAATGTTTCCAGCTTTTCGCTTTGTGTTGTTGATGGTTCCTTCAGGAGTTCTTTCCAATAAACCGCACCGGGCAATTCGTCAAAAGCATACAGGTTTTCAAATGAGGGAACACGTCCCCTGATATTGTTAACCTTTTCAAGAATATCATCACCGCTGATAAAGGCCATTTTGATACCTGCATCATTAAAAATAAATTCAAGCTCATTGATGTTGGTGGTGGGATATATAGGGCAGAGCAAAGCGCCGATCTGCTGGCAGGCCATATCCAGGATCAGCCATTCGGGCCGGTTCTTACTGATGAGCGCTATTTTATCCTGGCGCTCCACCGTCATATCGTTTCCGCTGATCCCTAGTGAAAGCAGCCCGGCACTCAAGCGGTCCACCAGTTCCTTCACCTCCCTGGTACTATATGCTACCCATTGCCCGTTCTCCTTTGCATTGAGCATATCCGGTTTGGGAAACTTATCCAGCTGGTATTGCAAACAATCAAACAATCTTGAGTTGAGGTTCATATTGGCAAAGGTTCGTTAGAAAATCAGTATGGCCACAGCACCCGGCTGTTTAACTAAGATAAAATAAAAAAGCCATCTGTGTGGAGAAATCGAAAACAGGTTCCGTCACGCTTAGTGATAATACTGACCGGACGGAATTTTAAATACCCTGCCTCTTTGCAATTTTGTGAACTCACTGTATTCAGCTGTATGGGCATTGGTCCAGTTCTGGTAAGCTGCCAGGTTCTGCACCGATCCGAATATCCATTGATTGTACACATCAAACAAGCCGTTCTGCAACAACTGTTGTTGCATTTCAAACAATTTAAAAGGAAGCTTATCCGCATACTCATTGTACCAGTCAAGAATAAACCTTGTCCTGATCATGGTAAGTGTTTCCACGTTTATCCCATTGGCAGCTACCGATGATTGTTTGTCCATTGTTTTAATAAATGCCTCGGCGAATTTATTTTTCTGATCACCAGGCAGTGTCAACCGCACCTCGGCAAATAACTTTTTATAACTGTCGAGCAACATTGATTTTATTTCAGGCGCCCTGTTACTCAAAGGCTCCATATTAATAAAAATCTCGCCATATAAAATACTCCACACTTTATCGGTGGTGAGGTAATAATATTTGGCTGCATTGTAATAGTTTTTCGAAAACCCGGGATCCAACTCAATTCCTTTCTCCCACTGCTTTATGGCTGAATAATCCTGCTGTGCCCACAACAATTCTCCCAATTCGTTGTACATGGCGCCACTTTCGGGAAAGCGACGGATGCCCTTCCTGAAAAGTTTGTCGCAATCTTTCACCATCCCCAGTTGCTTATAAATATTCCCGGCAATCTGGTAACACTGGTCATCGGCATCTTCCCTGTCCAGCAATGGTTTTATTATTTCCAACCCTTTATTAAAATCCTTTTGAAGATAGTAGGTAAATGCAAGATCTTTGGCGATATCAATATTCTGTGGTTCCTGCAGTGCCGCACGATTCAACACCAACAAGGCATTGGCATAATCGCCCTGCTGCATGAACGAGCGGGCCGTTTCCTGCAACTCACTGGCCGTTTGGGAAAAAACCCCTGTGCCCGTAGCCAGCAACACCATGGTAAATAAAATAATTTTTTTCATCTGCGTAAAGATACTGCCAATTTCAACTCGAAAAAATGCAGCATCCGGCAGGAGCATTGCTCCTGGAAAGCAGTTATTGACAGGAATAAAAAAGGATATCCTTCTAAATTATCCGGGTAAATATCAGTCGTGAATCAGGTGGGTGAGCAGGCCATCTCTAAGTTTGGGTTCAAACCAGGTACTTTTGGGAGGCATCACATTTCCGCTGTCTGCAATATCGAAAAGCTGTTCAATGCTTACCGGGTATAAGCTGAAGGCGACCGCCATTTCTCCACTGTCGACCCTTTTCTCCAGTTCTCCCAGTCCCCTGATGCCACCTACAAAATCGATCCTTGTATCTGTTCTTGGATCTTTCACACCCAACAATGGATCCAGCAAATTATCCTGTAGTATGGTTACATCCAGTACACCGATCGGGTCCTCAGTATAACTGCCATCCAGGGCAGAAAGGCGATACCATTGTTTACCGGTGTACATGCCAAATTCGTGCAACCTGGCCGGCGCTACAGCTTCTGCGGATTTTTCCACGCTGAATTTTCCCGCAATTTTTTCAATAAATTCTTTACTGTCGCGGCCATGCAGGTCTTTTACCACCCGGTTATAATCCATTATCCGCAACTGGTTGGAAGGAAACAGGGTGGTTAAAAAAATGTCGGCGCCTGTGGGCGCCTGTTCGCCCAGGGCCTGGCGCACTTTAGCAGCTGATGCCGCACGGTGATGACCGTCGGCGATATAGGTGGCCGGCACTTTTGTTTTAAACAACTGGCTGATGGTATCGATCACTTTATTATCGTTGATGATCCAGATACTGTGTTGTACTTTGTCATCCGCCACAAGGTCGTAAACAGGGTTTTTGTCCTGCTTCCATTTGCTGATCAGTGTATCAATTTCATCCACGTTTTTGTAGGCCAGGAATACATTCCCGGTTTGAGCTCCGGTGGTTTTGATATGATTGATGCGGTCGTTCTCTTTTTCCGGCCGGGTGAACTCGTGTTTTTTTACCAGGCCGTTCCCGTAGTCATCCACGCTGCTTCCGCACACAAGACCGGTTTGACTGACACCATTCCACACAAGCTGGTAAATGTAATAACAGGGTTTGCTTTCACGAAACAAAACATTCCTGCTGATAAAGGCATCCAGGTTTTCTTTGGCTGTATCATACACTCTTTGTGAATGAATATCGATGTCTTCCGGCAAATCGATCTCACTTTTTGTGATGTGTAAAAAACTGTAGGGATTACCCTGCGCTTCAATTTTTGCTTCTTTACTATTCAATACATCATAAGGGCGGGAGGCCACATTTTTAGCGTGTTGTGCTTCTGGTCTCAGCGCTTTGAACGGGGATATGGTAACCATTAATTGCTCTTTATCGGGAGGGTAAAAATAAAATAAAATTGTTTACGCATGGGCTTGTGCAAAACTTTTCATGGCATCCACCAACACTGCTACACTGCTTATGGGCAGTGCATTGTAAAGCGATGCCCTGAAACCGCCTACCAGGCGATGGCCTTTAATACCCACAATACCGCGGGATTTGGTATAGGTAAGAAATGCTTCTTCCAATGCCGGGTCATTCATTACAAAACACACATTCATTTTACTACGGTCTTCAACGGCAGCCGTGCCTGTGAACAATGGGTTGCGGTCAATTTCTTCATAAAGCAGGCCCGCCTTTTCAGTGTTCTTTTTTTCAATGGCTGCCACCCCGCCCTGCTCTTTTAACCAACGTAAGGTTAGCATGCACACATATACCGCAAAAACCGGTGGCGTATTCATCATGCTCCCGTCTTTGATATGATTGCGGTAGTCCATGATGCCGGGAATCGTCCGCTTTAATTTTCCAAGGATATTTTTATTCACCACCACGAGGTTCACCCCGGCAGGCCCCATGTTTTTTTGGGCGCCGGCATATATAAGATCGAATGCGTTAAAATCTATCACGCGGCTGAAAATATCACTGCTCATATCGCCTACCAATGGAATACTGGTTTTGGGTATCTTTTGCCATTGTGTGCCGTAAATGGTGTTATTGGTGGTAATGTGAAAATACACAGCATCATTCGGCACTGCGAAATCTTTGGGCAATATGCTGTAGTTACTTTCTTTGCCGGTGCAAACCACTTCCACTTTTCCGAAAAGCTTTGCTTCTTTTACAGCCTTTTGTCCCCATACACCGGTGTCAGAATAGGCGGCAGTTTGTTTATCATCCAACAGGTTCATCGGCACCTGCATAAACTGTGTACTGGCACCCCCATGCAAAAACAGCACTTCATGCGAATCCTCCAGTTTCATCAACTCCCTCACCAACGCTCTTGCCTCATCCATTACTGCCTGGAAGGTGGAGGTACGATGACCCAGTTCAAGTATTGACAATCCACTGTTATTATAATCAAGTACGGCAGCAGCCGCCTGCTGAAAAACCTCCTGCGGTAATATAGAAGGACCTGCATTAAAATTATGTATCACTTTAGCCTCGTTTGCTGTTGAAAAATGAACGGCAAAAGTAACTTTTTACCACCTATTTCCGGCAAGTAAATTGATTATTATAACGGCGTGACTAAACTAATGCAGCAGGGCTGCGGGTTTGAGAATAAAAATAAACAGGTGGCGGGATAAGCAGGGTTGAAATAAGCCTGGACCAGAGGCAGGTATCACCCGGGAAGAGAATGCTTTTTTTCGCCGGGAGGATCGGCCGCTTTTTCTGTGAAGGACTCAACAATACCGGCCGGCTTTTCAACAAACTCATTCATATAAATTCCGAAAAGCACCACAATGTAATTCACCAGTAAAGGACCAAATACCAGCCCTATAAAACCAAATAATCCCAATCCTACTATAATGCCGAGCATGGTGATCACCGGGTGTACATCACCCATTTTTTTCATGATGCTCATGCGGGCGAAGTAATCGATATTACTGGTAACGATAGCGCTGTATAAAGTAAGACCGATGGCCATGCCTGTTTCACCGGATGCAAACAGGTAAATGCATAGCGGCACCCATATGGCCATTGAACCAATGACAGGTAAAATAGAAAAAACGCCTGAAAGAAAACCCCACAACAACACATCTTTAATACCGAAAATAAAATAACCCACCGCAGCCGTGGCGCCTTGTATCAATGCAATGAGGGGGATACCGATGGCATTGGCCTTGATGGTTGTTTTTGTTTCCGTTGCCAGCAGTTTTGTGTTTTCATCTTTAAGCGGTATTATTTTAAAAAGCAGTTTTTCAATGCTGCTGCCCGAGTATAACATGTAGTACAGCAGGAACAGCATGATCACAAGATTGGCGAAAAGATTAGCGGTACTGTTGAATAACGATGGTAAGAGCGTAGTTACTTTTTCAACGGCAGTATTCACAGAATTTTCAGAGGTGATGGTAACACCAAATTTTTTTTCCACGAGATCCAGTACGCCCTTCACACTTGATAAAATTTCCTGTGGGTTACTGATGAGCAGGTTTATTTTTGGTGCGATCAATGTAACTGCCAGGTACACGGGCAAACCCAACAGCAGTGAATAATACACCACGTACAGCATGGCAGCCACCCCTTTCCGCCACTTCTTTTTATAAATAAGCTGAAAATAATTTTCGCGGCTGAGGATATATAAGGTAACCGCACCCAGCATACCCGGCAGGTATACGTACAGTTCGTACAGCGTGGTACCCACGAGCAGCAGCAGGACGACTAAAAACAGTACCTGCTTTATTTTTTTATTGAACCGCTCATTCATCAGGAATTATTTTGCCTTGCTACACCACCTGCGGGGATAACAGTACTAAAAAATACAACTTTTTTCTGAGTGTAGCGGCGGCTGGTTTCAGCAGGCTAGTGCGCCTGTTGCCATTGCGCAATTTTATGGCGTATCGCCGGTGCTTTGCTGGTAACAATGCCGGTAGTGATATTTTGAAGTATGAAGCCTGTAAGCTTTTTGAAAATGCTTTTTGACCGGGCCTGGTAAATTTTACGCACCAGCCAGCCTGCGCCCATTCCAATGGTGGTATCAAGAGCGCCTGCCTTTAATTTTTTGGTGTATGCTATTTCTGCAACAGCTCCCTTAAGCAGGGCGGATGGTTTTAAATCATCGGCCAGTTCAGCAGCCTGGCCTTTTAAGATAGCGGTTTTGAGCAACACTTCTTCCTCTAGTTGTTTTACCCTTTCGTTAAGTCGGTTCATTGAAGTGATCTCCTGCGTCATCCATTCATTATTTTGTTGATGAACAAATTGCTGAGTGGCTCCTGCACCCATTTCTTCCGGTTAAAATAAAGCAGCAACCCACCTGCAACATACACGGCTCCCATTATAAAAAAGCCTGTACTCAAACTACCCAGTGCATTTCCTATCAGGTACGCACACCCGAAACTGATCACTGTAAGCGTTACCCCCGTCAGCAGCAACATAATAATGAGTGTAAAGAAACCCGACAGGGAGGCACTCAGCTTGCCGGCGGCTTTCAATTTCACCAATTCAATTTTTGTTTCAGCAAGCTCGCCGGCCGTTGCAATCAGTTTCTCAATATGTTCTACCGTAGAATGCATTTTTTCAGATTAAACAGGTGGGTTGATGATTTCGGTTTTTTACCATCCATTCACAATCAGGAGAGGGAGGTTTTTACATCAGCTTTCGCGGTGTTCATTGCAGCCTTGGCCCGCTCACCCATTGTTTCAGCTTCAGCCCTGGTGTTTGAATAAGATTTTTTAAGATCGTCTACAAAATCATTGAACGTGTTTTTCAACGAATCGGTGACATCTCCTGCTTTACCTGCTATTTTTTTACGGGTTTTCTTTCCTTCATCAGGAGCAAATAAAACACCCGCCAGCGCCCCGGCGGCAATACCTGCTACAAAACCCAAGATAACTTTTGTGTTAGCCATAAAATATGATTTTAGTGATTGAATAAATTACGTGTTATTACCGGCAAACTGCCCTGCCCGAACCATTGGTGAGTTTAATAAGGGTACGGACTAACCAACTATGATGCGGTACGTTTAAAGAACAGCGACAATACAAACAAAATAATGAAGATGAAGAACAGCACTTTTGCAATAGATGCTGCGCTTGCCGCTATTCCGCCAAAACCAAAAACGGCGGCGATGACTGCGATGATTAAGAATCCTGCTGACCAACGTAACATAAAATATGATTTAAGATTTTTAAATATTGTTTCAACAGCTATCAACAAAATATTATGCCATGCGGCAAAACACCCTTCAATTGAGGGTAACATTTTAAAAAGCGGGGAGTTTTGTTCACAGTACGGGAAATGAGGCCTTGTTACTGTGGCATGTTTTTTATAAATGTATTACATCACTAATTCCGTAAATTCCTCTTTGATTATCGCATAACGCAACAGGAAACATGAAAAAAGTTTTTGAGAAAGTAAAACCCGACAGCCGCATTATCATTGGTTACAGCGCCTCTCTTTTCCTGCTGCTGGTAGTGTATGTTGTTACCCTTTTTGCCAACCGGCAGTTGAAAGAACGAACCGCCCGGGTTGAGCACACCTATAAAGTCATCTTCAAGCTGGAATCCTTGCTGTCATCTGTAAAAGATGCCGAAACCGGTGTACGGGGTTTTGCACTGACCCACGACACTGATTTTTTAGCGCCTTACAATAACAGTGTAAGGGTGTTGGATGATATTTACCAGGGTCTCGTATTGCTCACCAAAGAAAATTACATCCAGCAACAACGGCTGGGGGAGCTAAAAGTGGTGATCAACAAGCGGTTCCGGATATTGCAGGATGGCATCAGCTATATACAGCATGGCTCCCAGGATACCTCTTACCACCTTAGGTCAGAGCAACTGGAATCGAAAAGGGTAATGGATAAATTGCGACGGATCGTAGGATATATGCAAACGGAGGAGAACCAGCAGCTGGAGGAAAGAGATACAGACCTGAAATCTATTTTTTCGTCGGTGAACACCATCACCATTACATCACTTTTACTTACCCTGCTGCTGGTGATCATCGGGTTTGTAACCTATACCAGTGAGAATAAAGCCCGTAAAACCGCCATGCAGAACATTAAGGAATACCAGGAACAGCTCAGTAAGCGGATTGATGAACTGAACAAGGCTAATGCAGAGTTGATGCAAATGCGAAGCATGGAAAAATTTGCTGCCACGGGTCGTATTGCCCGCACCATTGCACACGAGGTGCGAAATCCGCTTACCAATATAAACCTTGCCACGAGCCAGTTGAAAGCCGATGTGGGAGCCAACGATGAAAACCTTTCTTACCTGTTTGATGTGATCGACCGAAACAGTAACCGCATCAACAAACTGATTTCCGATTTGCTGCACAGCACCAAGTTTTCAGAACTCAACTTTTCAAAAGTAGACCTCGATACATTTTTAGATAGTACCCTTGCGCTGGCAAAAGACAGGATAGATCTTAAACGGATACAAATTGAACGCAGCTATGGTTGTAACACGGAGGTAAATATTGATACCGACAAAATGAAGATTGCCTTTCTTAACATCATCATCAATGCTATAGAGGCCATGGAAGAAGACAAAGGAGTTTTGAAAATCAGCACCAGGGCCGACAATGGCCGTTGCACAATTTCCATCGAGGACAATGGCTCCGGCATGGACGAGGTATCACTCTCAAAACTATTTGAACCTTATTTCACCAGTAAGCCGAATGGAAATGGGCTGGGGCTGGCTAACACGCAAAATATTATCTTCAACCACAAAGGAACCATTCAGGTAAACAGCGAGCTGGGTAAGGGTACCGTTTTCACGATAATTCTTGAAGAAGCCGCCTGAAAGAAACGGGGAATTGACCAATGGACGGGCAATAATTTCCACAATTCGGGATGATGCTCCACAATAAGAAATACTATTGGGCATTCACCTGTTGGATGGCCGATTTTATTTCTGCTGCTGAAAAAGGTTTTGATATAAAAATATCAGCTCCCTCTTTTAAAGCCTTTACACGGTCTTCGGTGGTGTCGTGAGCCGTTACCATTACAATTTTTGTGTTGGGATGTTCCCGCTTTACATAGCTGATAAAATCAACCCCAAAGCCATCAGGCAAATGGTTGTCAAGAAAGAGCAGACTGGGGTTCAGCTTCGACAAAGAAGATTTTCCTTCAGTGATCGAATTGACAAACTGAACATTTAAATTGTTGTTTCGTAAAATGCGGCTCAGCAAAAAGCAAATGTCGTACTCATCATCGATGATAAGGGCCGTCAAGGTTTCGTCCTGTTCCATCTTCAATATTCACGTAATTTTTTTTCCTAAGTGAGTGCAACAAATAGTCAGCCATTTTATCCAGCAGATAAAATCCTGCCCACTACCCTTTGCCGAAATTTTATTGATACCTGCCATTTCATTTGGCATCATTTTTAATCTTCTCAGTTAAACCTCCTATAAATTTAATGGTTGCTTTTTGAAGGAGCCATTATGTATTTTTAACCAAAATAGCCTTCAATCTCAATTATGAAAAGAATTTTGATAATCGACGACGACATGGATATGTGTCAGCTACTATCCAGGTTCCTGCAAAGAAAGGGATACGAAACCGGCATTGCCGCCAATGCCAGCAAAGGTATCGCAGCTTTCAAGGATGGCAATTATGATCTCGTGCTTTGCGATTTCAGGCTCGGAGATAAAGATGGAGTGCATGTGCTGAAAGAGCTTAAACAATTAAAGCCGGAAGTGGAAGTGATCATCATCACCGGTTATTCTGATATAAAAATGGCGGTGGAAGTGATGAAACAAGGAGCATTTGATTACATCACCAAACCGCTTGTGCCCGACGAAGTGGTTAACCTGATTGAAAAAGCGCTCAGCTCAAACCAGGGTACAGGGCAGGTGCAGCCGGCGGCCACCAGGAATACCAGGAACGGAGCAGCTGCATCCAGCGACACCTCCCAGTTTCTTGAAGGAAAATCTCCCGGGATAAAAGAAATGTACCAGCAAATCGCCACAATTGCACCCACCGGTTACAGTGTGATCATTTATGGTGAAAGTGGTACCGGTAAGGAAGTGGTGGCAAAAACGATTCATGCCTGCAGCGACCGAAAAAACAAACCCTTTGTGGCGCTTGACTGCGGCACGCTCTCCAAAGAACTGGCAGCAAGTGAATTATTCGGTCACATCAAGGGTTCGTTCACCGGCGCTTTAAACGATAAAGAAGGTATGTTTGAAACAGCCAACGGGGGAACATTGTTTTTAGATGAAGTGGCAAACCTGCCAATGGATGTACAGGCAGCGTTACTAAGAGTGATACAGGAAAGAAAATTCAAACGGGTGGGTGGTAATAAAGAATTGACAACAGATGTAAGGATCATTGTTGCCTCAAACGAAAATTTAAAAGATGCTTATACCACCGGCAAATTCCGGGAGGATCTTTACCATCGGTTCAACGAATTCTCCATTCACATACCACCACTGCGGGCACGTGGCGAAGACATTGCGCTGTTTGCCCATTTCTTTTTACAGAAAACCGCAGCCGAGCTCGGTAAAACCCTTGATGGGTTTGAGCCGGATGTGATGCAATTATTTATGGAATACAACTGGCCCGGCAACCTCCGTGAATTCAGGAACGTGATCAGGCGGGCAGGACTGTTGACCACCGGCGGACTGATCAATAAAAACGTGCTGCCCTGGGAAATTATCAGCGGCCCGGTTACGCCATCAGCCAACGGGACCAGCACAGAAAATGGATTTCACGAAAGAGCAGCACCACAGGTGGCCGGCTTAAAAGATGCGGCGGCATTTGCGGAATATGAAGCCATCATGACAGTATTGAAGCAGGTAAAATTCAACAAAACCAAGGCGGCAGAAATATTAAAGATCGACCGGAAAACCCTCTACAATAAAATCAAAAATTTTGAAGAGAGTAAACTGTAACCTGTTCGTTATTTACCCCGCTGCAGCCCATTTAATCCCGGGATGAGTAAATAGCTGGCCGGTTTTTTCACCAACTTACCCGGCACGGTTATTCAGTTTAACATGGCACAACGATTGTTTCCTGTTATGTGGAGAATTCCTGTGAGTGCGCTCACTGTATCGGAACCTCTTTAATACTTCACCCCAAAAAAATAACTTTATGGAAAACAGGAAAAATGAAATGAGGACTTTGAGCCAGGTACTCGAGAAATTAAGGATAAAAAAACTCGACCACGAATTCAAGTACGAAGAAGGAAGCTTTGTAACCGGCAATGGAAAAAAATACCAGCCGGGCGACCTCAGCATTATTAAAACCTACCGTTTCGAGGGAGAATCAGACCCTTCGGATGCGTCAATTTTATACCTGATAGAAGCCTCTGACGGCTTAATGGGCTACAGCATTGATGCTTACGGCGTGTACAGCAATCATGAACCCGACTACGATGAGTTTGTTCGGAAAATAAAAGTGGTTGATCGGGAAGAGCAATTAATTTTCAGTCTTTAACATCCCATTGAAAATAGCAATAATACACGGTGCCCGGTTGTAACCGGGCACTTTTTTTATTCTTCGCGGCCAATCATTTTCTCACTACCCTTCCATGATTCATTTAGTTTATCAAACTCTTTCAACTCCGCTTCGGAAAATTTTTGACCCACCAGGCTTTTGAGGTCTGGTTGCCCGGCATTCACCCAGGCTGTATACCAGAAGGAGGCTACAGATGCGATCGACAGGCGCATCCTGCGTTCCACCATGCCATTGAGCTTATCATTAAAGGCATTGGTAAATGCAGAAGAATATTGTTTTATCACCACGCCGTTCCGGTTTTCAAAGCTGTATTTCTGATCAGTGCCGAACTGCCTGGTAAGTTCCCTTTCAAACAGCAACACAGAATCTGCTGCTTTGGCACTTTCCAGAACCCTTGCCCAGATGTATTCTTCCGGCTTTTCGATGTATTGCGCCTTTCCAATAAAAAAATCAAATTTTGCTCATAAATATTTTATGACAAACATAAAAATGAT
>CAYVLT010000054.1:0-20695 GCA_964452405.1 uncultured Ferruginibacter sp.
TTCCATTGACGGATGTAATAGTGAAGCGCTTTGAAAAACAATTCATCGCCCAGCATGTCTTTTACAAACAGGTAACCAAAAGCCGGCTTAGGATAGGAGTTGGTGAAAAAAGAAGGCGCGGCCAGCATGGTGGTGAACGTAGTGATGGGCACATCAGATTCGGTACCCATATTCCTTTCTGTTCTGTCAATCCCGTACGCATCTTTAATAGTGCTGTCAATCATTGGCGACAGCAGCCACTCCCCGATCGTGGCCCACCCTTCATCCATCCAACCGTACTTGGTTTCATTGATGCCCATGTAAAATGGGAACATGGTATGAAATATCTCGTGATCGGTGAGTTCAATATCATCGTCCTTTTTCTCAAGTGGATTATCATTAACCATCATCGGGTACTCCATCTGGTCGAGCCCGTCAAATACCGTTTCGTGATTGTAAGGATAAGGCCAGCGTGGAAATTGAAAACTCATCAGCTCAACCGTTTTCCGGGCATACCCGATCACATCAACATACGATCGGTGCTTTGTGTTGAACACAGCATCCACCCTGGTTCTCCTGCCCGAACTACTGTCTACAAGCAGGCTGCTGGCATTCCATACATAGTGATCGCTCACTGCAAATGCAAAGTCAGGCACATAGTTGGCATTGAATTTCCAGGTATTGAAGGGATGATTTGCCGTGATGCCACCTGCCCGCAGATCAGCCGAATCAACGATAAAAACAATGTCATCCTTTTTTTCCGCAGCCGCTAAACGATCACAGTACTTCCCGGTAAGAACTTCCCCGCAATTCTGTAAATCACCGGTGGCCCAAACCAGGTAGTTAGCCGGCACCGTTATGGCCACATCAAAATGGCAAAAATCGTTGTAAAACTCCTGCGTGCCCAGATAGGGATTCATGTTCCAACCATCAAGATCATCATATACCGCTATGCGTGGGAAAAAATAAGCGATGAACGCCGCCCCTTCTTCAATTTCACCGGTCCGGATATGGGAACCTTTATTTAGCGTGTAACTGAAACTGAGCTCCACCTTCACTGATTCGCCCGCAGGTACCTGTACCCGTGGAATGACCATATTGGTGCCATCCACCAGCAGTTCGCGGGTATTGCGGTTAATGTCATTGATCTTCACCTGCTCAATCTTCACGCCTTCCGACAAATCCTGTGAATCAACCGGCATCATGCGGATATTGCCACGCTGGTACAAATTGGGATACAGTTTAAATACGAGTTGTTTCAAACTACCCGGACTGTTATTTTCGTACCGGATGGTTTCCGAGCCGCTCACCAGGCGGGTGGCGGGATCGTAATTAACCTGGATGCTGTAACCGGCTGTGTTTTGCCAGTAATTTTTGCCGGGCTTACCATCGGCAGTCCGGGTTCCTTTTTCGTAAAGTTGCTGTACATCGGGCGTTAAGGGCAATTTCACCTGTGCGGTTGCCGTTCCGGCCACGAACAGCAGCAGCGCTGCATATTTTTTCATACCTGATTGATGGGTAAAAATAAGAAAGCCAATTCCACCAAGGCAGAACCGGCTGATGCTTTTATTTAAACGGCAGATTCAATTACCGGCTGCGGTTAAAACCAGCCTTTGAATTTGCGGAAAATGTCGTTGCCATTGGTAAACACCATTAAACCGATGATGATGATGAAACCGACCAGGTTGGCTTTTTCAAGGAATTTATCGGGTACTTTTTTACCGGTAATGATCTCGAACAATGTAAAGATCACGTAGCCGCCATCCAGCATGGGAATCGGCAGCAGGTTCATAAATGCCAACACGATGCTGAAAAATGCTGTGATGCTCCAGAACGCTTCCCAATCCCAATGCGGGCCAAACACCTGTGTCATACTGGCGAAGCCTCCCATTCCTTTATAGGCGCCGGTGGCAGGTTTAAAGAGCAAAGAAAACTGGTCGATATAGTCACCCAGTTTTGAAAATGATTTTGAAATACCAGCCGGGATCGATTCAAAAAATCCATAGGTGGTGGTATCGATCTTTATCCAGCCGAGCTTAGCGAGCTTTTCGCCGCTGATGGGCGCCAGGCCTAATTTATGATCAGCATCCAGCTTTACATTAATTGTCTGGAGTTTGCCCCCACGCATCACCGTTACTGCCACCGAAGCGGAATCTTTTAAGCGCTCCGTGTATTTAGATATCTGGTCCCAGTAAGTGATCTCTGTGCTATCGAGCCTGACAATGCTGTCGTTCGTTTCTACACCGGCGGCGAATGCATTGCTTCTTTTTACCGCACTGTTATCCATACTGTCAACGATGGTAGGCATGCGCAAGCCGATCAAACCTTTTTTGTCAATTTTTTTGGTTGACAACTGACCGAGAATTGTTTCAGGTACCGTGAATGAAATATCTTTCCCATCGCGGCTTACCATTACATTTACCTTCTCTCCTTTGATGATCACTTTTTTCAATACATCGTCGAAATAAGGGATGGTTTCACCATCCACTGATTTCACGATGTCGCCATCCTTAAAACCGATATTATACATGAGGGAATCCCCCACTGCTATTCCATGTTTGAGGGAACCGTTTTCAATTTTTGTTTCGCCCCATACAAACAGGATCATGGAATAAATAATAAAGGCAGTGAGTACATTAACAATGATACCACCGAGCATGATGAAGAGGCGCTGCACAGGGGTTTTACTCCTGAACTCCCAGGGCTTGGGTGGTTCTTTCAATTTTTCGGCGTCCTGCGTTTCATCTAGCATACCATCGATCTGCACATAGCCGCCAAATGGGAACCAACCGATGCCGAATTCAGTATCGCCTTTTTTCTTTTTGAACAAAGCAAAGTTGAATAAGGTGGGAACCGGGAATAAAAAATCGAAAAAAAGATAGAATTTGTTGACCCTTGTTTTAAAAAGGCGGGCGAAAAAATAATGTCCCCATTCATGCAGGACAATCAATAAAGAAAGGGATAAAAAAAACTGTGCTACTTTGATCAGCGTCTCCATTGAATGTTTATTGGTTTATGCGTTCGTTGAGCCGGAACCCTGCCTGCCCTCCACCGTTATAGGGTGAATACTGTGATGCGGTACAAGTGTGCGACGCAACGATGTTCCACAAAGTACAAATGTCGGGGCCATCATACTACAGCTTCATTAACGAAGCCGCAAAATTACGGGCTTCACCATCGGTTTCAAAATATTCTTCGAGTGTTGGCTGGGCTATAAAGTGGCAATGATTCATGGTTTTTTCCACCACCGCGGTGATATCAAGAAAGCCGATACGGTTGCGGAGAAAGGCCCACACGGCGATTTCATTGGCTGCATTTAAAATGCAGGGCATGTTACCGCCTTTGTACAGTGCATCGGTGGCCAGCGCAAGATTTCTGAAGGTTTTAACATCCGGCTCCTCGAAACTGAGGTTGGGATACCGCTTAAAATCAAGCCGGGGAAAATCGTTGGCGATGCGTTGCGGAAAAGCCATTGCATATTGAATGGGCAATTTCATATCAGGCAATCCCATCTGCGCTTTCATACTGCCGTCTTCAAACTGCACCATGCTGTGGATGATGCTCTGCGGATGTATGATCACCTGCACCTGGTCGGGGTGAAGGTTGAACAGCCATTTTGCTTCGATCATCTCAAGCCCTTTGTTCATCAATGTTGCGGAATCGATGGTGATCTTGGCTCCCATGGCCCAGTTTGGATGCTGCAGGGCATGATCCCTTTTTACATTTACCAAAAAGTTGGGTTTCTTTCCTAAAAAGGGGCCACCACTTGCGGTAAGAACGATCTTATCGATCTTATTACGCCCCTCACCCACCAGGCATTGAAAGATGGCTGAATGTTCACTATCAACAGGAATAATGGGAGCACGCTTTTCGTAGGCTTTCTGCATTACGATATCACCTGCCACCACCAGCGTTTCTTTGTTGGCGAGCCCAACGGCTTTTGATTTTTCTACAGCTTTTAACGTAGGTCTGAGGCCGGCAAAACCTACAATAGCGGCCAGCATCATATCGTAGGTATCAAAGTCGGCCACTTCTTCGAGTGCATTCTCACCGGCAAAGACTTTGGTATCAGTGCCGGCCAATGCTTCTTTCACTTTGGGATATAGTGATTCATCACCGATCACCACTGCATTGGGTTTGAATTCGGTTGCCTGGGCAATAAGCAGGTCGGCATTGGTTTGTGCCGTTAAAATTTCAGTTTCAAATAATGTGGGGTTTGCCCGGATAACTTCCAGCGCCTGCGTACCGATAGAACCGGTGGAACCAAAAATAGCAATGCGTTTTTTTTGAACTGAATCCGCCATAAGAAAGATGATTTACACAACATGAGCGAGGCATTTATTGCCGGGAACCTTTGCCCTTTTAACGGGAAACGCTGCTGTCATTGCTTTAGCCGCGGTTATTTCAGCCAGCAGGGCAAGCAATGCCAACAATCATCCTTACTGCAGGTGCTGTGAGCTTTACAATGAATGGGCAATTTAACGCAATAATTGCTCCAAAGCGTTTTTGATGTTGTCAAATTGAAAGCGATCCACCACAGCCTGCATGTTCCTGCTCACCTCGTTGTTGCATAAATTGCCGATGGAGCCTTCGTGTGTATGGGCCAGGTTGGTATCGTAAGTGAAATCACCTGCTTCAATGGCCCTCCCGATCTTTTTATAGGCATCACGGAATGGCATTCCCTGCAGCACCAGTTTATTCACTTCTTCCACGCTGAAGAGGTATTGGTATTTTTCGTCGGACAGCAGGTCTTTTTTGATTGATATGGCGGAGAACATGGTGCCGGCCATTTCAATACAATCCGACAGGTTTTTGAAAGCCGGAAAAAGGTGCTCTTTCAGCAACTGCAGATCGCGGTGATACCCGGAAGGCAGGTTGGTGGTCATCAGCATGATCTCATTGGGCAGCGCCTGTATGCGGTTGCAATGTGAACGGATCAATTCAAACACATCCGGATTTTTTTTGTGGGGCATGATGCTGCTGCCGGTGGTAAGCTCATCCGGGAAACTGATGAAGCCAAAATTCTGGTTCATGAACAGGCAGGCATCCATGCTTAGTTTTGACAGGCTAGCTGCAATATTGGCCAGGGCTGCCGCTACGATGCGCTCTGTTTTACCTCTTCCCATTTGAGCATATACCACGTTGTAATTCATGTCGGCAAAGCCCAGCAGTGCTGTCGTGAGCGTTCTGTTTACAGGAAAGGAAGATCCATAACCGGCGGCCGATCCCAATGGATTTTTGTTCACCACTTCAAAAGCTGCCTGCAGGGTGATCATATCGTCTACCAGGCTTTCGGCATAAGCGCCAAACCACAACCCGAAGGAGGATGGCATGGCCAGTTGCAGGTGCGTATATCCCGGCAACAGGTCATCCTTATATTTCTCACTCTGACCGATGAGTAATTGAAAAAATGGTAGCAGGTTATTGACGAGTTGCTCTATCTCGCTGCGCAAGAATAACTTCAGATCCACCAGCACCTGGTCGTTGCGACTCCGGGCACTGTGAATTTTTTTTCCAACGTCGCCCAGCTTTTTGGTGAGCATCAGTTCCACCTGCGAATGGATATCCTCCACGCCTTCATCAAGTACAAAACCGGCTCCAACTGTTTTATAGATGGCCTGCAATTCTTTTACCAGCAACTCTTTTTCTGCCGGTTCCAGCAAGCCTGCCGATGCAAGCATGGTAACATGGGCAATGGAACCCAGCACATCGAAGGGCGCCAGTTGCAGATCAAGTTCACGATCCTTACCCACCGTAAACCGCTCCACCGACGCCAGCGAGCTCTTATCTTTTTGCCATAGTTTCATTTGCTTACAACTTTATGCGTTACTGATCGCAACAGGATCACGCTGTTAAAGAATTTGTTCCACCAGCCGGATGTATGTGCTGATGCCGTCTTCAATCTCCGACAGGTAAATATATTCATCAGCCGTATGGCTTCGGGCACTGTCGCCCGGCCCCATCTTCAGTGTAGGGAACGGCATCAACGCTTTATCGGATGTGGTGGGTGACCCATAATACCCCCTGCCCAGTTTTTTGCCGGCATTTACCAGGATATGATCCAATGGAATTGAGGTGGATTTCATACGGGTGGTTCTTGGTTTGAAATCACTTTTCAGGTTTTCTTTCAGTTCAGCCAGGATCTCTTCAAACGTGTATAATTCATTTACCCGCACATCGATCACGAACTTACATTGGGAAGGCACTACATTGTGCTGCCGGTTTTCCGTATCAATAACGGTTACGGTGAGCCGACTTTCGCCAAGCAGCTCACTCACTTTTTCAAATTTTTTGCTGCGTATCCAGTTGATGTCATCCACAGCTTTGTACAACGCATTCTCACCTTCGTTGCGGGCCGCATGTCCTGATCGGCCGTTGGCGGTGCAATCAATCACCATCAAACCTCTTTCTGCCACTGCCATCTCCAGTTTTGTGGGTTCGCCTACGATGCCGTAATTGATCTCGCCAAGGTATGGCAACACCAACTCGATACCATTCACTCCACTGATCTCTTCTTCTGCACTGGCCGCAAAAACCACGTTGTGGCGGGCGTTGCTGATATCGTAAAAATGCAGGAACGTGGCCACCAGTGATACCAGGCAACCACCGGCATCGTTGCTGCCCAGGCCAAAAAGCTTACCGTCTTTTTCCACAGGCGTAAACGGATCTATGGTATAGCCTTTATTTGGCTTCACCGTATCGTGGTGCGAATTCAGCAGTACTGATGGCTTTGAAGCATCGTAATTTTTATTTTTCGCATAAATATTATTGCCCACCCTGGCATACTCAACGCCTCTTTCGGCAAAAAAATTCACAAGTATTTCTGCGGTGTCATTTTCTTCTTTTGAAAAAGAAGGAGTTGCTATCAATTGCCGCAGCAGTTGCACAGCATCGTTGTATAATTGTTTATCAAAATTCATTTTATGAGGGTTCCTTTGGTTTGGGCTGTTGTGTTTTGCAGCAGGTCATCCGCATGACCGATGAGCACTTCCTGCACGCCATGATCAATCGCTGCAAAAGCGTTGTCAATTTTTGGAAGAATGCCGTCGAAGAGCTTGTTTTCCTGCAACAACTGCTGGTAAATATCTTTGGTAATCAGGTTGATCACAGAATCGTCGTCCATAACGTTCACCAGTATCCCTTTTTTTTCAAAGCAATACAATAAGCGCACGTCATAAAAAGCAGACAATGCGATTGCCAGCGAGGAAGCGATGGTATCAGCATTGGTGTTCAGCACCTGGCCATTGCCATCGTGGGTAAGCGGGGCAATCACCGGGGAAAGGTTTTGCTGCAGGAGGCTATGTATCGTCGCTGCATTCACAGATGAAGTGGAAACATCGCCCACAAACCCATAGTCAATATCCTTCACGGGCCGTTTAACTGCCGGGATGATATTGGCATCTGCACCGGTAAGCCCGATCGCATTGCAATGCAACGACTGCAGCTGTGCCACGATCTTTTTGTTCACCAGGCCTCCATAAACCATCGTCACCAGGTCAATGGTTGCTTCATCGGTTATCCTTCGTCCATTCACATATTTCGATTCAATACCCAGCCGTTCGCCCAGTTTGGTAGCAATCTTACCGCCCCCGTGTACCAGGATACAATGACTGCCGGTGTTCGAAGGGATACCTGCAAAATCAACAAGGAAGCTTTTCAATTTTGCTTCATCGTCGATGACGTTGCCGCCAATCTTTATGACAAATAGTTTATCCATTTCGTAAAATTTCGGCCAGCACTGCCTGCGCTGCCCACACCCGGTTACTGGCCTGCCGGGTTACAATGCTGTGATCACTGTCGAGCACTTCGTCACTTAACTCCACATTCCTGCGCACCGGCAGGCAGTGCATTACTTTGGCGTTGTTGGTAAGCTTTAGTTTTTCTGCTGTTAGCATCCAGAAAGGATCGTTCGTATATATCCTCCCGTAATCGGTGAAGGTGCTCCAGTTTTTAACGTACACAAAATCTGCGTCTTTCAAAGCCTCTGCCTGGTTGTGCGTGATGGTGGCGCCACGGGTAAACTGTTCATCCAGCTCATAATCTTCCGGGTGGGTGATAACAAATTCGGCCTGTCCCCAGGCATTGATCCATTGAGCAGTTGAATTGGGTACACACTGTGGCAGTGGTTTGATATGAGGCGCCCAGGTAAGTACTATTTTGGGTTTGCTGCCTGCGGCAATGCTATTGTTATTGATGGTTTCTTTAATCGTAAGTATATCGGTAAGACTTTGCAATGGATGCAAGGTGGCGCTTTCAAGGCTTACAATGGGAACACCGGCGAATTTCATAAACGCATTGATCACTTCCTCGCTGTAATCATCTTCTTTGTTTTTCAACGACGGAAAAGCCCGGATGCAAAGCATGTTAAAATAATTACCTAATACAGGCGCCGCATCTTTCACATGCTCAACTGTGCTGCCACTCATGATGGCGCCGTCTTCAAACTCCATGGCCCACCCTTCCTTATCTACATTAAATACGATGGCTTCGAGGCCCAGGTTGGCGGCTGCGACTTGTGTGCTGAGGCGGGTACGGAGAGAAGGATTCAAAAAGATCAACCCGATGCGTTTACCGGCGCCAAGTGATTTATCAGCAGCAGGATTGGCTTTGTAAGCCAGGGCTTTTGCCACCAGTGCATCGATGTCGGTTACATCTTTTACAGAGATAAAATTTTTCATGCTCCTGTGAAGGATTTTTATCAGTTAAAAAATATATACGTTACTGTTAGTTGCACATTAACCGGTTACCAGGGCCAGTTCTTTGGACAGCGCTTCTAAAAAAATATCGGCTTCCCTTTTTCCAATATTTAATGCGGGCAATAACCTGATCACATTGGGCTTTGCTTCGCCGGTAAAAATATGGTGCCTGAACAACAGGTTTTTCTTCACTTCCTTCAATTCTTCGGGAAGTTCTATACCGATCATCAGGCCGCGTCCACGCACTTCTTTAATCGCGGGCATTTTTCTCAATTCTTCCATGAGGTAATCTCCCAGGTTGGCAGCATGCGTCACCAGGTTATCCTGCTCAATCACTTCGAGTACTGCCAAGGCCGCTGCACAGGCGAGGTGATTACCACCAAATGTGGTTCCCAACATAAAATATTTAGGTTGAATTTTTGGAGCGATCGATATGCCGGCCACCGGGAAACCATTGCCCATGCCCTTTGCCATTGAATAAATATCGGCATCCACGCCACTGAAATCGTGCGAATAAAATTTCCCGGAACGGCCATACCCACACTGTACTGAATCTGCGATAAACACCGCATCGTAAGTGTCGCAAAGGCTCCTGATCTTTTTAAGAAAGGAAGCAGTGGCTACATTGATTCCACCCACGCCCTGG
Source organism: uncultured Ferruginibacter sp. (assembly GCA_964452405.1). Lineage (GTDB taxonomy): Bacteria > Bacteroidota > Bacteroidia > Chitinophagales > Chitinophagaceae > Ferruginibacter. The sequence goes on from CAYVLT010000054.1 coordinate 9,322, forward strand.
ATGCCCTCGATGATCACTGAAGAAATTTCATTGTTTTTAAACGCCTCTTCCAGTGCGGCCTCCTCGTTAAAGGGTAAAAACAGAATATTATCCGTTTGATTCACCGGCGCCACAATGGAAGGATTGTCGGTGGCTGCCACCGCCAGTGAAGTGCGACCATGGAAAGCCTTTTTAAAGGCAATTATTTTTTTTCTTCCATTGTAAAACGATGCCAGCTTTAGTGCATTTTCATTTGCCTCAGCGCCGGAATTACATAAAAACAACTGGTAGTCTTCCTTGCCGGAAACCTTACCCAACTTTTCAGCCAATGCAGTCTGCAAAGGAATTTTTACGGAATTAGAATAGAATCCCACTTTGTGCAACTGGTCCTGCAGGCGGTTTACATAATGCGGATGTGTATGACCGATCGAGATCACAGCATGACCACCGTACATATCAAGGTATTGCTGCCCTTTATCATCCCAAACATAAGATCCGGCAGCCCGGTCGATCACGATATCATTCAAAGGATATACATCAAAAAGTTTCATGCCGTTTGCTGTTTTTTAAATCCTGTTTAAAAATAGTTGGCCTTCAGTTTCAGGCCGGCAGTTTCTTCCAGTCCAAACATAAGGTTCATATTCTGCACTGCCTGCCCGCTGGCTCCTTTTAATAAATTATCAATCGCAGCATGTACCACGGTTTTTCTACCCTGTTTTTCAACCTGGATCACCGCTTTATTGCTGTTAACCACCTGCTTTAAAAAGACCGGCTCCCTGCTTACAGAAGTGAATGGGTGATCGCTGTAAAAATTTTCATAGAGGTTAATGAGTTCCTCCAGCGACAGGTCGCATTGCAATTGTGAACTGATAAAAATTCCACGGGTAAAATCACCCCTCCAGGGAACGAAACTAAAATCATCTTCCGTCAATGCAGGTACAAGCACATCATCTTTCACTGCTGCCAGGCTTTGCAATATTTCTGCATTGTGCTGGTGAGTTAAAGTTTTATATGCCTGGATGTTGCTGGAACGCCAACTGAAATGTGAAGTGGCAGCCAGGCTCTGTCCCGCGCCGGTACTACCGGTAATGCCTGTGGTATAAACCTGTTGCAGCAACCCCGCTTTTGCCAATGGCAACAAACCCAGTTGAATTGCAGTGGCGAAACAACCGGGATTGGCTATGTTTACCGCCTCTTTGATCGCCTGCTTCTGCAATTCCGGTAAGCCATAAGTAAAATTTCTTGCACCAAAGCTGCTGTCTTTTGCCAGGCGAAAATCATTGGCCAGGTCTATGATCCTCACCTGTTCAGGAACCTGGTTGGCTGATAAAAACTTTTTGGAATCGCCGTGACCCAGGCATAAAAACAATACATCAATATCGTAGTGAATGTCTGCACTGAACTGCAATTCTGTTTCGCCTAACAGGTCCTGGTGTACTTTATGCAGGGGGTTGCCGGCATTGCTGTTGCTGTGTACAAAACTGATATCCACGCCTCGATGATTCAGCAGCAGGCGGATCAGTTCACCACCAGTGTACCCGGCACCGCCGATGATGCCTGCTTTTATCTTATTGGCCATCTACACTTTCTTTTACCTGTTGATAGATCATGGTTTGATTGCCGAATATTTTTGTAAAACCTCTTACATCATCACCTGTCCATCCATTGTTCATTTCACCGTATTTACCAAACCTGCTGCTCATGAGGTCATAAGGTGACTCAATGCCTCCCACCTGGAAACGATAAGGCTTCAGTTCGATGAATACTTTACCGGTAACCTGTTGCTGGCTGCTGGTGAAAAACGCTTCGATGTCCCGCATCACCGGGTCGAGTATCTGGCCTTCATGCAACCAGTTGCCATAAAACAATGCCAGCTGGTCTTTCCAGTTCAGTTGCCATTTGGTAAGTACGTGCTTTTCGAGTGCGTGGTGTGCTTTGAGGATGATCACCGGCGCTGCCGCCTCAAACCCAACACGACCTTTGATACCGATGATGGTATCGCCGATATGAATATCCCTGCCCACGCCGAACGGACCTGCAATGCTCTGGAGGTGCCGGATCGCTTCCGTTGGATGGCTGAATGACTGATCGTCAATTTTAACCAGTTCACCTTTTTCAAATTCAAGGGTAACATTTCGGGTACCCGTTTCAGTTACCTGGGTTGGCCAGGCTTCTTCGGGCAGCATCCCATTGCTGTTCAATGTTTCTTTTCCGCCTACGCTGGTACCCCACAATCCTTTGTTGATGGAATACTGCGATTTCTCAAAATTCATATCAACGTTGTGCTGTTTCAGGTAAGCGATCTCCTCTTCCCTGCTCAGTTTCATATCGCGGATCGGGGTGATGATCTCCACACCGGGAATCATGATATTAAAGATCATATCAAAACGCACCTGGTCGTTGCCGGCACCGGTACTGCCATGCACCACTGCATCGGCGCCTGTTTTTTTCACATGTTCCGCAATACTCAGTGCCTGGCTCAGGCGCTCAGCGCTCACACTTAAGGGATAGGTATTATTCTTCAGCACATTACCATACACAAGGTATTTGATGATGCGGTCGTAGTAGGTTTTAACCGCATCCACCGTGGTGTGTGTGGTAACACCCAGCTTATAAGCATGCTCTTCAATTTTTTTCAGTTCTGCCTCATTGAAACCGCCGGTGTTTACAATAATGGAATGCACTTCATACCCTTTTTCAACCGTGAGGTATTTCACGCAATACGACGTATCAAGTCCGCCGCTGAAACCAAGTACAACTTTTCTGCTCATCTTATCTTAATTTATAAACTTTGGTTTGAAAAATAACCTGGACACCATCTTCACCAGGTTGCCGTCGTTGTTCTTCTCATTTTTTCTTTTAAGAAAACGCAGCAGCCTGCTTTGCCTGATCTGCATCAGGCGTTCATATATCTTGGAGTTTTTTACAAAATCATCTTTGGTTTCCTCAGGCGCACGATGATCTTCAGGATCGTACAGCATGGCGGTGCACATGCAGTTCTTTCTTTCCTTGCTCATGAGGATATCATAGTTCACACAGCTTTTACAGCCTGCCCAGAATTCTTCATCATCGGTAAGCTCTGAATAGGTAACCGGTTCATAGCCCAACTCTGAATTGATCTTCATAACGGCAAGGCCTGTGGTAAGTCCGAATATTTTTGCTTCCGGGTATTTTTCTTTGGAGAGGTCAAATATTCTTTTTTTGATCTGCTTGGCCACGCCGCTCTTACGGTAAGCAGGTGCCACAATGAGTCCGCTGTTGGCCACGAACTTTCCATGCTGCCAGGCTTCGATATAACAAAAGCCCACCCACTCGTGTTGTTTTGTTACAGCGATCACCGCCTTGCCTTCCAGTATTTTTTGTTCGATGTAAGCGGGACTTCTTTTTGCGATACCGGTGCCACGGGCTTTGGCCGAGGCTTCCATTTCATCGGTGATATTGGTTGCGTAATGAATGTCGCCAATATTGGCAACCCTTATAATGATATTATTGGTTTCCACTGCATTAAAAAATTGATCGAAATAAATAGAAAACTTGTTACAAACAGTCCGGGGCTTTTTTCACTGACAGGGGCAATTCGAAGATTGCTCGGCCTATCAGCATCGAGGATTGCGTCTGGGGTGGTTGGAAGGTACATTTACAGCAACGCAGGAAGCCATTGCAAGCCCGCTGTTATTGTTAATATGTAAACTTTTTTGTTTCAATTCTTACCTGTTTGATCTTGAGGGCACAAAAATATAGCTATTTTCAATACGGAGCCGATTTTTTTTGACCCTGCGTCGCGTGCTTTTATTAAATGTTTGTTAACAGGCAGGCATTGAAATTTTCAACGGGTTGCCGCATGCCCGTGATGAAGTGGAAACGGTTGAACCTGTTGCTGTGGAGCTGCTAACGCCTGAGCAATTTATTTTTAAGGATGGAGTTTAGTATATCGTCTTTATTGGCCCGGCTGATGCTGATCTCTTTGTTGCCGATCCTGATGGCAGTTCCTTCAATGCTGTCGATCTGCGCCAATGACACGATATAGGATTTCTGCACTTTTAAAAACCTGTCTGAGGGGAGGTATTCTTCCACACTTTTAAAAGTGAGGTAACATACCAACCGCCGGCTGATGGTGTGCAGCATCACATAGTTCTGCAATGCTTCCACGTACAGCAGTTCATCGAAAGTTATTTTTTCATACCGGTTTTCGCACTTGATGAAAAAATAGTCGTCGGCAGCTTTTGAAAAACCGCCTGGCTTTCGTTGCAGTTCAAAAAAATCCCTGGCTTTGTTAATCGCTTTCATGAACCGTTCGAAGGGGATCGGCTTGATGAGGTAATCCAACACGTTAAGTTCATAACTTTCCCACGCATAATTCGGGTAAGCGGTGGTGATGATGGTGACGGGAGGATTGGCAAGTGTTTTCAGGAAATCGAGTCCGGTCATTTTTGGCATCTGGATGTCAAGAAAAATAAGGTCGGTCTTTTTGCCGGAGATGACAGGCAATGCATCTACCGGGTTGGCATATACGCCTGCAAGATGCAGAAAGGAAACCTCGTTGATAAAATTCTCCAATCCTTTCCGCGCCAGCGGTTCATCGTCGATTATGATGCAGTTAATTGTCATGTGCTGTTAAGCTGAGCGTTACAAAAAATTGTTCCTCTTCCCGCTTAATACTTAACCGGTGTTTGCCGGGATACAAAAGTTCTAGCCTGCGTTGTACATTTTGCAGGCCGATCCCTTTATGCGCCGGGTTTGCCAGTTCCCTATCCCGGTCGCAGGTATTGGCAACCGAAAAATTAAACTCGTTGGCCTCTACATAAAAATTCATGTCTATCCTGTTAGGCCGGTTGCTGAAATGAGAGATATGTTTGAATGCATTTTCAACAAAAGCGATCAAAATAAACGGTGCGATCTGGAAATAAGGGATGGTGGATGGCACATTAAAGTTTACCAGCAACTGGTCGCCGTTCCGGGTTTTTTCGAGGGCCACAAAATCATTTAAAAAACCAATTTCCTTTTCAAGTGTGGTGCTGTTGCTGCTGCAATCATACAACTGGTAGCGCAGCAGAGACGAAAAACGAAGCAAGGTTTGTTCCGATTTCCGGATGTCTTCTTTCATCAACACATAGATACTGTTAAGGGCATTGAAGAGGAAATGCGGATTGATCTGCGCTTTTAAAAAATCCAGTTCCGTGATGATCCTTTCTTTTTCGATCTGTTTGTTTCTTTTATCGTTGAGGTAATAATACTGCGCCATATACAGCAGCACAAACACCAATGTAATACCACCAATATTGAACACTTCAATGAGCAACTGGAATAATATGGCGCCCGTGCCGGGTATTGCGTGATGAGGCATCAACAAGGGAATATACAAACCGGGCGTCAACGCACTGAGTAAAGCCCCTGCCAGGATCACGAAAATGGTGAACAACACAAACCTGCCGTAGCGGCCCTTAATGAATAACCGGGGAAACAGGCCATACAAAGTGGTGTACACAGCCAGCACCTGGAAAACCAATTCCCTCAACGCATCAACATAATTCACGGCAACATGGGCAGCATCCGGACGGTTTACCTGCAACAGGTGCAGGTCGGAATAAAAACTGTAGCCCCAGTAAAGTACATGAAGGACCTTCAATTTTAAGCACTGTTGTATTAATTTCTGCAAAGGACATTTTTTATATCCGAACAAAGATAGCGAGGGCTGCTGCCGCCGTTTTGTTTTTACACAAAATGGCGCTTTCGCTTGATGAACTGTAACCAAAATAAAATTTAAAAGCCAATTCGTCAAGAGTTTTTTGCAACTGATGTAATAACCGAAACACCTTGTATTGGCGCAGTATTTTTGCCCCTACCTCCTGGAAACAACTGGTGTGAAGAAAGCTCAGGGCATACAACTATTCAGTTGGGGTAGCAGCAACAGCTGAACAAGGAATTTTCTACCGGCTTCAAATTTTTTTTAACTGCGGTACCTTTCCCTATTCCCCCGGGGTGCAACCGGCACAGGCCAACCAGCTTTTCAATCGTCAACCACGCTGCAAACAAACTGCTTTATATAAACCTGGGGACTGCGGAAACGATGCAATCAACGTTGACCATTGTGAACAGCCAGGAAAACATGCCGGAACAACGGCTGCAGGGATGAGGAATTCAGTGGATGGAATCAGTAAGCTATCTGGAGGTCTCTACTTTTTAAGATCAGAATTCAGCGCCCGGTTTTTTGTTGTTTACAGGTAGCGGGTATGCGCAGGACCCCGGGCGAATTTAGGTGCTTAACAATAACTGCCTTCCCGGGCAAATGCTTCAGAAGTATTTTTATTGTGGTTGAAGGATGTAACGTTTATTCGTGGAAAGGTGCCTGCATATTACTGCACCCATTTTTCCAATTCATCGGCGATCTTACGGTCGTTGCTGAGCCTGGGCACTTTATTCTGTCCACCCAGTTTACCAATACTTTTCATGTAATCGATGAAGCCATGTTTTTTTACCGGTGCGATCTGGAGGCGTTGCAGGATATTGCCGCTGATAAGATCATCGTAGTACACATTTTTCTCCCGCAGGTTATCATCAATTTTTTTGGCAAAGGCAGCCATATCAGCCGGCGTGTTTTCAAATTCAACGAACCATTGGTGGTAGCTTTTTCCCTGGCCTTTGGCTATCATCGGTGCAACAGTAAATTCGGTGATCTGGATGTGCTCTTCTTCGGCAGCTTTCAGCAATGATGCTTCCACCTCTTCTCCAATCACGTGTTCGCCGAATGCAGAAATATAGTGCTTGGTTCGTCCGCTCACGATCAACCGGTATGGACTGGTGGAAACAAACTTCACCGTATCGCCGATATTATAAGCCCATAACCCGGCGTTGTTGCTGATGATAAGCGCATAGTTCTCTCCCACTTTCACATCCTTGAGTGATAGCCTTGTTGGTTGTTCGTTGAATATTTCCGCCGCAGGAACAAACTCAAAAAATATTCCGCTGTTGGTGTTCAGCAACAAACCCTCGGCCTGCTGTGAATCCTGGAAAGCAAAAAATCCTTCACTGGCAGGAAACACTTCAATGGTATCCACTTTTCGCCCGATGCTTTCCATCAGCTTCGCCTTGTAGGGTTCAAAGTTTACCCCGCCTTGTACCATTACGCTGAAATCGGGAAACAGTTCACCGATCTTCTTCCCGCTTTTTTCCTGCAACCGGTCAAAATACATCTGCATCCATGGTGGAATGCCACTGATCAACGTCATTGGCTGATGGATGGTTTCTTCCACGATCTTATCCAGTTTATCTTCCCATTCTTCAATGCAATTGGTTTCATAACTGGGCAGTTGATTGCTGCGCAGGTATTTGGGTACATGATGATTTACAATACCACTCAGCCGGCCGGTAGGCACACCGCCGATCCTTTCAAGTTCGGGCGAACCACTTAAAAAAATAAGTTTGCCGGCGGCAAATTTTGTATTGCCGGTTTCTGCCATGTACGAAAGCAGGGCATTGCGGGCGCTGTTGATATGATTGGGAATCGAGTCCTTCGAAATGGGGATATATTTAACACCACTGGTGGTGCCACTGGTTTTGGCAAAATAAATGGGCTGCCCTTTCCACAACACATTGTGCTTTCCTTCCTTGATCCGTTCAATATAAGGTTTGAATGCTTCGTAATCACGGATGGGCACCTGCTTTACAAAATCCTCATATGTTTTGATGGCCTCAAAATGATGTTCTTTACCAAACTCAGTTTTTGCGGCGGTCTTGATGATCTGTGTAAAGATGGCTTGCTGATCCTGCACAGCAGTCTCCATTCCTTTTTTGATCTGCTTGTGTATATAGTTGGCAAAAGGTTTTGCCAGGAAAGATTTTATTTTCATGCCTTATCCCTCAAAAAAAATATGAGCAATCGCCCTTGCGGTTCTTGTTTCAAAGATAAAGGTAATTAACTCATTCAAGTGTTACAATACCATTAATGTATTACTTGCAATCACAGGGCCAGTCTTTATCGAGGTCGATCACCGTCACAATCACAATGTCATTTTTTTTAGGCGCCACTACAATACGTACAAACTTATCATCGGAGGTTTTGCCTTCGAGCGGGTAAGTGAATCCCATACGGGTTTCTTCCACCCTTTCCTTTTTCAGGCGGCCGTTTTCAAGTATTTCCCTGATCTCCTCTTCGCTGATATGCCTGCAGGCAGCCCTGCATTTCGCATGTTTGGTGTAGGTGATGTTTACAGGATGCCGGTTGAACCCCTCGCTCATGTCCGGTGCAGCGGCGCTGATGGTAACGCGGTCGGTACCGGATGAACCCCGCTTATGAGTCTGAACAAACCAAAATAATGCTGCAGCCAGCACCAGCACCACCAGGGGAGCGTAACGTTTAAGTATCATTGTTGCGAAAATAATTTAATTAAAACAAATTCCTTCTGTCCGTATCAATACAGCCACATATAAAAAGAATTCCCTATTCCATAAATATGCACCCGTTAAAACCCACCCTGTTCGCCGCCGGCTATATATCTTTGCAGGCGATGAAAAAGTCTGTAGCACTGCATACACTCGGATGTAAACTCAATTTTTCCGAAACCTCCACCCTGGGCAGGTTACTGGAAAATGATGGTTTTGAGAAAAAAGATTTCGACGAAGTGGCCGACGTGTATGTGATCAATACCTGTTCGGTTACTGAAAATGCCGACAAAGAATGCCGCATGCTGGTGCGTCGCATTCAACGCCGGGCGCCGGAAGCCATGGTGGTGATCACGGGTTGCTATGCACAATTAAAGCCGGCAGAAATTGCTGAAATACCGGGCGTGGACCTGGTACTCGGTGCAGCAGAAAAGTTTAATATTTCACAACACCTCAAAGAGATCACCAAAGGCGACAGTGCAAAAATATGCAGCTGTGATATTGAAGATGTAAACATTTTCACCGCTTCACATTCCATTAACGACAGAACCCGTACCTTCTTAAAAGTACAGGATGGCTGCGATTATAATTGTTCCTTCTGCACCATCCCGCTGGCAAGAGGAAAAAGCCGCAGCGACAGTATTGAAAATGTATTGAGGCTTGTGCAGGATATCGCTGCATCAGGTACCCGGGAAATCATCTTAACCGGCATCAACCTTGGCGATTTTGGAAAGGGCCGGCATGGCGGCAAAAAGAAAGAAGAAAATTTTTTCGGGCTCGTACAAGAACTCGACCAGGTGGAAGGCATCGATCGCTACCGCATCTCTTCCATCGAGCCCAACCTGCTGAGCAATGACATCATTGAGTTTGTAGCCAACAGTAAAAAATTCATGCCTCATTTTCACATTCCGCTGCAAAGCGGCAGCAATGAAATATTAGGCGCCATGAAACGCCGCTATAAAAGAGAGTTGTATGCAGAAAGAGTGGGATTGATCAAAACCATGATGCCCCATTGTTGCGTAGGTGTTGATGTGATCGTTGGTTTTCCCGGGGAAACCAATGCCCATTTTAAAGAGACTTTTGATTTTTTACACGCACTTGATATTTCATACCTGCACGTATTCACTTATTCAGAAAGAGCCAATACCGATGCAGCGCAAATGAAGCCTGTAGTGCCTGTACATATACGTAACGAACGTAACAAAACATTGCGTAATTTAAGTTTTCAAAAGATGCAGTATTTTACCAACCAGCATATTGGCCAGGAAAGAAAAGTATTGTTTGAAATCGCCAACCGCAATGGAATGATGGAAGGTTATACAGATAACTACATTAAAATCACCACGCCTTTCAACAAGGAATGGGAAAACAACATTGTACCATGGACGATCTGAATTTTAACCAGTTGAACAAATACCAGGTCACCATACATTTTGAAATGGATGATGATTTTATGAGTTTTGTTCCGCCGCACCGCATTTATATCAACAGCCTCATTGAAAAAGGAGTGATCGACTATTACTCCGTGAGCATGGAAACGCAGCGCTGCTGGATCATCATGAATGCTGCCGGCAAAAAAGAAGTAAACAATTACCTGCAGGAATCACCCCTGAGAAAATACTGGACGGTTGAAGTGGACGAACTGTTTGTGTATGATGCCCAGAATTACCGGCTCCCGGCCGTGCAACTGAATTAAACGCCAAGGCTATTTTACCAGCAACAGGTTGGCTCCAATTTCAAAACGCTTCCCCCTTTTAATTGTGAGGATCGTGGCAGGTGTAAGTACATAATTATCATCCAGCACACAAGCACCGTTAGCTTCGGGATCAATGATGATTTCACTTCCCGGTGCAGGTGCCGGAGGAGGCGTCAATGATCCCTCCCAGTTACCGGCCTCACTCCAGTTACCATTGCCCATAAAACGATAAACCACCGGCTGCGGCGGTGAACAATAACTGATGTCGTTGGCGGATGCATACCTGGCTGCAGCAGGAATGGTGCCGCTCCTGATCGGGTTAGCCACACCGATGGAAGGCCAGGCCGATGCTACATTCCAGTAATAAGGAGTGGAGTTGCGATAGCAGGACCGGTCATCAAAAGCGCTGCTGCCCGGCAGCAAAATGGTATCGTTTTTATTGTTGTATTGATTCAGCAGCCCCTGTCCAAACACATAAAAATTACCTTTTTGAAAGCCGGTGCCACTTATCTCATTGCCGGCGATATTGGAACTGTCGCCTGCACCCGGACTTATAAAAAAACCATAGCCCTCTGCCCTGTTGCGGAAAAAAGTATTGAAAGGTCCATTGATGCCATGCGATGCATCCACTACAATGTTTTGAACAATGTTGCCTTCAAATAAATTGAGGTAAGGATAATTACCGTGCAGCACAATATCACCGGAAAGATCGTAGGGCAATGAATCTGTTTTAAAAGGTTCCAGCGAATAATTGTACCCGAACACATTTCCATTGGCGCCGGATTGCACAAGCATGGCATGCCGCAGGTGTTTGAAAACATTGTTCTCCACCAAACATTCACCGGAACTGTATTCGCAACTAATGCCATATCCTTGTCCACCTGCGCCATAGGCAAATGCACCATGAAAATAATTATTACTGATTTCGATATGGCAACTATTGGCCAACTGGAGGTGTGCAAAATTGCAACTATCGCTCTCCACGCCGCTCACCCAACAATCAGCAGCATAGGAAAAGTAAATATTGGCGCTTTGTGAAACAGTGGCATCCATCCTTTTTATTTTCATGCACTCAATGCCGGTGCCGGTTACCATTCGCAGTTTTTGTACACGTGGCAGCCGGCTCAACGGGTAGGATCTGCGTAGCGGTGCATCCAGTAAAATCCTGTTGTCAACCACGGAATCCACGCGGCACAATTGTGCAACCGAACCCCAGGCCCAATCATCATTCAGCACTACGGCACCTGCTTCGTAAATTTTTACATAATCACCGGCGCTGAACAAACCTGTATTATTCACCATAATAAACCCATCATCTTT
>CAYVLT010000055.1:0-20364 GCA_964452405.1 uncultured Ferruginibacter sp.
AGCCATTTTCAACGTGTCGCGGTTATCAGGGTACTGTTCTGTTATGATCTCTTTGTGATGCGTGAAATAATACCCCGTGCGCCTCATCCCCACCAGCATCGATTTCACCGTGGAAAAAACAGTTTTAATATAGTTGGTTATAAACATCTAAAAATGCCATTTTAAGATAGCCATCGCCGTTACCAGTAAAATATTGAACATGCTGATGGGCAGTAAATATTTCCATTCAAGATCCAGCAACTGATCGATCCTCAACCTTGGGAAAGTCCACCGGAACCACATGATCAGGAAAATGAGAAAGAATGTTTTTCCCATGAACCACATGCTCGAAGGGATATAATCCATCACGTGATTAAAGCCCTCCCAACTACCTACGTGAAACGGCATCCAGCCGCCGAGGAACAGGGTTGCCCCGATGGCACATACAATGAATACGTTTACATATTCAGCTAAAAAGAACAAGGCAAATTTCATCCCAGAATATTCGGTGTGAAAGCCAGCCGTTAATTCTGATTCCGCTTCTGCCAGGTCGAATGGAGCCCTGTTGGTTTCCGCAGTAGCTGCAATGATAAAGATCACGAAGGCAATGATCACCGGGATATGACCTTTGAATATCCACCAGCCATTTGACTGCGATACCACGATGTCATTAAAACTTAAGCTGCCGGTAAGTATCACCACCGCCAGTATGGACAGTCCTGCAGAGAGTTCATAACTCACAATCTGTGCACCGCTCCGCATTGCGCCCAGCAAAGAGTATTTATTATTGCTGGCCCATCCCGCCATCAGCACGCTGATCACCATTACGGAGGAAACCGCTGACACATACAGCACACCAATATTGATGTCCCACATTTGAAAATTCTTTGCGAATGCAATCGGCGCCATCAGCAACATGGCCACCACAATGGCCACCAGCGGCGCCAGGTTAAACAAAAACTTATCAGCGCCATCCGGCGTAAGCCCTTCTTTCACCAACAGCTTCACAGTATCAGCCATTGACTGCAGCATACCTTTCGGACCTACCCTGTTTGGCCCCAGCCTGATCTGTATCCATGCCGATACCTTACGTTCCATGATCACCAGCACCAATCCCAGCACCGCAAATAAACCGATCACGCACACACCGGCGATCACCATTTCAATGATCATCGTCCACGTGTCATTCAGGTGCGCCCTTAACCAGGTGTCAATCGTTTTTGATATGTCGGCTAAACTGAACAATGAAAAATATTTTATTTGTTGAATGAATATTGTCTCCTAGGCAGTATGCACTGGCGCAGGGTTCAATAAGTATAAATTATATTACCTGTCAATATCCGGTATCACCAGGTCGAGTGTTCCCATCATCGCCACCAGGTCGCCGATCTTACTGCCTCTTGCGATATGATCGAGGATAGACAAATTGGAAAATCCAGGTGAACGGAATTTGATACGGTAAGGGGTTGTGCCGCCCTCACTTACGATGTACACTCCAAACTGCCCCCTCGCCGTTTCAACCCGCTGGTAAAACTCCCCTTTCGGCAATTTCAACACCGCCTTGGTTTTGGCCTGGTAATCACCTTCGGGTATTTGATCGATCAATTGCTCAATGATGCGGATGGATTGCTGCATTTCCTGCATGCGTACCAGGTACCTTGCAAAGGAATCGCAACCGGTTTCGAGCACTTCATCAAATTGCAACTGTTCGTACCCGTCGTAAGGATACATTTTCCTTGTATCGCTGCTTACACCACTTCCTCTTGCCACCGGGCCGGTACATCCGTACGCCACCGCATCTTCTTTGGTAATAATGCCCACACCCTTCATGCGGTTCTGAAAGATCGTATTACCTGTAACGATCTCGTCCATTTCACCGATCTTTTGTTTGAACTGTGCAACAAAGGCTTTTACTTTTTTCTGAAAATCAGGATGAATGTCCTGCATCACCCCACCGGGTACCATGTAGTTCATGGTAAGGCGGGCGCCACAGGTATCTTCCATGATCTCGTTGATCATTTCCCGCTCCCTGAACGTATGAAAGAACGGTGTAAAAGCACCCAGGTCCATCGCCATGGCACCGAGCCACAATTCATGCGATGCGATCCTTGTAAGTTCATCCATCAATATCCTGATCACTTTTGCACGGGAAGGAACTTCCACCTGCAGGCCTTTTTCAACACAGAGGGCGCAGGCGTGGTTGTTGATGTGACTGCTTAAATAATCCATCCGGCTGGTTACGTATATGAATTGCCGGTAGGTAAGGCTCTCACACATTTTTTCGATAGAGCGGTGAATGTAGCCGAGGTGCGGCTCCACTTTTTTAATGGTTTCACCATTCAGCGTAATCACCAGGTGCAGCACACCATGTGTGGCGGGGTGTTGCGGACCAACATTGATCACGAAGTCACCGGTTTCCGCATCTACATCGCTTACTATATCTGTTTGTGTGTACATTCAGTTGATTGATATTTTTTGCCACGGGCAGTACCGCATCGGGCAGCACTGTTGCGTCGCACACTTGTACCGCATACCATCGGGCAGCGATCTTTTTCATAGGGGCCGTCTATAATTTTATCATGTTCACCGGGTCTTCAAAATCTTTCCGCAACGGGTTCTTTCCTTCCCAGCCATCGGGTAAAATCAATAAACGCAGATCAGGATGATTTAAAAAATTTACGCCGAACAATTCATATACCTCCCGCTCGTGAAAATTGGCGCCGGGCCACACATCACTCACCGTTTCCACTTCCGGATCAGCTGCCGGTAATGTTATTTTAACCGACAGGTTGTGCCGCCAGGTGGTTGATTCCAGTTGATACACCATGGTTACATGTGTCTTCCAGTCGATACAGGTAACAAAACTGAGAAAATCAAATTGAAGGGATCCGTCGTTGCGAAGCTGCTGCGCCACTGCTTTCCAGGTGGTGGGTTCCACCGTCATCACCGGCAACTCTGCTCCGTCTTCCACAGAAGGAGTACCAGGCAGGGCGGCAAGCTTTATTTTCAGTTCTTCGTTGGTCATCTAACGGTGTCGGGTATAGTAAAAATTTATTGGGATGTTTTGAGTTGTTCTCTCGTATAACCTTTTTTTATTTTCTCCTGCAGCGTTATCAGCGCATGCAGCAGGGCTTCGGGTCGTGGCGGACATCCTGCCACGTACACATCTACCGGTATCACATGATCTGCGCCCTTCACCACTGAGTAGGTATTGTAAAAGAATGGTCCGCCGCTGATGGCGCAGGCGCCCATTGCAATCACATATTTCGGATCGGCCATCTGATCGTACAATCTTTTTAACACAGGGGCCATTTTATTTACGATGGTTCCGGCAATGATGATCACATCTGCCTGCCTTGGGGAGGCACGGGCCACTTCAAATCCAAATCTTGAAAAATCATATTTGGCGCCGGCAACGGCCATGTATTCGATACCACAGCAACTGGTGGCAAAAGTGAGTGGCCACAATGAATTACTCCTGGCCCAGTTGATCAGGTCATCCAGTTTGCTCAGCATCACACCACCGCCGGGCATGTCATGCACCTGGCCGGGGAAAGGTTCCTGCTTTGTATTTGGTACCTGTGTCATGTATACAATCGCTGTATTTTGTTTGTGATAACCGCCATTATAGCGGGCATCCTTTCATTTTTTCATCGTTGGCCTACACCCACTTCAATGCACCTTTTTTATGTGCATATAAAAAACCCATAAACAGTATGAAAAAGAAAATGATGACTTCAACCAATGCAAACCAACCCACTTTTTTGGCAACAACTGCCCAGGGATACAGGAAAACCAGCTCCACATCAAACACAAGAAAAATCAAGGCAAAAAGATAGTAGCCAACATTTAATTGTATCCAGGTTTTGCCTTTAGTGGGAATGCCGCATTCGTAGGGTTGTCCTTTTTGTTTATTGGTGCTTCCTTTATTTACCAGCCTTGCAAGTAAGATAGCGATGATGCCAAAAGCAAGTCCGGCTAGTATCAACACAATCATTGAGGATGCTCCCATAAAAAAACACAGTTGGTTTAACAGTAATTTTTTTGTCGGCCCAAGGTAGTGAAAAAATGAATATTGAAATGAGGCGGATCAACTTGTATCAATCACCTGTTTCAATGATATTAATCATTGTACGGGTTGTTGCAGGCTGAAAGGCCCGTTATCCGTACACTTCCACGTGAATGGCTTTTCTGTCGTATCCCATTTCCGCAAGGCGTTTCCTCGCTTCATCCAGCATTCCCTTCCATCCGCACAGGTAAAAATAAGCAGGTCGTTTATCGGCACATACCTCTTCATACACCGGGTGTACATACCCCGACCGGCCTTCCCACTGCTCTCTCGACAGCACGGGTATGTAGGTGAAATTGGGAAGTTCCTGTTGCAGTTGATTCAATTCATTATAATATAATAAGGTGTTTTTGGTGCGGCAACCAAAAATGAGGTAAATGTTTTTATAGGCAATGTGCTGGTTTTTGATGTGGTGCACCATACTCCTGAAAGGCGCTATGCCGGTGCCGGTACATACCAGCACCAGGTCATGATCAAGCGGTTGCCGCAACGTAAATACACCCTGCGCTCCCCGGTAGGTTAACTCGGAGCCCACCTTCACCTCGTTAAATAGATAAGGGGTACCGGCGCCCATTTTATCCAGTACGATCACCAGTTCAAATATATTGGTACCATCGGGCCAGGAGGCAATGGAATAACTGCGCCAGCGCTTGTTTACTTTTTCGTGTATGGGTAAATCGAGTGTTACAAACTGCCCCGGTTCAAAATCAAATCGCTCCAGTTCGGGTACCTGTATCCAGAATCTTTTCGTGTCTGCCGTTTCATTTTCTATGCGGATAACTTTTCCTGTGCGCCAGGGTTGCAATGCCATAATCGTTCATTTTAGAGTTTGCAAACAAAACCATTTTATGCCATATTTCATACGGATGAGCAGTATAAAAATTCGCAATCGTTTGCGAGCAACAAAGGAATAAATACAGTTTCTACAGTAAAAGATCAGTCAATTGAAACGGCCACCAGTACTGGTGGCCGTGTATTTTAAGAACCCTTTTATTATTGCAGTAACAGTTTATAAACTCATCATTTCTTTAAACTTAACCGCCTGCCTGCGGCTTACTTCAATCTTTTCGCCTCCCTGCAGCTCCAGCAGCAAACCCCCGTTAAAATAGGGTTCAATTTTATCAATCATCCGCATGTTCACAATATGCTTGCGGTTGGCCCTGAAAAAAGTTTTTTCGTCCAGCCTTTCTTCCAATGCATTCAGCGATTTTAAGATCAACGGCTTGTTGGAAGCAAAAAACACTTTGGCATAGTTGCCCACGCTTTCAAATAAACGCACATCGCTCAGTTTCACAAACCAGCAACGTTCACCATCTTTAACAAACACCTGGTCGTTCTCCGTAAGAATGCCGCGGATACCAGCCTGCTGCGCCGCCTCTTTTTCCTCTGCCTGTTGAACTTTTTGCAGGGCATCTGCCAAACGCTTCGGTTCAATTGGCTTCATCAGGTAATCCAGCGCATTTACTTCAAATGCCTTCAGGGCATACTCATCGTTAGCAGTGGTAAATATCACGTGCGGCGCCCTTTCGAGTTCCTGTAACATATCAAAACCGGTTTTACCCGGCATCTGTATGTCAAGAAATACGAGATCGGGCATCAATGAATCGATCTTCTCAATGCCTTCAGCAGCATTGGCTGCTTCATCAATTACTTCCACCTGCGGAAAGTCCTGCAGTAGTTTCCTTAATTCATTTCTCGCCAAACGTTCGTCATCAATAATAATAGCTCTGTGCATACATTTTTCTTTTAAATACCGTTAACCGGCATGATGATTTTTGACTCCACAATTTCCGGAGTTAGATTCTTAATATCAAATTTTGCTTTTCCCTGGTACAACAGGTTTAACCGGTCCTGCGTGCTGCGGATGCCAAAACCCTGCCCGTTGGGTAAGTTGGTATCAGCGCCGTTATACCCGTTTAACTGGCCGGAATTCTGTACCAGCAGTTCATGGTGATTGCCTACAAAATCAGAAACAATACGGATAATGCCGCCGTTGATCTTTTTGCTGATGCCATGTTTGATAGCGTTCTCCACCAGGGTTTGCAGCATCATGGGCGGTACAGGCTGGTCGAGGGTTTCCTCATCAATGTCCATCTCTATATTGAGCCTCTCTTCAAAACGCATTTTTTCGAGCGCCAAATAATCTTTTACAATATTGAGTTCTTTTTCGAGCGGCACCGTTTCGAGCTTTTCGGCCTGCATACTGCTGCGAAGTATATTGCTCAGTTCCGTGATGGCTGTGCGGGCCCTCGTGGGATTTTCATCCACCAACGCACGGATGCTGTTGAGCGCATTGAAAATAAAATGCGGGTTGATGTGCGATTTGATCGTCTTAAGCTCCAGCTCCTTTACCATCGATTGCAGCTTCAACGTATTCAATTCCTGCTTGCGGTTCCGTTCTACATAATGGTAGGTATAGTAGATCAGGTTCCAGATAAGCAGCAGGAAAAAATTGTTAATGGCGTTGCGGGTGATCTCGTTGGCCAATGATATTTTAGGACCATTCGCATCTTTCAGTCCCAACATTTTCGAAATGGCCACATCTGCGCAGGCATAAATAATGGCGAAAACGATCGTGACCATGATAAAAGAAGTGATCTGGCTCTGCAACGGCCGTTCCAGGAATTTATATTCTTTGATCACCATCCGCATCAGGTGCGAAAAAAGAATACCCAGTAAAACGCCGATGCTGATGAGCAGGAAAAAATTATCGATTTTACGTACGGAAAGGGTAAGGTAAAAAAACACGGAGATGGCAAAATTGGTACTCCACCCCCCTAACTGGCACATCCAATATCTCGAAAGTTTCTTTAGCATAAGAAGCGCAAATTTACAGGTAGACAAGAGGCATTTACCTGTGTTTTGACTAATGGTATAATGATGTTGTAAAAGGCAGGAAAAAAGGGTTTAAAAAGGGTGCAGTAGCGGATCCAGGGCCAGGTAAGCCTGCTTTTCAGCGGCGTTGAAAGTAAGGATAATCTTACCATAAAGAAAATTTTTTATGAACAGGCACAGGGTTTAGGCCAATCCAGTACTTTTGAGGCAGTAAAACAAACCCATTCAATTTAAAACCTAGATTATGACAACTGCACATTCACACGAGGTAAAACCTGATTCCATGACCAGCCGCATTCCCTGGCTGCTGATTGTATTAGGGTTTGCATTACTTGCTGCGCTGCTTTGGTATTACGGCGGCCACACGCTGGCTGGTGAACATGCGGCACAGCATCACGGACACTAAATATTAATTCTGCCGGCTCCGGTTTACAAGAATTTGACGGCGGGTATGTAGGTTGTATGCTGCCGCAACGTCGACATGTTTTGATTTTGCCGCCAATTGCGGATGCTTACAGCAACTTAAATTTGCAAACTGGATAAAAAGATTCAATAAAAAGGTCCCGTTTTATAACAGGACCTTTTATTTATTTCAACAGTTTAAAAGCATGTGTCCACCGGTTATGGATAAACCCGGGAATACACCAGAGGATGCAAAGTGATTCAATGGCTCCCGCTGCGGTGGCCATTCCCATGTCTTCCACTTCCCAACCAAAACTTTCCAGGATACCCGTTACCGTTGCTTTCGCGGTGGTGTCGTTCCCGCAGATGAACATGGTGGGACGGGTACCGCCAAATGATGGTTTATACATCAATGCATTGCCTACGCTGTTAAATGCTTTTACCAGTTTTGCTTGCGGTAATAAAGCCTGGATATCCTCCATCAACGATTGGTTAGCGGAGGTAAAAAAGCGGAGTACCCCGTTTTCAGGACCGCCTGCCGAAATGGGGTTGGTGGCATCAATCACGGTTTTGCCCTTGAACAACTCAATGCCTGCCTGCCGGATAACGGTCGTTACCACGCTGCCGGCCGTTGCCAGCACTAACAATTCTCCAAACGCAGCAGCTTCCTTAAAACTTCCAAGGGTTGCTCCTTTATTTTCCTGTTGCCATTGCTGCAGTTCCGCTTTAGACGGGTCGCGGGTACCTAACATTACCTGGTGACCTTCCGCTAAAAATCCTTTTCCCAATACACGGCCTACAATGCCGCTGCCGATAATACCTATTTTCATAACAGTGTTTTTTTTTGAACAATGAGTTTATTTTTTTGCCTGTTCAGCTTCGTAAGCGGCTGCAAAAGCAATGGCAAAATCTTCGAGCCGGGTGCGGCCGGGTTCAGGACGGTTTTTCCAGTAATCCCGTTGCACTTCACCGGTGCGCAACCCTCTGCCCAACTCCATGTAGCCCTGCGCCAATTGTTGCGGCAGGCCGGCCTGCAACATACCATTGAGTGACTGCTCATCCGTAAAAACAACCCACGGAATGCCCGGCTTTCCAATAGCTTTACTCAACACTTCCGCAATCTCTTCCGGCTCACGTTCATCACTGGCAATGTACCTGCTGCTATGCCCCGTAAAATCCAGGTGTAACAATTCATCTGCCAGCACAGCCGCAATATCATCCGTATGAGCCAGCACCAGTTTTTCGCCGGTTCCCCCAAAATTGCTTCCCATGATCTGTTGCTGTTGAATGAGTGGAATCATACCGAATAAATTGTACATGAAATAAGAAGGCCGCAAAAATTTCAGGTTCACGTTTGACAAAGCACCCAGCTTTTTTTCGAGGTCTGCCAGCCCGTCAACCGGGCCGGCGCCTTCACCCATATGAGCACCCACGCTACTGAGCACTACAGCATTTTTTACCCCGGTTGTTGTGATCGCTTCCACAAACACATCTGCAACCTTATTTTGAAAGTTGCGCCATCCTCCGCCAGGATTAAAGTTTGGTGGTATCATCAGGTACACCGCATCTGCACCTTTAAAAGTGTTGGTAACAAAGGTGGCATCTTCCACACTGCCAATAGCGGCTGTAGCGCCTTTTTGTACCAGTTCCTGCAGGTTTGCCGCATGTCGGCCAATGATCACCACTTCGTGACCTGCCGCCAATAATTTTTCTGCTGCCGGTTTTGTAATGTGGCCGGCACCACCTGTTAATACATATTTCATTGTTTTGAATTTAGGTGATAAAATCTGTGTAAGCTTTTGATATTTGTATATACAAATTATGAAACAAAAAAAATCAGTTTTTCAATTTATCAGATATAAGGTTCATCGACTGCACCAGCCGGGCACTTTCTTCTTTTCCCAATATCTTATGGTAGCTCTCCACAAAATATTTAAGGCAGGCCTGCAATTTAGGCGCCAGCTGCTTTGCCCTGGCCGTTGGCTGTATGGTGGTGGTTTTACCCACGCTGGTACGGGTAACAAATTTCTTTTCTTCCAGTTTTTCCACGAGGCGGGTAATGGTGCTGGGTGTAAGCAATAGTTGGTCTACCAGTTCACCGGGCTGAATCCCCGGCTTTTCAATCACCAGCATCAGCAGGTAAGCATGGCTGGGACTTAATCCAACAGGTTTCCAGCTTTCCAATGCCAGTTTCTCCATTTTCCTGGCAAGGGCGTTGCTGGAAAAATACATACACTTGCAATATTTACTCTCAGATGCTTTCATGAACAAAGCAAAGATAACCGTTTTATTTGCACATACAAATATTAATAAAAAAAACAGCCCCTGCTTTACCCAGGGACTGCTTATTAGAAAACCACTACTCGATGAGAAAAATACACTGTTACCACAAGGGTGGATGATAAATTAAAAATAACCTGGGCGCCGGCAGTTCCCAATACTTAATTTGGAGTAGCCGGTATGGCAGTACCTTACCTGGCCGGCATCTGCAACGATCGTTTTATTTTTTACTTTTACAGCATGGCAAATCCAAATTTGAATAAGGAGGGAACGGGGTTAAGCGCCACCGACAGGGAATTTGAAAACAATATCCGTCCGGCGGAAATGGCTGAATTCAGTGGTCAGCCACAGATCATCGAAAACCTGCGCATTTTCATCAAAGCAGCAAAGATCCGTGGAGAAGCCCTGGACCATGTGTTGTTTCATGGACCACCCGGCCTCGGTAAAACAACGCTCAGCCGCATTGTGGCCAATGAAATGGGCGTAAACATCAAGGAAACCAGCGGCCCTGTGATTGAAAAGCCAGGCGACCTTGCCGGTCTGCTCACCAATCTGGAGCCGAACGATGTTTTATTCATAGATGAAATTCATCGCCTCAGCAACGTGGTGGAAGAGTACCTCTACGCAGCAATGGAAGATTTCCGTATTGACATCATGATCGATAGCGGTCCGAATGCCAGGACCGTGCAAATAAACCTGAACCCGTTTACCCTGGTTGGCGCCACCACCCGCAGTGGCCTGCTCACTGCGCCTTTGTTATCCCGTTTCGGCATCAAATCGAGGTTGGAATATTATAATGCAGCCACACTTCAAAAGATTATCCTGCGCAGCGCTTCCATCCTGGGCACCAAAATAAGTACCGATGCCGCCGACGAAATTGCCGGCAGAAGCCGGGGAACGCCACGTATCACCAACGGACTTTTGAAGCGGGTACGGGATTTTGCACAGGTACTCAACGATGGTATCATCGACATCGGCATCACCAGGCATGCACTTAAGGCATTGAATGTGGATGAACATGGACTGGATGAAATGGACAACCGCATATTGAGTGTGATCATTGATAAATTTAAAGGTGGCCCGGTTGGTATCACCACTATTGCCACCGCCGTGGGCGAAGAGCCGGGCACACTGGAAGAAGTGTATGAACCCTTCCTTATACAGGAGGGATTTTTACAACGTACTGCAAGAGGCCGGGAGGTAACGCACAAAGCCTATGATCACCTGGGCCGTATTGCAACAAGAGGTAAAGACGGTACCCTGTTCAGTTAAATATAGCTTTTCCGGCAACCAGCCCTGCTGTGCTTTTCAAAGATATTTTTTTAGCAAACGGCTGCTTATTACAGTCCGTTTGTACCGGGCAGTGAAAAAGGTAGGCAGCCTATCTAAATAGCTTAAGGATCACCTGAATATTTTTTTTAACTTTAGGTGGTACCAGTATTGGCACAGGCACAGCATGAAACAAGTTTCCAGCAGAACGCTGATCACCATTTTTTTCACCGTTGCTTTGGGAGTGATTGGCTTTTTTGTGGTGGCTACCTACAGGAATGTAAAAGAAACCCAGGAGCAAAACAAACAAACCGACAAGTCGCTCCGCTTTCTTCTCTTAACCAGTAAATTGTTGGGAGATGTTCAAAAGCTCAATGCGGCCCAACGGGGATTTATCTTTTCTTCTCCCGGTGAATACCGCGCCCATTATGAAAAAGCCACCGATGAATTATTGAGTGATACCAGCCTTTTAGATGACCTGTTGTTGCAGGATGGGGAGCGGGAAAAGGATGTGACTGACATAAAGAGGCTGATCGGCAAAAAAGTGGCGGAATCAAAAAAAACCATCACCAGTTTTACAGAAGGAGGATTGCCGGCAGCCATGGCTGAAATAAAAAATGAAGTGGCCGGTGGTGTTGGAGACAGCCTCAGGGAATCGATCGGCAGCGTGGAGATATCCGACCAGTATATCATTAACCGGTCTAACCGCTATCTTGAAACAACTGCACAAAAAACAAGTGATCGCTTTTTTCTGCTATCCCTCATCGCCGTAACCATCCTGCTTTCTTTTTTACCGGTGATCTATTTTGATTTCAAAAAAAGGAAAAAACTGCCGCCCAACTCAGGTACCAGGCATCCCTTATCGAAACCATCCCTGATGCGGTTTTCACAACCGACAAGAACCACATTGTACAATCATGGAACAATGAGGCAGCCGAATTATATGGCATTCCGGAACAGGAAGCCCTGAACAAGCCGGTAGGCAGTTTATTCACCATCCTCAGCACCACACCTGGCCAGGCCGAAGGCATCGCTGTTCTTAAGAATACCGGCTCCTTCAAAGATGAATTCGAGATAAAAAAAAGAAATGGGGAACAATTATTTGTGCTTGCATCGGTAAATACGCTGGCAGATGCCGATGGCAATATCTCGGGATATGTATCAGTTCACCGCGATATCACCGAAAGGAAAATCCTGGAAAACCGGCAACACGAATTCAGCCTGGAGCTTTCAAAAGAAGTAAAACTGAGAACGGCTGAAACGATCAACATCCTTGAGCGGATCACCGATGGCTTTTTGGCACTGGATGGAAATTTCACCTTCACCTTTGTTAATAAAAAAGCAGGAGAAATACTCGGGCACCTGCCCGAACAAATGATCGGCAAAAATATTTTCACTGATTTTCCTGAAACAGTCAGCAGTGCTTTTAACAATGCTTGCCTCACCTCTTTCAAAACACAACAATATTATTTTCTTGAGAATCATTATGCCCCCTTAAATACCTGGCTGGAGAACGATATCTATCCATCACCCGATGGTTTATCTGTTTTTTTCAAAGACGTGACTTTCAAAAAAAATGTTGAAACCGCATTGAAGGAAAGCGAAGAACGCTACCGGCACCTGATCGAGTACATTCATGCCGGCGTGGTGGTGCACCGGCCAGACAGCAGTATTTTATTATACAACCAGGAGGCTGCAAGGCTTTTGGGATTGCATGAAAAACGAACTGCAGGCGCACAGGAACTGGATGCACATTCCGGCTGGCACTTATATTCAGCGGAAGAAAAAATGATGGAAGTAAATGAGTATCCGGTGATGCAGGTAATCCTCAGCGGCAAACCACTCAGTAATTTTATTGTGGGCATTGATCATCCTGCGCACCACAACCGGTTTTGGGTGCTGGTAAATGCTTTCCCTGAATTTGATGAACAACAGCAACTGAAGCAGGTGGTGGTAACCTTTGTGGATATCACCGATGGAAAAAAAGCAGAAGAAGAATTGAAGCGCAGTGAATACAATCTTAACATGGCACAAAGTATTGCCAAAACAGGCAGTTGGGAGCTGAACCTGCTGAATCATGAACTGCGTTGGTCGAAAGAAATGTACCGGATATTTGAGCTGGATACCGACACGGGCGAAACCTTGCAGGATGAATACCGTAAAAAATTTCACCCGGATGATCTTTCCAAGGCCGACCTGGTGATGCAAAAGGCCATCGAAAACAAAAAGGGATACAGCTACCAGTACCGCATACGTGCAAATAACGGAACCGTAAAACACATTCTTGAAACAGCTGAGGTAATACTGAATGAAAAGACCGGGTTCACAGGACTGAAAGGCACAGCACAGGACATCACTCACCTGATTAAGGCGGAAGAAAAGCTGCAAAGTTCCTATAAGCAGATCAAGCAATTGGTGACCCACCAGCAGGAAATAAGGGAGCAAGAAAGAACCAACATGGCCAGGGAAATACACGATGAACTCGGCCAGCAACTCACCGGCTTAAAAATGTACATCTCCTGGCTCAACAAAAAATTGATCAACCAGGAACCGGAGATCAAGGACAAATTCAACGCGGCCATCGAGTTGATTGAAAACACCATTAAAACCGTTCGGAAAATATCGATGGAGTTGCGCCCCAGTATGCTGGATGACCTCGGTTTGATGGCTGCGCTTGAATGGCAAAGCAACGAGTTTGAAAAAAGGTCCGGCATCCACACCGTGTTTATCAACCAAACGGGCAACCGCGAAATTCCGGCCCGCCTGAAAACAGGACTTTTCAGGATATTCCAGGAATCACTTACCAATGTTGCCCGGCATGCAGATGCAAAAAAAATTGTTTCTTCGCTGAAATTTAATGACGACCACATCGTACTCACGATAACAGATGACGGTAAGGGATTTGCTTTTAAAACCATTGAAAGTAAAAAAACACTGGGCCTGTTTGGAATGAAAGAAAGAACGCTGGAAATGGGAGGTAAGTACGACATTAAAAGTGAGCCCGGAAAAGGAACCACGGTTTCGGTGGTGATTCCATTGAATGGTTTCAGCCAGTCTTAAATCCAAAATTGAAAACCATGATAAGAATACTGATAGCAGATGATCATACGGTGGTACGCAAAGGGCTGCGGCAGATACTGGCAGAAGAATTTACAGATGCTTATATTGATGATGTACCCGATGCAGAGGAA
This sequence comes from uncultured Ferruginibacter sp., assembly GCA_964452405.1. Lineage (GTDB taxonomy): Bacteria > Bacteroidota > Bacteroidia > Chitinophagales > Chitinophagaceae > Ferruginibacter. The sequence goes on from CAYVLT010000055.1 coordinate 14,026, forward strand.
CTTATCACCAAGGTGATCAAAGAAAAATGGGATGTGGTGATTTCTGATCTTACCATGCCGGGTAAGAGCGGCCTGGATGCGTTACAATTTATCCGCCAAAATATCCCTGCGTTGCCCGTGCTGATTTTAAGCATTCACCCGGAAGAACAATATGCGATCAGGGTATTAAAAGCCGGTGCATCCGGCTACCTGAGTAAGGACACTGCGCCCGACGAACTTGTGAATGCTGTGAAAAGGGTACTGCAGGGTAAAAAATACATTACCCTTTCCATTGCTGAAAAAATTGCCGACACCTTCGACCAGGACAACGAAAAAAAGCTTCACGAAATTTTAAGCGACCGCGAATTCAACGTGTTTAAAATGATCGCTGCAGGAAAGGCTGTTTCAGAGATCGCCGAAAGTCTTTCGCTCAGCGTTACAACCGTAAGTACTTACCGGGCCAGGATAATGACAAAAATGAACATGAAAACAAACGCCAATCTTACCCTGTATGCAATAGAAAACGGCTTACTTTAAAGGCAACCGCCTGAAAGCCAGTGATCAAGCGCAGGAATAATTTTGTAGTACAAACAACGACAAGGCTGTAGTAGCATCTCTACGATAAATTTATTTCCAGTACTATTTGAGTTTATATTATTAGTAAGCATCTTTGTTCGGCCCGCTTTAAATTTCAATGGGATTCGAAAAACCTGTTTTCCTGTAAGTCCATACGGATTTTCATTATTATCAATTTTTTTGATGATGGTGTAAGCCAACAAATGTGACTTGCTGCCTGAGTAATAACCGCAAGATCTGGATGGATAGCAGTATAGTAAGGAGATGTTCTGCGCTATGGCTGCTTTTTTTTGCCCCTACCCTATCAAAGCTTTCTGAATAGCGGTTGCTTTTAAGAGACATTCCTGGTATTCGGCTGCAGCATCACTGGTAAATGTGATGGCACTTCCTGCCTGTTAAGAAATGTAGTGATTGGTTGCATTGTACAGGATACTCCTGATCACCACGTTAAAATCGAAATCGCCTGACGGGTTTATATAACCGATGGCACCTGAAAACAAACCACGCTTCGTTTTTTCAACAGATTCAATCAGGTCCATCACTCTTTCTTTGGGAGCCCCCGTCATTGAACCCATCGGGAAGGTGGCTTCAACAATATCCACCCAATGAATGCCTTCATCCACCTCGCCGGCCACCGTACTGATCATCTGGTGTACCTGTGGAAAACTATAGATACCGAACAGCTCTTCCACCCGTACAGTGCCCGGCCTGCAAACCCTGCTGAGATCGTTCCGCACCAGGTCGACCACCATTACATTTTCACTTCTTTCTTTTTCCGATTGCAGCAAGCCGTTGCGATTTTCGCGGTCGAACGATTCATTCAAAAGATCACGACGGGCAGTGCCTTTGATGGGTTGTGAAATAAGCTTGTTACCTTCTTTACGTAGGTATCGCTCCGGGCTGGCGCAGATACAAAAACGATCGTGGAATTTATAAAACGCTGCAAAAGGATTGGGTGAAATACCCTTAAGCGCCCTGTACACAGTTAAAGGATCGATGGAACAACCGGATGTATAAAACTCCTGGCAGAAATTTATTTCGTAACAGTCGCCCCTTAAAATATGCGCCCGCAATTTTTCAACGATCTCAAGATAGTCGGACTCAGGTACCCGTTGCTGAATGTGTACCCCGGTTATTTTTCCTGCTGTTTCTTCAACAGCAGTGTCGTTGATCATTGAAAAAACGGATCCGGGTTCACTGCTGGTAGTGATGGTAACTTCGTTGCCCGAACAACGAATCACGTGTTCAGGTTCAAAAAAATGAAGATCAGGAAAACCAATACCGTCAAAATTTTTTGATTGGTGGCGGCCGCTTTCATTCTTCAGGTCGTAGCCCAGGTGACCAAACAGCCAGGCGCCCGGGTGAGCCTGGCTGAACTGCTTTGCAGCCTTAAAAGCATCGCCGGCCTCTGCAGTTACGGAGTAGATACAACCCGCAGCCAGCAGGCATTCAAATTGAGGGCTGCTAAACTGGTAATTGTTATTATCCAGTAAACAAAAAATGTTGAACCGGTTGGCCCAGTTCAACATTTTTATGGTAAACCCTTTACGATCGTAAACGGGGAAAGTTGCTGTTTTTTTCATTCCGCTTCCACTAACAGGTAGGGATACCTGCTCTTAAAAATCGTCATCATCATCAAAACCATCTCCTCCCATATCATCAAAGCCGAGATCTTTGAAATCATCATCCAGTTTAAAATCATCATCATCATCCTTTGATGATTTTTTACCTGCTGGCTTTTTTGCCTTGGATTTCGGAAGATCAAATTCATCAAAATCCGGATCCCAATCATCTTCCTCTTCTGTTTTTTCCCAGTCATCTTCTATTTCAACATCGTCATCATCATCATCCTCATCATCGCCTGATTTTTTAGAGGTGGCCTTTCCTTTTTTAGCTGGCTTCACTTCATCATCAAGATCCTCATCATCCTCATCTTCATCCAGGTCCTTCTTGGGTTTCGACGATGCTTTCACAGTGGTTTTTTTTGCTTCACCATCTGCCTTTGGGGTTGTTGTTTTTGCTTTGCTTGATTTTGCAGCCATAACACAAAATTATGTTGTAAAATTTCTTAGAGATTTTTAATTAGCCAAATAATTTCCGCTTTTTTTTTATGGCGTTCATTCAGCTGTTACGATCTGGTCCCTGCCGGGGCCATTGCTGATATATTTCACCGGCACTTTCAGGAATTCATTAATAAAATTCACATATTCTTTTGTCTTTGCAGGCAGACTTTCATACCCTGTAATGGCTGAAATATTAGTTTGCCAGCCCTCAAAACTTTTATACACCGGGGCAACCGGCAACTTATTCATCTGGAACGGAACTTCAGCTGTTTCTTTTCCATTGATGGTATAAGCAGTGCAAACTTTCAGTTCCGGAATAGCATCCAGGATATCCGTTTTTGTCATGATGATCTTAGTAACGCCATTTACCATGCATGCCATTTTTAAGGCCACAAGATCAATCCATCCGCAACGCCTGGTCCTGCCGGTAGTAGCGCCAAATTCACTGCCGGTGGTGCGGAGCAATTCTCCCATTTCATCTTCCAGTTCTGTAGGGAACGGGCCACTGCCTACCCTGGTGCAATAGGCTTTTGACACGCCCAAAACTTCTTTTATTTTTTGCGGCGCAATACCCAAACCGGTACAAACACCCGCTGAAATGGTATTGCTGCTGGTTACAAAAGGGAAGGTACCAAAATCAACATCCAGCATACTTCCCTGCGCTCCCTCTGCCAGCACCTTTTTACCCTGCTGAATTTTATCATTGATAAAATATTCTCCGTTTACGATCTTAAAACCCCTCAACGCTTCAATCGCTTCAAAAAATTCATCTTCCCAACTGCTGATATCTTCCTGGAAATTGTAGGTATCGAGCAGGCGCTGGTGCTTCAATCTTAATTTGATGTATTGCGACGTAAAACTCTTATCCAGCAGATCGCCTACCCGTAACCCGTTTCTGCCGGTTTTATCCATATACGCCGGACCGATCCCTTTGAGGGTTGATCCGATCTTATCGTTTCCCTTCGCCAGTTCACTTGCCTTATCCAATGCACGGTGGGTTGGCAATATAAGATGAGTGCGTTCGCTGATATAAAGATTTTTTTTATAATCAACACCCATGGCAGCCACTTTCTCACATTCCTTCATGAGGGTTACCGCATCCAGCACCACACCGTTGCCTACAAGGTTGATCTTATCTGGATGGAAGATTCCACTCGGGATCTGGTGCAATACTACTTTTTGTCCATTCACATACAGGGTATGACCCGCATTGGGACCGCCCTGGAAACGGGCGATCACATCATAGCCCGGTGCAAAATAATCTACAATTTTTCCTTTTCCTTCATCGCCCCACTGTAAGCCTAATATTACATCTACCATGTTAGTATTTATTAAAATTTATAGTTTGATCGCACCGTTTTTTCCGGGCGTAAAAATAGATTGAATTGATGCAATCACCTAAAATGAAACCTGCATGTTAAAAAAAAGTTGCCGCACAATAAACCGATCCTGTTTTAAATAATTTTCAAATGCAACTCCCGGGAAAAATCCGGTTTGCCAACCTTGGTAAAACAGCCCAGGTATCTTCCCGGAAGTACCCCTTTATGGCATCATCAATATGGACAGGTAAAAGTTTGTTCAACCCGCTTAATTAATAATTTAAGCACCCTTAATTATCAATTATTATTTTGATTTTCAAATAGTTAAGCATTTTGAATGTGTCAGTATTACACTTATATATTTAAAAAAACTTGCAAAATATTTCATAAAATCTTTGCTTGATTAGGTTTTACACCCTATCTTCGTTTCGGTTTTTCATAGGATATTGGATTTTAAAGCGGGACTAGATTTCTATCTTGGTCCCTTTTTTTTGCCCATTCACTGAATCGCTTATTTTTTTTCGCAAACCTTTCCACTTAGATATTATTCACCAGTTTACCTTCTTTGTTTAATAATATCTTTTTCTCGCTCTGGAGATAATCCAACACTTTCCAGTATTTGCTTTTTTGCATCCTTGTTAGTGTCTGCATCAGGTCTTGTATCGCCACTGGCATGGCTTGCAGGATATGTGATGAAATGCTGTTGAACTCTTCATTGCTGATCGTGAGCTCCCGTAAGTTGATACAGTTGTCGCAAATGCCGCAGCGTTTTTCCACCGTACCGCCAAAATAGGCCGCAACCAGCTCACTTCTGCAAATACCGCTGTTTTGTGCAAAATCAACCATGGCTGCCACCCGCGTTTCAAACAGTTTTTTTCGCTGGTAATAGTCCTGCAGGTTGATCTGGAAACTATCAGTATACATCCTGTTCCGGAGCAGGATGATCTGTGGGGTATCTTTCTGTGGCTGGTATTGAACAATTCCCAGTGCGGCCGCCTGTTGCAATTGCTGCTGCACCTGCTCCCGGGTTTGGCGGGTAAATTTTGCCAGGTGATTTTCGTTGATGGAGGCCGGGAAATCAAATATTCCTTCATACGAACGGAGTAAGGCTTTGGAAAGTTCGCTAAGCAAAGGATGCTTTTCCTCAAGATCGTTCAACATTTCCCGGGTACAGGTGAATACCAGCGTGGAAGGTTTGTAAAATGAATCACTGAAAACGAACAAGCCCTCCTGTTCCAGCACCTTAATAGCGTAGGCAGTGCCGATGGTGTCATTTTTGAACAATTTGCAAAAATTGGCCAGGTCAAAATCGTAACTGTTATTTTCGCCGCCGCCTGCTGGTACCTGCAGGAAATTCATGATGTCCGTGTAGATCTTTTGAATGGTTTCTTTCGGGGGAAAACGGGTTGACGTTTCTTTTTTTAACTCATCCAGCTCCCGTTGATTATACAACAACACTGCATAGGCTCTCCTGCCATCGCGGCCAGCCCTGCCGGCTTCCTGGTAATAGTTTTCGAGGCAGTCAGGCACTCCATAATGAATCACCAGCCTTACATCCGGCTTGTCGATCCCCATACCGAATGCATTGGTGCATACTATTACCCTTATCCTGTTGTTGATCCAGTCCTCCTGCCGTTTATTTCTTTCGTCACCGGGCAAACCGGCATGGTAAAAATCGGCGTTGATACCATTCAGCCGCAGTATCTCTGCCAGTTCCTTGCAGTGTTTTCTCGTTTTACAATACACAATCGCAGTGCCGGGTACTTTCTTCAGTATTTCGAGGATCTTCGGCTGTTTGATAGTGGTATCAAATGCGCTGTAAGATAGATTGGGCCGGTCGAAGGATTGCTGGAAACGCAGTGCATCGCCGGCAAAGGCCAGCCGTTCAGCAATGTCGTCCTGTACGTTTCGGGTAGCCGAAGCTGTTAGTGCCAATACGGGAACGCCCGGTAAATGTTCCCTCAGTGCTGCAATGCGCAGGTAAGGTGGCCTGAAATCGTATCCCCATTGAGATATGCAATGCGCTTCATCTACAGCGATGAGGCTGATGTTAATGGCGGGCAGGTATTCTAAAAATAATTTTGTTTCGAGCCGCTCGGGAGATACGTACAGGAATTTATAATTGCCATGTGCTGCGTTTTGCAAAGTTGTTTTTGTTTCAAGGAAACTCATACCCGAATACACAACCAGTGCAGGAATGCCTTTCTTTTTAAGGTTCAACACCTGGTCTTTCATCAAAGCGATCAGCGGACTAACAACGAGGCACAGGCCACCGGATGCAAGTGCCGGCACCTGGAAACAAATTGACTTGCCGCCGCCGGTTGGCAGCAAGGCAAGCACATCCTTCCGGTTCAGCACTGCCTCTATGATCTCCTGCTGTAACGGACGGAAGGCATCGTAGC
>CAYVLT010000056.1:0-20171 GCA_964452405.1 uncultured Ferruginibacter sp.
ATTGCTGCGAGTGCCTACGAATACCAGCAAAAAATTGAAACAGGCGAAAAGATCATTGTAGGTGTAAACAAATTCCAGGTGGATCATGAAGCCAAAGTTCCTCCATTCAAAATTGATGACAGCATCCGCCTGTTACAATCCGAAAAGCTGCGTACACTGAAAAGCAGGCGAAACAATGAAGTGGTAAACAACTGCCTGCAGCAGGTAAGAAGAACGGCCACTGAAACCGGCAACCTGATGCCTGTTGTGCTGGAAGCAGTTGAAAATTACTGCACCCTGGGAGAAATTGCTGACGAGTTAAGAAAAGTGTTTGGTGAATTCAGGTAGCTAAACAATCTATCACTTACTCTACACTTCCTGTCCAAAAAAATATTCCACGGCCAGTTCATACCCTTTCAGGCCCAAACCGCTGATCACGCCCACACTTTTACCGGAAACATGCGATAGTTTCCTGAAATCTTCTCTACCGAAAATATTGGAGATGTGAACTTCTATCACCGGTGTTTTTATAGCTGCGATCGTATCGCCCAATGCCACTGAGGTATGCGTATAACCGCCCGGGTTAATCACAATACCGTCGTAGTTGTAGCCGATCGTTTGCAACTCGTTGATCAACTCGCCTTCCACATTACTTTGAAAATAATGAAAACTCACGGAAGGAAATTTGCTTTCCAGCGCTTTAAAATAATCTTCAAAACGCTGGCTGCCGTAGATTTCCGGTTCCCTTTTGCCCAGCAGGTTCAGGTTGGGGCCGTTGATGATCGCTATTTGCATCGTACAGAATTTTGGCTGATAAAGGTACAAACACTTGACGCAAATAGCAACCGTTACAGCAGTTCAATCCAACGCATAAAAAATCAGCTCATCATTTGCAGGAAGTCATCAAATAAATAACGGCTGTCGTGCGGTCCTGGCGTTGCTTCCGGGTGATACTGCACGGAAAACGCTTTTTTATTTTTTAACCGGATACCTTCAATGGAATTGTCGTTCAGGTTAACATGGGTGATCTCAACATTGGCAGAAGCACGCACTGCATCCGGTTGCACACCAAAGCCATGATTCTGCGTTGTGATCTCGCTCTTACCTGTTACCAGGTTTTTCACAGGATGATTAAGCCCCCGGTGACCATGATGCATTTTAAATGTTGGTATATCATTAGCGAGCGCCAGCAACTGGTGTCCGAGGCAAATGCCAAAGAGTGGTTTATCTGCTTCCAGAATTTTTTTTACCGTTTTTACCGCATAATCCATCGGGGCAGGGTCGCCAGGACCATTGCTGATAAAATAACCCGAAGGGTTAAACGATTCCAGTTCTTCAAAGCCGGTTTTTGCATTGTGCACTTTTACATAAGCACCTCTTTCCACGAGACAATTGAGGATATTTTTTTTAATTCCGAAATCAAGCACCGCCACCCTCACTTTACTTCCGGGATCTCCCAAAAAATAAGGTTCAGTCGTGGATACCACCGATGCCAGTTCCAACCCATCCATTGATGGCACATTCTCAAGTTCTTTTTTCAGGGCATCCACATCAGTGGTAACCGAAGAAATAATACAGTTCATCGCACCCTGTGTACGTACATGTGCCACCAGCAATCTTGTATCAACGCCATCAATCGCCACTACGTTCTGCTGTTCAAAATATTCCTGCAATGAGCCCCCAGCCAGCATCCGGGAATATTGTTCCTCAAGGTTTCTGCCGATCACCCCCTTCACCTTTACACCGTCACTCTCCACATCCGACAATTTTACGCCGTAGTTGCCAACATGTACATTGTTCATGATGAGCACCTGGCCGTAATAACTGGGATCAGTGAATACTTCCTGGTAACCGGTCATACCTGTATTAAAACAGATCTCACCAGTGGTGGTGCCTATTTTTCCAAAAGCCTTTCCATGAAGTACGGTGCCATCCTGTAACAGCAACACCGCGGGTTTTCTTGAGCTATTTTCAGTCATGATCGTTTTTTGTTTTGCAAAGAAATGAATAGAAAATTTTATACCGGTAATATTTTGTACACATCAAAACGGCGGCGCATAAAAAAACTCCGGTACAGCTACCGGAGTTTTTATGTTGAATCTTTTGATCAAGATTATTCTTCTGTTTTAGTTTCAGATTCAGTGTCAGCAGCCGGTGTTGCTTCAGCAGCTTCAGGAGCGGCTTCTGCAGCAGCTTTCTTTTTACCACCACCACTTCTCCTGGTTTTCTTAACAGGTTCTTCAGCAGCAGCTTTTGCAACTGTTTTGCCATAGATTTCGTTGAAATCAACCAGTTCAATCAGTGCCAGTTCCGCGTTATCACCGGTTCTTGCACCCAGTTTGATGATGCGGGTATATCCACCCGGACGGCTGGCCACTTTAGGACCTACCACGGTGAATAATTCTTTTACTGCCAGTTTATCATTCAGGTAGCTGAACACGATGCGGTGATTGTGCATGATCACTTCTTTGCTGGAAGTAGCTTTTGTTTTTGTGATCAGTGGCTCAATGTAAGTACGCAGTGCTTTAGCTTTGGCGAGGGTGGTAGTGATCTTTTTGTGGGTGATCAACTGGCTACCCAGGTTTGCCAACAGCGCTCTCCTGTGAGAAGCTGTTCTGCTTAAATTGTTGTTTTTGTTTCCGTGACGCATGACGTTTTTGTTTGAATTTCATCTGCACCGTGTCAGGAATTGCAGACTACTTATGTTATAAAAAAAAGCCAGTCAACGCGGAGGTTGACCGGCCAGTCAGTTATTCATCATCTAATTTCAGCTTGCTGAGATCCATACCGAAGCTCAACCCTCTTTCCTGTAACACCTGCTCAATTTCGCTCAGTGATTTCTGTCCGAAGTTCCTGAACTTCATCAGGTCTTCCTGTTCGTATTGAACCAGTTCGCTCAATGAATTGATCTTGGCTGCTTTGAGGCATTTGAAAGCACGTACAGAAAGATCGAGATCTTCCAGCGGTGTTTTCAACACTTTGCGGAGCTGCAGGGTTTGCTCATCCACCAGGTCTTCTTTCTTATCTTCCTTGGTATCGAACGTGATGTTTTCATCTGTGATGATCATCAGGTGCTGAATGAGGATGCGGCTTGCCTGTTTCACCGCTTCTTCAGGATGAATGGTACCGTCGGTGATCACTTCCATTACCAGCTTTTCGTAGTCGGTACGTTGCTCCACACGGGTATTTTCAATGTTGTATTTAACATTTTTGATCGGTGTGAAGATGGCGTCGGTAGCGATATAGCCGAAATGAGAATTTTTCTCTTTGTTCTCTTCTGCAGGCACATAACCGCGGCCTTTGCCAATGGTGATTTCGATATCCAGTTTAGCGCTGTTATCCATCACACAGATCACCAGCTCAGGATTCATCACTTCAAAAGTGGGAGAAGCTTCGCCGATCATACCGGCAGTGAATTCAGTTTTATTTTTGATGGAAAGGGTAACCTTTTCAGTGCTTACTTCATGATCAACCTTCTTTTTAAAACGAACCTGTTTTAAGTTGAGGATGATCTCAGTTACATCTTCAGTGATGCCTTTGATGGTTGCAAACTCGTGATCGGCGCCGGCAATGTTGATACCGATGATTGCATATCCTTCAAGAGAATTAAGCAATACACGGCGCAAAGCATTACCAATCGTTACACCATAACCTGGTTCTAACGGCCTGAATTCGAATTGCGCTTCAAAATCGTTTGCTTTCTGAAGAACAATTTTATCGGGTTTTACGAAATTTAAAATGCCCATATTAATTGTTTGTTTTTGTTAGCGTTTGAAAGTAAAAACTTCACAGGCATACCGGTACAGGCATGTACCTCCCTGATCCATTTATTACTTACTGTACAATTCCACGATCAGTTGCTCCTTGATGTTCTCAGGAACACTGTCTCTTTCGGGGTAAGCGATGAACGTACCTTTTTGTTCTGCTTCATTGAAATCGATCCAGTTGAACTTGGTATTTTTAGGCCTGATCGCACTGGTGATGGAAGAATTAGCTGCACTCTTGTTTTTCAAACCAACAATGTCGCCTGGTTGCAATGAATAAGAAGGAACATTTACCACTTCGCCGTTTACTGTAACATGTTTGTGACTAACTAACTGGCGGGCTGCCTGGCGGCTTGGAGCGATGCCCATGCGGAAAACGGTGTTGTCGAGACGGGCTTCCAGCAATTTAATGAGGTTTTCACCGGTTACGCCTTTACGTCTTGAAGCCTCGTCAAATGTTTTGCGGAATTGTTTTTCCAGCAAACCATAAGTGTACTTGGCTTTCTGTTTTTCACGTAACTGTAAGGCGTATTCGCCTAAAGTTTTGCGTTTGCGGTTTGCACCGTGAATACCGGGAGGGTTACTGTTTTTTGTTAACCACTTGCCGTTGCCTGTGATGGGCTCTCCAAATATCCTGGAGATTTTGGTCTTAGGACCTGTGTACCTTGCCATAGTTAAATTTCATTTCGATTTTTTTTGAAACGGTGAACAGATCGGTAAAAAATCGTAAAAAATTAATCAGTCACCCTTTGTTAAATGAACCGTATGGCGATTCAATATTTTATGTGGTTGAGCCGTGCGTGAACTGCATTAAAACCAGCCTGCACGGCCTTCCATTATACTCTTCTTTTCTTCGGAGGACGGCAGCCGTTGTGGGGCAACGGGGTAACATCCTTGATCATGTTGATCTCGATACCTGATTGAGACAACGACCTGATCGCACCTTCACGGCCTGACCCTGGTCCTTTAACGAAAACATCCACTCTTTTTAAACCTGCGTCCAGTGCGGTTTTAGCTGCGTCGGCGGCAGCCATCTGGGCAGCGTAAGGTGTATTTTTCTTACTTCCTTTAAAGCCCATTTTACCGGCACTGCTCCAGGAAATAACCTGGCCGGTTTTATTGGTTAAACTGATGATGATGTTGTTGAAACTGGCTACAATATGCGCATCGCCGTAACTGTCAACTTTTACAATCCTTTTCTTTGCGGCTGCTTTGCCGGATGCGGATTTTCCGCCTTGTGCTTTTGCCATGATGTAATTAAGTAGGTAATCTTTAAAAATGTTTTCACGCTGCGTGCGTGCCTGAATCAACCCTCCTGCTGGCTTGTACGATCCGGTGTTGGTTCAGCTAAATCAAGCCATATTTTGTAAAGGCAGTATTGCAGGAAATTACTCCTGCAATGCTATACCCTGTTACTTCTTAGCTACTTTCTTTTTACCGGCAACTGTTTTACGCTTACCCTTACGAGTGCGGCTGTTGGTACGTGTACGCTGGCCACGAAGCGGCAAACCTTTACGGTGACGGAGACCACGGTAGCAGGCGATATCGAGCAAACGCTTGATGTTCATCTGCACCTCACTACGCAAAGCACCTTCCGTTTTAAATTCGTTGTTAATAACGTTACGGATAGCAGTTTGCTCATCATCATTCCACTGGTTTACTTTTTTATCGTAGCTGATACCAGCTTTGTCTAAAATGTAACGTGCAGTAGACTGGCCTATTCCGAAGATATAGGTTAATCCGATTTCGCCTCTTTTGTGTTTTGGTAAATCTATACCGGCAATACGAGCCATAATAAAATGTTGAATTTAGAATTTTTATTTACTGATCTGCTGCAGGACGTCCTGCCTGCAATTATCCCTGGCGTTGTTTAAAGCGGGGATTCTTTTTGTTGATCACGAACAGCCTGCCTTTCCTTCTCACGATCTTGCAATCAACACTTCTCTTTTTAATGGAAGCTCTAACCTTCATTGTAATAACTTTTTAACTTGTTATGGTTGCTGCGGATCTTGCCGCAATATTATTTATACCTGAATATGATCCTGCCCCTGGTAAGGTCGTAAGGACTCATTTCAACGCCCACTTTATCGCCCGGCAGGATACGTATATAGTGCATCCTCATTTTACCGGAAATAGTGGCCAGAATTTCGTGTCCGTTTTCAAGCCTCACCTTAAACATAGCATTACTCAACGCTTCTAAAATAACTCCGTCTTGTTTTATTAATGCCTGTTTAGCCATAATTTTGGGTCGCAAAGATAAGAGGTTTAATTTAATTATTAGGAAAAAAATCAGATATTTACCCGTGTAAACAAAGAAATTTATGAAAAACAGGCTATCCTGGGCGGTTTTGATCCTGGTTCTGGGGCAGGTTTCCTGCAAAAAGAGCGATTCCACCCCAACACCCACCCCCGCCGTAGTATCTTATTTTAGTGCCACCGCCGGAAATTCCTGGAACTATGAATATACCAGTAACCCGGGATCCACCCCGGTGGTAAGCTCCTACAGCTTAACCTCCACCAACCGGGATTCCTCCATCAACGGGCACAGCTACCATGTTTTTTCAAGAACAGATGCCGTAGGCGCAGAATACTATTATATTAATAACAGCGATTACTACGAGTACCTGAACCTGCCGGTACTGGATACCATCCGGTCAGAAAACCTGTTTTTGAAAAGCGACCTGGCGGCTGGCGCCAGCTGGACACAAAACCTGTCGCCGGTAACCTATCTGAGTATCACCGCCAACCTCGCCAAGTCAGATACCATCATTGAAAAAAATATCAGCAAAACAGTAAAGGGCATCGTGTACGACAGTGTGATCCATGTAAGGGGTGCCATCAAAATTGTAAGCATCGTGCCTCCATTAATTACCCCCACCCTCACCTCCACCATCGATAACTATTATGCACCCAGGGTAGGAAGGATCTATTCATACCTGAAAGTTCACCTCACCGCACCGGCTCCTTTTTCAATCGACGAAACTTTTGAAAATAAAACAGAACTGGTATCCACCAATTTTTAACTGGCTTCAACTTATATAAAATCCCCCGGTAACGTCGGGGGATTTTTATGCTCAGGTTAACACTGGCTTTTAATTAAAACGTTTCATCATTCAGGTGAACCTTTGTCATTTCATAAAAATGATTCTGCAACTCATGTACGTTGATGGAATGTGTGATATGCCTTTTTTCATCGCGGTACCAGAGTTCAAGTTTCGAAAAATCGTTGGCGGCAGGCACCAGCATGCGGAATGCGCCTTTCATGTATTTCACAGTACCATCATCGTTCACCTGTTTAGAAAACTTCAGGGCAGTTAATTCTTCATCAGTGATCGGTATCGGGCTCAATTGTTCCATTTCGTACCAGAACTCCTGCGGGCCCACATCCAGGCAAACCTGGTGCTCGCCATGTTTAAGATTTGTAACCTCGCCTTTCTTAATATCACCGTCATTATCCCCCATCAGGTAGTCGCCAACTTTAATGTTTTGAAATTTCAGCATAGCAATCGAATTTGAAGTGATTTAAATTGTGGTATCTGCTCTTAAAAATAAACAAAAAACAAAACACTGAAAATTATATTTGGATCAGTTATTCAGCCCAACTCATCACGTACCCGTTATTTTCTATTTCCAATGCCTGCCGGGTCAGCATCAATGGACGAAAGGTATCCACCATCACTGCCAGTTCTTTGGTTTCTTTGGCCCCGATGCTTTTTTCCACCGCTCCTGGGTGCGGCCCATGTGGAATACCGGCCGGATGCAGTGTGATCATCCCCCGCGTTACATTTTTACGGCTCATGAAATCGCCATCTACATAATACAATACTTCGTCACTGTCGATATTGCTGTGGTTATAGGGCGCCGGTATGGCATCAGGATGATAGTCGTACAACCTCGGCACAAACGAACATACCACAAAAGCGTTCGTTTCAAAAGTTTGGTGTACGGGTGGTGGCTGGTGCACCCTGCCCGTGATCGGCTCAAAATCATGAATGGAAAAAATATAAGGATAGCAGCACCCATCCCACCCGATCACATCAAACGGATGAGTGCCGTAATGCAACCCGTACAACATCCCTTTCTTTTTGGCCCTGCTGAGGAAGTCTCCCTTCTCGTCGAAGGTCTGCAGGTTTTCCGGCTTGCGGATGTCACGTTCGCAGTAAGGCGCATGCTCCATTAACTGCCCGTAATGACTCAGGTAACGTTTGGGGTAACGTAAAGGGCTAAACGATTCTACAATAAAGAGCCGGTTATTTTCATCATTGAATTCAATTTGGTAGATGGTTCCCCGGGGCAACACTATATAGTCTCCGTAACCGAAAGGCAATTCACCATATTGTGTTTTCACTTTGCCGGTTCCTTCATGCACAAAAATCATTTCATCCGCATCGGTGTTTTTGTAGAAATATTCCGTCATGCCCTGTTGCGGTGCTGCCAGCACTATATGGCAGTCGTTGTTCACAAGCACCGGGATGCGGCTGTCTAAATAATCTTTCACCGGCTTTACATGAAATCCTTCAAAACACCGGTGCTGCAGCATTTTTTCTTCTGCCACCTGCGGACTCACATCTTTCTGCGGCTCTGTTCTTATTATTTGCGTGGGTGGATGGCAATGATACAGCAATGAATAATCATCGCTGAAACCTTCGGTTGAAAACAACTGTTCGCTGTATAAACCGCCACCGGGTTTGCGAAATTGTGTATGGCGTTTGTGGGGGATGTTTCCCAACGTATAATAATGAGGCATGACTTGTTGTTAAATGTTGAAAAAATATGGCAACCGGCATTTGATCTTTGTTGCACATCGTTGTGTCACTCACTTGTACCGCAGTAACAATGCTGGGCGACGAGGCATTACTGGCTCAGGTATTTCCAGACAACTCAAGCGTTGCCAGCAGGAAGATATATTTCCACCTGCGCTTATCGATCCAATAGGTAAAATTCCTGTGAAACAGCATCATTAAAATTCAAGATTCGTAAATGTACAAATTATCCCACTGGTAAAAGTTCACAATTTGAAAATGTTAACAGGTACCAGGAAAGATACGCCGGGTCATAATTTTTTTTAACTTTAAACGGATACTCTGTTACAACACTCCGCTACCTTTTCTTACCTCCTCAACTGCAGATCACCATTAACCAAAAAACATGGATAAAAAATTTTACTTATTGATCATTGTCCTGGAGGCAATCATCATTACCGCGGCTGGCCAAAATGTTGGCATCGGCACAACATCTCCCAATAACAGTGCTGCCCTGGATGTAACAGCCAACAATAAGGGAGTATTACTGCCACGGCTCACCAGCCTGCAACGAAAAGCCATTTCAAACCCGGCCACCGGCCTGCTCGTTTTTGATACAGACCGGTCAACACTTATGTTTTTTGACGGTGTAGCGTGGAAAGCACTCAGTTTCTCCGATGAGAATAAAACGAATCCCATCAGCCGCAACGGTTCAGATATAGCCAACAGCGCCAGTTTCGGTACCAGAGTATCAATATCCGGCAATTATGCCATTGCTGGTGCGCCCCGTTATAATAATGGGGGCGCCTCCAATATCGGCGCAGCCTATATTTTTAATAAAACCACTACCGGGTGGAAGCAGCAGGCAAAATTAGTCGCGTATGATTCTGCAGCCAATGCTTATTTCGGCGGTTCCGTTGCCATCTCCGGCGACTATGCCATCGTGGGTAGTTGTACAAAGGCTGTGAACGGCATTACCAACCAGGGCAGGGCTTACGTGTATCACCGGAGCGGCAATTCCTGGCTGCTCGACAGCGCATTTAACAAAACCTCCGGCGCTGCCTTTGAGTATTTTGGCTGGGCAGTTGGCATATCTGCATTCACCACAGGTGGTCCTGCTATAGCAATTGGCATTCCCTATTCGGACGTTGGTGGCTCGGATAAAGGAGAAGTTTATTTTTATAAAAAAACCGGCACCAGTTGGTCTTTCACCCAAAACGTGATACCTGGAGACCTTGGGATATCAGATATTTTCGGGACAACAATTTCTATGGACAGTGATTATGTTGCGATTGGCGCCCCGGCACAGGAAAATATTACTTACTCACTTACCGATGCCGGTGCTGCTTACGTTTATGTGTTTGGGGGCGGCGTCTGGAATTTTCAACAAAAGCTGTCAGGTTTTACTGCGAGGGGGCAATTTGGATTGGCGCTGAGTATTTTTTCTGATAAACTGGCTGTTGGTGCACCCTGGGCCAACTCTTACACCAATACCAGTGCCTCCGTTTCATTGTTTAAACGAACCGGTTCCTCCTGGACTGGAACAAGTTCGCTGTACATTTTTAATTATGAAATTGTTCCGGGTGCCTCCCAAATCAACAGCAACAGCAGCACTACCACCAGCATCAGCATTTCGAATTTAACTTTTGGCATGTCGGTATGCCTTAGCGGTAATACCTTGCTGGTAGGCGCTTCCGGGGGTATCGAATATCCAAATGGTGGATCGAGTTACTATACCGACCGGGCCGGCACCGTGTATGTGTATAAAAATTTGTATGGCAACACCTACACACGCAGCCAGATTATCACCGCCGATTATCCTAATTTCGGTGACCTTTTCGGGCAGTCGGTTGCCATGTCGAATGGTACTTACCTCATTGCAAATCCACATGCAACCGTTAATGGAATACCCAGCGCAGGAAATGTGCTGTTTGGGTATGATCCTAATTAGTTAACAGCAACAAAAAACAAATACTTCAATTTGACAAGGATCGGGCTACTATCGGATACACATGGTTATTTAGATGAAAATATCTTCAGGCATTTTAATAACTGTGATGAAATATGGCATGGTGGCGACTTTGGAGATGATGTTGCAGAATCACTAAAAGACTTTAAGCCATTGAAAGCGGTGTTTGGGAACATTGATACCGCGGTTATCAGGAGTGAATTTCCTGAACAACTGGTTTTTACCTGTGAGGAAGTTAAAGTGATGCTGCGCCATATCGGCGGGTATCCGCCCCGCTACAACCCTCCAACAAAAAAAGAACTGTTGCTTCATCAGCCAAAACTTTTCATCAGCGGGCATTCCCATATTCTCAAAGTGATGTATGATGATGCCCTTGAGTGCCTGCACATGAACCCTGGCGCCGCAGGCAAACATGGCTGGCATAAAATAAGGACCGCCATTCGCTTTGTGATCGACGGAAAAAACATCCGGGATTGCGAAGTGATAGAATTGGGAAACAGGTAGTCTTCATTATTTTTTATGCAACAATGCCGCTGCCACTTCCTGCTTACGTTGGCGACTCACCGGCAATTGTGTTTTATCTTGTAAGATCACTGCGCCTTCATTGTGATAGTGATCAATAAAAGCTTTATTCACGAGGTGTGATTTGTGCACGCGGAGAAAATGATGTTGCAGCAACATCTCTTCATATTCTTTCATTGTTTTTGAACTTAGGTGCTTTCTGCCATCCGCTAAATAAAAGCGGGTATAATTACCCTCACCTTCCAGCCGGATGATGCTTGCGGGGGTAAAAAACACTGCACCTGCAGTAGTAGGAACGGCCAGTTTAAAATCCGTTTCCTCCCGCTGCCCCAGGTTTTGCAGAAGATTTTGCAACAGCGCCTCTGTCTGTTTTTTCTGATCCCGCTTTAGCAGATAGCGATCCACTGCAGCAACAAGTTCATCAGCATTCAAAGGCTTTAACAGGTAATCAAGTGCACTGAACCTGATAGCGCGGATGGCAAACTCATTAAAGGCCGTGGTAAAGATGATTTCAAAATCGATTGTTGGCAGTTCGTTCAGCCATTCAAAACCGTTTTTTTCGGGCATCATTATATCCAGGAACACCAGTTGCGGCTTAAATTGGTGCACCAGCGCATGCGCCTCTGCGATCCGGGTGGCAATACGCAATTGCCCGATGGCCGGTACGTGCCGCTCCAGTAACAATTGCAGCACATTGGCCGCAGCGGGTTCATCGTCGATGATCAGTGCTTTTATCACGTTTTAAATTTAAATAAAAAAATACGGCCTGTCAGGAGATTGGAATCACCAGGGTTACCTGTGTACCGGCATCACCAGGCAGGTCGTTGATAAAAATGGCCGAATGATGGTCCTTGTACTGTTCCAGCAATTGCAGCCGCTCTTTCACCAGTTGTATACCCCTTGAAACATGCGGCAATAGTGTTTGCTGTTGTTTCAATGCTGCTGCACGTTTACGCCCGATGCCATTATCAGTAATGATTGCATGCAGGTGATGATCATCGGGCATAAAAAAATGTACCGTCAACTTTTTCTCTCCTTCCTGCAGTGGCAAGCCGTGCTTCAATGCATTTTCCACGAAGGGTTGCACCAGCATACCCGGCATCTTAAGCGCATCCGCTTCTATCTCTTCAGCCGCCGTAATATGATAGGTGAAACCGGCGCCCATCCTGAGTGTTTCAATATCGAGGTACAACTGCAACTGCTCCATTTCTTCTTCGAGGCTGATCTGCCTGGTTTGGGAAGTATGGATCACTTTCCGCAGTAGCGTTGAAAACTTTGAAATGTACAGGTTTGCATTTACTGAATCGTTCTGCAACGTAAACTGTTGAATACTGTTCATCGCATTGAATATAAAATGCGGGTTCATCTGCGCCCTGAGCGCAGTGATTTGCCAGGTGGCCAGGTCTTTATTTAATTTCAGTAATTCAATTTCTTTTTCCCGGGCTTGTTGGCCGGCTTTCATTTTATCGATCTTGCCTGCCAGCAGCGATGCAATGGTGGTTAAAATGTACAAGTGCCGGTCGGTGTAAAAATCTTTTGCAGAATGTTCGCTGTCGATCACACCGATTATTTTCTGATCGTCCATGATAGGCACAGCCAGTTCTGCCAGGCGGCTGGCGTCATCCACGATATACCGCTCATCCAGCGAGGTATCATTGATGATCTCTGCTTTTCCAGTAAGGGCAACACTGCCAACAATTCCACGTCCCAACGGGATCTCGATAGGATTAACGATCCTGTTTTCAGCCGTTGTTTTAGGCCCCCAAGCTGCTTTTTGCACGAGCACCTTTCTTTCATCATCCAACAGGTAGATCACGCAATCTTCAAATCCAAGCGTTGAGATACAGTTTTTTGTTACATCCCAGATCATCTCATCAATAGAATGTTGCTGGTTGATGGAGGTAACAAAAAAATTGATCACCTGTTCCATCTCGAGCTGGTGTCGGTAGCTTACGGCTTTCATAGCTTCAATGGCTGTTTTTTCCGCCTCTGCCCTGGCAGCTCTTTTTTCCCTTCGTTTAACAAAAGCAATCACCACGGCTGCGATCAACACCAGCGACAGGCCCCTGAACCACCAACGCTGCCAGAAGGGAGGTGCAATGGAAAAAACAAAACTGGCTTCCTGCCTGCTCCACAAACCTTTTCCATTTAATGCCTTCACCCGGAAGGTATAAGTGCCTACGGGAAGATTCTGGTAGGTAACAGATCTTGCAAAACCTGCCTGTCGCCAGTGACCATCAGCACCATCAAGTTTGTATTGGTATCTCACTGATGCCTGGTTTGAAAAATCAATGGCCGTATATGAAAATACCAGTGAATTGTTTTCGTAAGAATAGACTGGGCTGGCCGATAAGGAACCTGGGGGTAAACCACCAGGCGCACTGTTGTTTAAAAATGCAGCTCCTGTTACATATACCACCGGTGGATCGGGCGACAGGTGCAGGCGCTGCGGATGAAAAGATGCAATGCCGTGGGTGGTTCCTGCCCAGATCGTACTGTCTGCCTGCTGGTATAATTTTATGTTGTTGTAACCGGGCAAAATAAATCCATCTGCTTCATCAAAATTCAGCATGCGCACACTATCGCCCTTTTGCCGCAGCAGGCAGGACAGGCCCTTGTGGCTGGCAGCCCATACATCCTGCTTTTTATCTATCAGCAGCGAGAGATATAAGTTTGTATTGAGGCCATCCTCCATGTTGTATTGCTTTTCCAACGCAGGCATTCCTGATTTATCAAACCGGCATTTAAGAATTCCCTGTCCTGAAGTGGCGATCCATAACGACCCGTCTGCCGCCATCTTCAGATCATTCACCGGTGTTGTTTTACCGTTGAAGGAAAACACATTCAACCTGTTGCCGCCGAGGTAAAAAAGTCCTTCTTCACCACCCACCCATAATTGACCGCCAGGTGATAGCACCCCTGCGTAAAACTGTGCATGTTTGGAAATATGTGCCTCGAAGTAAAAAGGCTTCACGGTTATTTTTCCCTGTTCATTCACTTGAACCAGGCTTACTCCATGATCGCCGATGGCATACAGTTCATTTTCGTGTATCCCTTGTAGTAATGAGTAAATGGTATTATCATGCAAAGAGTCTCTTTCTTTTGTTAAATGATCAATATGTCCATCCCGGTAAACAGATAAACCCTGGTAACCGGTACCGGCCCATAGCCAGCCACGGGGGTCTTCCAGCAGGCACCTTATTTCTGCCCTTGTAACCATGGTAATGCCCCCGGGCAGGTAGTGCACAAAATCGTCTCCCATTTTTTTCCAAAGTCGCCCCCTGTTCCCTCCTTCAATAAAGTCACCATTCTTTAACTGGATGAATGAATACGCTTCCTGCACGGAATCATATTTTTTTTGCTGATGGGTATTAAAAACGGCTGGTTTTATTTTAAGTAAACCGTCATGTGTTGCCAGCCACAGCACTTTGCCTGCTGCCACTACATTGCTGGGCCATATCACACCCTCATCCAGGGTGTTGATGAAAACGGATGCAGATTCAAGTTGCGGGTAAAAACACGCAATACCTGAAGTACCTGCATACCACACCGGCTCATGATCTCCTGCAATTTCTTTTTTATAAAAAACATGCAGAGGAAGATCATAGTTGATGCCATCTTCCACTTTATGCATTTCCGAGAGCGCACAGTTCACATATAGCTTTCGTTTTGATACCGGGAAAAGAGATAACACCTGGTCTTCTTTTCTAGTGGCTTTGTAAACATTTTCAAATGTATCGCCTGCCAGCTTGTACACCGTATTGTATTGACTGAAAAAAATGGTTCCATCAGCGGCCATCTTAACCTGTAAGGTGCGGCGAAGTTCAATCGGAGCATTTTTATGCGTCCAACCCGGCAACACAAAATCATCCATCCTGGCGGTTGAGCTGCCGGTTTTATCGAGTTTTGTTTCAGCGATCACAGCCGGGCCATTTTCGGTGGCCAGCCACATGTTTCCACCCGGTGAAAGCAAAATATCGTTTATGCCCTGGGGTGAGTTTATGTCTGCGCTTACCTTATGTAGTGTTCCCTGCTGCATGTAATACAACCCCGAACTGGCGCCCACCCACAGTGAACCAGGTGCTCCCGGACGTATCACATTCACTGTGCCGATGTACCGGTTGCTGTCGTCATACTGATAGTTACTGAACTGGTACCCGTCAAAACGACTCAGTCCTGCTACGGTGCCCACCCACAAAAAACCTTTTTCATCAATGGCTACGGAAATAATTTCTGAAGACGGCAACCCGTTGGCTGCATTGTAATACGTGAATGTATATTGCTGGGCATACAGTAACCGGCTGTTATATAACGCAACAACCAACAATAAGACTGCCGGCAGAAGTTTCCTCACAAAATTGATTTGTACTGGTAAATTAGGTAATTATCAGCAGTGTCGGGCAATGTAAAAGCCGGGCTGAATGTAGCCGTTACCGGGCAACCATGGGAAATTAGTTATTGAACCAGCAGCTTCAATGATTTAATGACAAGGTTTACCCTTTCACAACACAGGCTTTCTGCAGGCGCTTCACCACTCAGGCATACCTGCGGCCTGGAAAATTATGATGTACATTTTTCTACGGGAGAAGCCATGACCACCCTGCCATTCGAAATAATCGTCCGACTAACAGGAACCAGCAAACGCAAAATACAGGATGATTATTCGATCCAGTCGGCAATGAATATGTTGGTATCGTGGGTGCCCCCGTTATTTCGGTTACTGCAGAATACTATTTTTTTCCCATCGGGGCTGAACATCGGGAAAGCATCAAATATTTTTTCCGCTGTGATCTTTTCAAGACCGCTTCCGTCTTCATTCACCACGAAGAGGTTGAAAGGATATCCTCTCTTACTCTGATGGTTACTGGCGAAGATGATTCTTTTACTGTCTGGCATAAAAGCAGGTGCCCAATTGGCATTGCCGAAGGCTGTTACCTGCTGTACATTACTACCATCTGCATTGGCAGTAAACACTTCCATATTGGTGGGCGCCACCAGGTTTTCTGCCAACAGGGATTGATACTCTTTTATTTCCTCCGGCGTGGAAGGGCGGGAAGCCCGCCAGATAATTTTTTTACCGTCTGGACTGAACCAGGCGCCACCATCATATCCAATGGTATGGGTGATGCGTTTTTCACGACCCGTTTTCAAATCCATGATGTACAGATCAATATCACCGCCTTTAGTGCTGGTGTAAATCATTTTCTTTCCGTCGGGACTCAAAGTAGCTTCAGCATCATAACCCTTGCTGTGGGTAAGTTGCTTCACAATATTGCCTTTGAGATCAGCCATAAAAATATCGTAGCTGTCGTACAAAGGCCAGATATATTTATTGCCATATTTTTTCCGGTCGGGCACCGCCGGGCAGGTATCCATTGCCAGGTGCGTACTGGCGTAGATCACATGTTTGCCATCTTTGGTAAAGGCGCCACAGGTGGTTCTTCCTTTGCCACTGCTGATGCGGACCGGTTCGAATTTTTCATCCGCTGTTTCCGGAATTTTGCCAATGAACATTTCATCACACATTATTCCCTGCCCGGGATTGGTGCGTTGAAAGATCAACCATTTGCCATCATAACTGAAATAAGCTTCTGCATTATCGCCACCGAAAGTGAGTTGGCGCACGTTGGCAAAATGTTTCTCCGCCGCAAAATGAATGCTGTCTGTCAGCGGCCTTGTAGTGGTTACTGAAAAATCCAGTGGCTTCAGGGCTGCAATCACGATAAACAGGGCTGCGAGCAAGGATAGTGTGAATAATACTTTTTTCATCCCGGGAATATTTAACAGCAAATTTAAAAGGAGGACGGTGCAAGATTGTAATAAAATTGTCAGTAAACTTGGCACAAGCGCTTAAATTTGCGTTTTACAAATAAGATGACCAGATACATTCTCTTCTTTTTCACACTGGCGATTTTTGCCTGCAACAACAACGATGCATCTTCAACGGGCAGCAGGCAGGCAAATATACCGGAGCAGGAAAAAAAAATGCGGGAAGCTATTGCCGAACACCCTGACTCATTGTTATTGAAAGAAACACTGATTCAATACTTCAGGGAAAACAGTAACTATGGGCAGGCACTTGCTGAAACGGATTATGCCCTCCAAAAAGACAGCAGCAACGAACGGCTCTGGTACATCAAAGCAACACTGCTTACAGAAAATGATGACACCCTGCAGGCCATCAAGGCATGGGAACATACGATCAAACTAAGTCCACGGCCGGAATACATCATGTCGCTTGGGACGCTGTATGCCTTTACCAAAGATCCGCTGGCGTTAGGCATGGCAAATATTCTTACTGCTTATGGGCCGTCAACAGCTTACCAGGGTTTATTCATCAGGGGATTGTATTTTAACAGCACCGGTGAAAAAGATAAAGCCGTGGAGTGCTTCAACCAATGTATCAATATTGATTACAACAACACACTTGCTTACCGGGAAAAGGCCATTGCAGAATACGACATGGGCGCCTACGACGAGGCGATCAAAACGCTGGAATTGGCGCTGCAGGTGAAAAAAACCTATGACGAAGCGTACTACTGGCTGGGCCGTTGTTTTGAAAAGCTGGGTAAAAAAACAGAGGCCATTGAAAGTTATAAAATTGCGTTGCAACTGTCGCCCGATTACATCGAAGCAAAAGATGCCTTGTCAAAAATGGGCGTGATACAGTAAGGAATCATTGAAAGATCAGTTTATATTTTTGAGACCGCTTAGTTAAAATTAAATCATCAGTTCACATGCCGATCATTGCACCTTCATTATTATCCGCCAATTACCTGCAACTGCAGCAGGATTGCGACATGCTCAACGCCAGCGAAGCTGATTGGTTTCACCTGGATGTAATGGATGGTCGTTTTGTTCCCAATATCAGTTTTGGACCGATGCTGGTGGATTTTTTCAGGAAGGCCACCAAAAAATTCTGTGATGTACACCTGATGATTGAAGAGCCCGGCAATTTTGTTGAAGCTTTTCAGAAAGCAGGCGCCGACAATATAACCATCCACTACGAAGCCTGTCCCCACCTGCACCGCAATATTCAGCAGATCAAAAGCCTGGGCATAAAAGCCGGTGTCGCCATTAACCCGCACACCCCTGTTGCATTACTGCAGGATATCCTGGGCGATATTGACATGGTGTTGATCATGAGTGTGAATCCCGGTTTTGGCGGGCAAACATTTATACCCCGTACGTTTGAAAAAATAAAAACGCTCCGGCAGATGATCGACGAAAGATCATTGCCTGTTAAGATTGAAATTGACGGAGGTGTAACCCTGGATAACGCGGGGGCTATCATTGAAGCGGGTGCCGATGTATTGGTGGCGGGCAATACCGTTTTTAAATCTGCCAACCCCACTAACACCATTGCACAATTAAAAGCGCTCTGACTGCCCCGTTAAAAAATCAACAATACAGGTTGCCGCATTAACAGATGCATCACCTCCCTGGCTGAGGATGCTGTTGAGTTGGTGGTAATCTTCTTTTAACCGCTGTATGGTTGCAGCGTCCGTTAAAATTTTTTGGAGTTCATGCGTGAGGTTGCCTGGAGTAAGCTCATCCTGTATCAACTCCTTCACCACTTCCTTATCCATTACAAGATTTACCAGGCAGATGTATTTTATTTTTACCAGGCGCCTGGCAATCTGGTACGACAAGGCGCCCCCCTTATAGCAAACCACTTCAGGAACACCAAAGAGCGCAGTTTCCAGCGTAGCGGTTCCACTTGTAACCAGTGCAGCTGTTGCCTCACTCAGCAGTTGATAGGTTTGCCCTGCTACCGCCGACACATTGCTGTACGGAGAAAGTAACTGGTCATAAAAATCCTGCTCAATGCCGGGAGCTTTTGCCACTGCAAAATGAAAGGATGGAAAATTTTTTGAAGCAGCAAGCATAATCGGCAGTTTCATCATTATCTCCTGTTTGCGGCTGCCGGGCAACAAGGCAATGAGTTTTTTCCCAGGAAACAGTGGTGGCCCCGGAACAAAATCATTGATCACTTTTACCAACGGATGTCCAACATAGGTTACATCATACTGCCAACGCCGGTAAAATTCTTTTTCAAACGGCAGGATCACGAGCATCTGATCCACATCTCTTTTAATGGCTTTTACCCTGCTCTCCTTCCAGGCCCATACCTGCGGAGAAATATAATAGATCACTTTGATGCCTTGTTGTTTCGCCCATTTGGCAATACGAAGATTAAACCCGGGATAATCGACCAGGATCAATGCATCTGGTGCATATTGAAGTATATCCTGTTTACAAAAGGTTAGGTTCCGTAAAATTGTGCGCAGGTTTTTCAGAACTTCCACAAAGCCCATAAAAGCGAGCTCGCGGTAATGTTTTACCACGGTGGCACCGGCCGCTTCCATCTTATCGCCACCCCATGCCCTGGCATTTGCGTTGGGATCCTGTTGCTTCAAGGCTTTCACCAGGTTGCTGCCATGCAGATCACCACTGGCTTCTCCCGCTATGATATAATATTTCATTTATGATGAAGGTTGCTGCAATTTAGAGCAAAACAACTTAACTGCTGCCCAAATAAAAGGGCCACCAGAAATGGCGGCCCTGCTGCTTATTCTATAACCTGAAACCTCTACTGATTTTCTGACGCTGGTGCAGCATCCGTTCTTTTTGTTTTCATTGCCCTCCGCCTTGCTTTGATCTCTTTCAGTTTTGTTTTTTGTTCTTCGGTGAGCACTGACTTAAAATTTTCGGTATGTTGTTTCCTGATTGCATTTAGTTGTTCTTCTTTTTGTGCTTCGGTGAGATTGCTGTCGTTAACGATGGCTTCTTTTTTTTCCTTCATGCCGGCATTCAACGATTTTAATTTCGCTTTTTGCTCATCACTCAGGTTAAGCTCCTTCATCAGGGCAATCTTGTCATCCAGGTTTTTTTGCCGGCGTTCTTTAAATTCTTTGCTTGCCCGCGGATCCGTAACAGTGTTTTCTGAAGTTTGCGCAACAGCATGCTGTGCCACTGTGGCCACAAAGAACAGGACAAATAGTCTTTTCATTTTTATTGTTTTTACTTTTTAAGAGTACTGCGACCAGGATCGCGGTACAAGGTACAGGCCAATAGATAGTCTTTGCTACCGAAAGTTTAACGTCCAAAAAAAATAAAAGGCACTTTAAGTGCCTTTTATCATTTCATTAAGAATTCGCCGGATTAATTGCCGGGTCCAACAATCAGTTTTTG
>CAYVLT010000057.1:0-19748 GCA_964452405.1 uncultured Ferruginibacter sp.
CCTAAGAAAGCTGTAAAAGCTGCTCCTAAAAAAGCTGCAAAGAAAGCTGCTCCTAAGAAAGCTGCTAAAAAAGCTGCTCCTAAAAAAGCTGCGAAGAAAGCTGCTCCTAAGAAAAAATAATTTTTTTCGAAAGAGAAACTTAATAACATCAAGTCCTGGCAAAACGCCAGGACTTTTTGTTGGTGCAGGTTTCAGCCGATTGCGCCCTTATCGCCCCGCTTATTTATTTCCCTTGTAAAAGTTCGTCACTACATTATCCGGCCATTGTATCTTTACCACTTTTAGTAGTCATTTCAATTGTTGCAACTTCTATAAATTCTATTCATGGACAATGTACAGATCGCCGAAAATTTTTCATTGTTATCAAAGTTGATGGACATACATGGAGAAAACAGTTTCAGATCAAGGTCGTACGCAGCAGCCGCATTTACGATCGACAAACTGCCTGTTGAGCTAAAAGACACTCCCTCGGAAAAAATATTTTCTATCAAAGGCATTGGAGAATCATCAGGAAAAAAAATTGTGGAGTTGCTGGAAACAGGTGAAATAAAAGCACTCACGGAACTCGTTTTAAAAACGCCCGCAGGTGTGCTGGAAATGCTCAACATAAAAGGTATCGGACCAAAAAAAATTGCCACCATCTGGAAGGAAATGGAGATTGAATCGTTGGGTGAACTTTTGTATGCCTGCACCGAAAACCGTTTGAAATTATACAAAGGCTTTGGTGAAAAAACACAGCAGGCGGTAATGGAGGCGATTGAATTTTATTTTAAGAACCAGGGCAGTTTTTTATATGTACAGGTTGAACCGGTAGAACCACAGGTAACAGCCTACCTCGAAAAACTTTTTGGTGAAGGAAATGTGTTTGTAACAGGTGCGTATAAACGGCAACTCGAAGTGATCGATGAACTGGAATACGTGGTAAACAGCAATAACGATTCGGTGAAACCAAAGTTTATGAGCGCTCACCCACCTGAACTGCTGGAAGAACAATCCAATTCCCTGCTTTATAAACTCACCAATGGGTTGAGGCTGCGCCTTTACACAGGTACAGCGGCATTCAAAACACACCTGTTCACCACTTCGGCCAGCGAATCATTTGTGGCTGCTTTTTCCGCCAGCTTCCCTGGCGCCGCATATCACCTGGTTGAGGGCCACGACGACCGTAAATTATTTGAGCAGGCCGGCATTCATTTTATTCCTTCTTACGCAAGGGAAACAGCGGCGGTGATTGATCGTGCCAAAAAAGGCGCATTACCGGATCCGCTGCAGCCAGGCGACATCAAAGCGATCATTCACAGTCACAGCGACTGGAGCGATGGCAGCAATACCCTGGAAGCGATGGCCGTAGCCGCTATTGAAAAAGGTTTTGAATACCTGGTGATCAGTGATCACAGCAAAAGCGCCTTTTATGCCAGTGGTCTCAACGAAGAACGGGTGAAGGCGCAACATCAATATATTGATACGCTCAACCAAAAGCTGGCACCTTTTAAAATTTTTAAAAGCATTGAAAGTGATATTTTAAATGACGGCAGTCTTGATTACAGCAATGCCATTCTCTCCAGCTTCGACCTGGTGATTGCTTCCGTGCATTCCAATTTAAAAATGCCTGAAGAAAAAGCAATGATGCGCCTGGTTAATGCCATTGAGAACCCATACACCACCATACTGGGACATATGACAGGCAGGCTTTTACTTAGCCGCAAAGGCTACCCGGTGAATCATAAAAAGATCATAGATGCCTGCGCCGCTAACCATGTGGTGATTGAATTGAATGCACATCCAAACAGGCTGGACATTGACTGGAGGCATATTGATTATGCACTGGAAAAAAATGTGCTGATCTCGATAAACCCGGATGCCCATACGATTGAGGGTTTCCATGACGTACGGTATGGTGTGCTGGTGGCTCAAAAATCCCTGGTGACCAAAGCCAACAACCTCAGCAGCTTTGGCCTGCAGGAATTTGAAGTATTTCTGCAAGGTCAGCGAAGGAAACGGGGTGCTTAGTCGCTTTCATCCAGCGAAGCCAGTAACTGGTCTATTTTTTTATTCCAGCTTTCCTGTTTGCCGGTATCAATGCCATTGTTGGTTTCGCTGTCGTATTCTTCCTGCAGGGCTTCCATTGCTTTTACCGCATCCTCGTAAGCTTTTTTTAAGCGGTCCTGGTAATTATCCTGTGTAAAGCTGAGCTTCTTTACTTTTTTGATGAACCATCTTGCACCGATATAACTGATGTCGAAATGATGTTGTTCATGCAGGAGAATGTAGTCATTTTTTCCTTTTTCTTTCATCCACGACAACCGCTTATCGAATGCAGCGTACACTTTTACCTGCATGGTCGATTGCCCGTTCGAGCGCCTGAAGCCGGCTTTGAACATAAAACCTGAGTTTGTGATAGCCACGGCGGTGTTGCCATTGTCGGGCGTTCCTTTAAAGTCGGACACTGAAAGTTTAGGCCGACCGGAATAAGCAATGGTATTGTGATCGCCATCTGCTGCTGCAGCATCATAGCTGATGATGGTTTCAGTTGACTGGGCGTTTGCTCTGGCGGTAGCCAGCACTGCACAGCAAATCAAAAGGAGACTCCCTGTTTTCATATTGTAAAAAAAAGGAAAAAATAAAGCGCTGAATCGCGGTGGTATTGGTTTAGAATTTATTTAACAGGGACTTTAAACCTCGAGGTAGTTCAGGTCCTTCCCAAACGTTTCCTGGGTAAAAATGGCTGCCAGTATTCCAATCAGCATTACGATGACGCCTGTGATCCATGCTGCGGTGACATAGCTGAATGACAACGACTGCAAACCGTTAAACAACAGGAGCATGAGCGGCAATGATCCTCTTACCATATTCGGCACAGTGGTAGCCGCAGTTGCCCGCAGGTTGGTGCCGAATTGTTCTGCTGCCATTGTAACAAAGATGGCCCAGAAGCCGGTGCCAAAGCCCAGGGCTGCACAGATCACGTACATGCCTGCCGGGGTGCCATTGTACTGGTTAAAGAAAAAAACAATGGCGATGATGGTGAAAACATAAAATATATACAACGCCTTTTTGCGGCTTTGCAACCAGTGGCTCACGAATCCCACCAACACATCAGCTACCGAAATGGCCACGTAAGCCCACATGGTGGATGTTTTGGGGTACACGGTACCGTTGATGCCGAACTGTTCACCAAACTTATTTGAAAAAGTAACCAGGATACCGATCACATACCAGGTGGGCAGGCCGATGAGGATGGCGAGCATGTATTTTTTAAAGCGGGTACGGTTGTTGAAAAACATGAAAAAATTACCTCTTGCAACGGCTTGCTTTTTAGTGGCGGTGAACATACCGCTTTCATACACCGAGATGCGCAACAGCAGGAGGCAAAAGCCAAGTGCTCCTCCAATGAAATAACAGATACGCCAGTTAAAGTTTTCTGAAACGATAAACGCTGCCACGGCGCCGGTAAGCCCGATGCCTGCCACCAGGGAAGTGCTGAGTCCCCGCTTTTCCTTGCTTACCAGCTCAGATACCAGTGTGATACCGGCTCCCAGTTCGCCAGCCAAACCCACGCCGGCTATGAATCGTACGAGGGCATACTGCCCTGTGGTATGTACAAACCCGTTAAAAACATTGGCAATGGAATACAGGAGGATCGATCCGAACAACACGCTCAGCCGTCCTTTTTTATAGCCCATGATGCCCCAAATCACCCCTCCTACCAACAGGCCGATCATTTGTACACTGATGATGAATTCCCCTTTTGTATTGATCTCATCACCGGTAAGTCCAAGCCCTTTGAGGCTTTCCACCCGTACAATACCAAACAGCAGCAGGTCGTAAATATCAACAAAGTACCCCAACGCAGCTACCAGGACCGCAATTGAGAAAATTGAACCGGAACGTTTATTCATATGCAGGCAGCAAGTCGTTTATGATTTCTTTTTGCTGAAAATTAATTTCATCAGTACGGGGGCCGTCGTTACCAGAACGATACCCACCACGATCACCTCCAGGTGCTCTTTCAGGTTGAAATCGAACTGCGACAGGATCCATTTTTGCAGGAAGTGACCCGCTACGAGCATGCTCAATACCCAGGCCACGCAACCCACTACATTGTAAAAATTAAATTTCTTACGGTCCATCTGCACAATGCCGGCAACGATTGGCGCAAAGGTTCTTACGATCGGTAAAAATCTTGCGAAGATGATGGCGCAACCTCCATGTTTTTCATAAAAATCATGTGCTTCCTGCAGGTATTTTTGTTTAAACAGCAGGTTGTCTTTCCAACCATACATGGCCGGTCCAACTTTTCTTCCAAACCAATATCCAACGGTATTGCCTAAAATTCCCGCGATTGAAATCAGCAGCCATAGCAACGCCAGTTGCGCATAGTCGTTACCGATAAAGGGGAAGAGAGTGCCGATGAGTTCACGATTGTAGATACCTGCTACAAAAAGCAGACTGTCGCCAGGTAAAAAGAAACCAGCGAATAAGCCGGTTTCAGCAAATATAATAAAGAGGATGAGCCACAATCCACCGTTGATGATGTAGAACATCGGCGTAAGCAGATCCACCCAGGTAAATTTCTTATTCACTTTCAGTATGCCATCGCTGCTGATGCCGGAGAGGGCAATAGCTGCCGTGTCAAAGCCTGCATGATCGATCCTGATAAAATCACTTGTACCGGCATGCAAAGAAAGTTTTCCTTTTTTATCGGTTGTTACTGTTTCTCCGCCCGGGATCACTGTAACGGTTGCATTTTTCACCGCACCCTCGTATTGGTTCTGCAGGGTAAAATGCAGGGTGGCATCCTGGGAAAATCCATTGAAAAAGAAAACAAACAACGACAAACAGGTAAACAATAATTTATTCCTCATCATAATAATTTAAACAATCGCCGGTTATTGTGAACAGCGAAACTACAAAACAAAAAATTACTGGTGATGGTGGTGGCCGTGCCCCAACTCTCCTTCCATTTTACTCACCACCACGGTGGCGATGCTGTTGCCTACCACGTTGGTGGCACTTCTTCCCATGTCCAGCAAGGGATCAATTCCCAGCAGCAGGGCGATGCCGGCTTCGGGTATATTAAAAGTAGCCAGCGTTCCCGCAATCACCACCAGCGATGCACGCGGTACCCCGGCGATACCTTTACTGGTGAGCATGAGCACCAGCAGCATGGTCATTTGTGTTGCCAGTGCCAGGTGCATGCCATAACTCTGTGCGATGAACAGGGAGGCAAATGTCATGTACATCATGCTGCCATCGAGGTTGAACGAATAACCCAATGGCAACACGAAACTTACAATTTTATCATTGCATCCAAAGCGTTCCAGTTCCAGCATAGTTTTGGGAAAAGCTGCCTCGCTGCTGCTGGTGCTGAAAGCCAGCAATATCGGCTCCCGCAATCTTTTCATCAATGTAAACACCCGTTGTTTTACAAAAAAATAACCGGCTCCTGCCAGGCAGATCCACAGCAACAGCAAGCCCAAGTAAAACTCCCCGATAAAAACCGAATAGGTGGTGAGAATACCCAAACCCTGTTTTGCAATGATGGCCGTCATCGCTCCGAATACGGCCAGGGCTGCAAAATTGTTCATGATATAACTGGTAACCCTTAAAATAATATGTGCGGTTGCATCCAGTCCTTTTACCACCGGCCGGGCAATATCGCCCAATGATGCCGTGGCAACACCAAAGAAGAGAGAGAATACCACTACCTGTAAAATTTCATTCTTCGCCATGGCGTCGATGAAATTTGCCGGGAACACGTGGTAGAAAAACTCTTTTACTGAAAGCGTTGATTTATCGATGCCGGTATTGAGGTGACTATCAGGAAGGGCCAGGTGCATGGATGTACCGGGAGAAAACACATTTACCAATACCATTCCCAGCAACAAGCTCAAAAAGGAAGCGCTGAGAAACCATAAAAGTGTTTTAACACCAATACGGCCCACTGCCTTGATATCTCCAAGCTTTGCCACGCCCACCACTACCGTGGAAAATACCAGGATGGAAACAATGGTTTTTATCAATCGTAAAAAAATATCCGGCAACAGGGTAAACCATTCGAGTTTTTTATCCCGGGCTTTTAGCTGTTCATTTTTTTGCAGGGTAACCAATGCCTGTTGTTGACGCAGTATTTTATACCCGCTGCCGAGCGTATCTGTTTGTGCGGCTATTTCGTTGTTTACCCGGCTGATTGAATCTTCAAGGGCTGCGATCAATAAAAAATTTTCCTCCCCATCATCGCTCCGGAGCAGTGATTGCTCTGCCGCTTTCTTTTGTGTGCTGAACGTTTGTTGTTTTACCTGCAGGGTATTAAGCAGGGCACTGTCTTTCACTTTTCCAAATTGTAACAACCTGTTTTGGATGGATGCCAGTTGCGATTCAGCGTGTGCGATCTTTTCATTTTCGTTGCCTACCAGGCTTTTGTCGATCACAAACCCCAATACAATACCAGCCAGCAGTGCGATGCCGATATACAGGGTGAGCCTGTTGCCTTTACGTTTTGATACTTCCATAAATCCTGTGAGTGATTCCTGCAACCGCAGCCATCCTTTGTAAAACAATGGGTTGGTTTTGCAATATAATGTTTAATGGTTGTTATCAACCGCTGCTCACAAAAAAACAGCGTGGATTGGGTGATTAAGATTTATTGCTTATTTTTCCAACCCGATAAGCATCGGACCATACTTACCAAAACCAACAACACACTATGAGTTTATTTGTAAAGAAGCCCATGTCTGCCTTGATGGAAGAAGCTGGTGAAACCGGCAGCCATACATTAAAAAAGACATTGGGTGCGGGCGGCTTGATCGCATTGGGTATTGGGGCAATTATCGGCGCCGGTTTGTTTTCCATTACCGGGATGGCTGCGGCCAACCATGCCGGACCTGCCATTACCATCTCATTTATCGTAGCTGCATTGGGCTGTTTATTCGCAGGATTGTGCTATGCAGAATTTGCGTCCATGATTCCCGTTGCGGGAAGTGCCTATACCTATTCTTATGCCACCATGGGTGAATTCATTGCCTGGATCATCGGGTGGGATCTTGTGCTGGAATATGCTGTAGGTGCAGCAACCGTTGGTATCAGCTGGAGCCGCTACCTCATTAAATTTTTGGAGGGTTTCGATATTCACCTGCCACAGTACCTGGTGGTAGGTCCCTGGGATGGGGGTATCATCAACCTGCCAGCCGTTTTTATTATTGTACTCATGAGCCTGTTGCTGATGAAAGGCACGAAAGAAAGCGCTACCGTCAATGCCGTTATTGTGGCATTGAAAATTTCGGTGGTGCTGGTATTTATTTTTCTTGGCTGGAAATATATCAGGAACGATAACTATCATCCTTACATACCGGATAATGCCGGCAAGTTTGGCGAGTTTGGATTCAGTGGAATTGTAAGAGCGGCCGCGATCGTGTTTTTTGCCTATATCGGGTTTGATGCCGTGAGCACGGCGGCCCAGGAAGCAAAGAATCCAAAAAGAGATATGCCTTGGGGAATCCTTGGCTCACTGGTGATCTGTACTATTTTGTACATCCTGTTTGCACATGTAATGACGGGTGTAACCAGCTATACCACTTTTGCTGGAAAAGATGGTATTGCTCCTGTTGCCATCGCAATTGATCATATGGGCACTGCAAATGCAGCCGGCGTTATCCAGCCTGACTATCCCTGGCTTAACCGGGCCATCATTGTAGCCATACTCGCCGGCTATTCTTCCGTAATACTGGTGATGTTGATGGGACAGAGCCGCGTATTTTTCAGCATGAGCAAAGACGGATTGATCCCTAAAGTTTTTTCTGCGGTAAACCCCACCACCCAAACACCGGCAAAGAGCAATACGTTGTTCATGATATTCGTAAGTCTTTTTGCAGCTTTTGTACCTGCCCGCGTGGTAGGTGAAATGACCAGTATCGGAACCTTGTTTGCATTCATATTGGTATGTATCGGCGTGTGGGTGATGCGCAATAAAATGCCGGAACTGCCGAGGGCATTTAAAACGCCGATGGTACCATTGGTGCCAATTCTTGGTATTGCTGTTTGCCTCTTCATGATGGTGTTTCTCCCGATGGATACCTGGATCCGTTTGTTGGTGTGGATGCTGATCGGCATGGATATTTACCTGGTATATGGCGCCCGCCACAGCAAGCTTGGTAATGGTACTACCAACCGGAAGGGTATGCGTACCGCCAATATCACCGGCCTCGCACTCAGCCTGCTGCTGGTGGTGGTAGGGTTCCTGCACCAGTATTCGGTAGGATTTGACGCTGACAGGATCCTGCTTTACATTTCCCTGGCCTTTGCTGCCATTCACCTGGTGGTATTTGGGAAAAAACTGGCAACAGCAAACAGCTGATAAACTTCATTTTCATACCAAAGCCTTTCCACCTGTGAAAGGCTTTTTTATTGCGGCATATTGAAGCTAACAGGAACGAATACCTGCAAGTTGGCTGCCTGCCATCCACTACCGGCAGCCTATTCACCAACACCTTTGAGAAAATGAGGACAAATTTTATGCAGGAATTTGCTAACGCAATCGTTGGAAAATGCCTGTTAACAGAACATTATCGGCTGCAGGTGCTTTATAGTGCAACCATCGCCTGCAATCAATAATTATTTTTATTACCTTTTGCCGGCATCTGAACACAGCCTGCGTGCAGACACCAATATTTGGCAGGCGGAAGTTTACCTGGTGATAAAAAAGCCCATCATATCGTTCCTGTTCGTTTCAATTTTTTTATGGTTGAAACCTTTTATTACAGTGGCCCAATCTTCCATCCTTTCATCTGAAAACGGGAAAGTATCCTTTGTATCGGAAGCTCCTTTAGAAACCATCAGGGCAAGTTCTGTAAAATTGAAAGCGGTGATTGACAAGTCAAACAACACTTTTGCATTTGCCCTTCCGGTCATCTCCTTCCAGGGTTTTAATAACGACCTGCAACGGGAGCATTTTCATGAAAATTATATGGAAACGGAGAAATTGCCAACCGCAACCTTTACCGGTAAATTTATTGAGCAGGTGGATTATGCAGTACCCGGCACTTATACCGTAAGGGCCAAAGGAAGTTTTACGATCCACGGGGTTAAGCTGGAAAAGATCATCAAGGGAACGATCGTGGTAACGCCGAATAACGTGGATATAAACGCAGCCTTCAGCATCAGGCTGGATGAGTTTAACATCAAAGTACCGAAGATCGTGTATGAAAAAATTGCGGAAGAAATTAAAATTGACGTGAGCGTAAAATTCAGGAAATAAGTTTGACCAGGAATGTTTTGATATTAATGTTGTTTGTCGCTTCCATCACCGCTGGTTTAACCCTGCAGGCCCAGGCGCCTTTTTTTAAAACCATTGTGTACGACAAGGAAAAAAAAGGAGCCAAGCTGCAGAAAATCTTCCAGGATAAAAGCGGGGTAATGTGGCTGGGCACGAATATGGGACTTTGCCGGTACGATGGCGTTTCATTCCGCTACCTTGATAACAACAACAATGAAGTGAGTTGCATGGGGCAGAGCAATGACGGTATTGTATGGATGGGACATTCCAATGGCATTTTGGGATATGTTGATCAGCAGGAAGCGAAAAGATTCCGGTCGGCACATGGGCTGCCAAAAACCAGGATCACCGACATTGTTTTTGATCATCAAAACAGGATGTGGGTCAGCACCTACGGGGAAGGGATATTTTGTTATGCCAATGATACGCTTTACCGCTTTAACCTGGCTGATGGATTGTCAGATGTGGATGTGTACGATCTGCTGGAAGACGATGCCCACCATATCTGGGCTGCCACCGACCTCGGTATTTCCATCTGCAGTGTAGAGAAAGGAAAAAAAATGCTCCGCGTGCTGAATGAGCAAAACGGGTTGCCGGATAACATTGTAAAGAGCCTGAAAAAAGACAGCCAGGGTAATATCTGGATTGCGCTGGAAGACAAAGGCGTTTGTTGTTTTGATAAAAAGTCTGCCGCCATTACAGTTCCCGAAGTATTGCAGAACTGGCGCTTTGGCCAGGTGAACGATGTGTTGCCGATGCGAAAGGAATTATTCATTGCTACAGAAGACAGTGGCATCGTGGAAGTGCATCCCGGCCTGCAGGGCCTGAATAAAATGATGCCAGCCCGCAACAAAAAGATAAATGCGGTACAACAGTTACTGCTGGATGCAGATGAGCAGGTGTGGGTGATTGCTGACAACATGCTGTTCCTCGCCAACAGTAACCGGTTTCAAACCATTGAAATTCCCCTGCCATGGCAAGACCCTGTAAAAGCGATCACCACCGACCAGGCCGGGCGGTTGTGGTTTGCGAACAGCAAAGGAATTTTCACCAAGCAAAACAATAATAGTCCGGTTGAAAAACTCGGCCGGCTTACCAATATCGATTATTCATCTGTGGTGTCGATGTATGCTGATGAGCGAAACCGGATCTGGATCGGCACTTATAACTACGGTCTTTTTCAATTTGACCCGCTGACGGGAGTAGTGAAAAATTATACGGTAGCCAACGGTCTTGTCGATAATAATATCTTTTCCATCGCCGGCAGGGGTAACGAGATCTGGCTGGGAACATTGGGTGGAGCCACCAGGATCGACCTGGGTTACGACCGGCCTCTTTTTGAAAACTACAACAAACAAAACGGTCTCAACAATAACTACGTGTACAATATTTCCATTGATGCCGCTGGCAACAAATGGTTTGCAACGGATGGCAGCGGGCTCACAAAACTTGCCAACACCGGCTTTGAATATTTCAACAGGATTCCAGGGCTTGAAAAAAATATTGTGTACACCAGTACGCAGGATAATTTTGGCAACACCTGGTTCAGCGGCCTTAATTCAGGCCTTTTCAGTTTTGATGGTTTCCGGTTTAAACAATATACCATCCGCAACGGGATGGACGATAACGAGATCATCAACGTGGTTGCTGACGACAACGGATCATTGCTGTTATCGCATCCAGACGGGCTGGAGGTATTTGACATCAGCAGGGAACACTTTACTTTTTATGGCGCAGAAAGTGGTTTTGAAAATATCAAACCACAAATAAATGCCTGTTGCAAAGCGCCGGACCATTCCATATTAATCGGCAGCGCAGATAAGATTATCCGGTATTACCCGGCAGACAGTAACTTTAACCAGTTGCCGCAACTGGTGATGAACGACGTACAATTATTTTTTAAATCAATTGGCAACGCGGATGGCAAAACATTTCATTACAATCAAAACCATTTCACATTTGACTATGCAGGCCTTTGGTACATCAACCCCGATGCATTGAATTATCAATATGAGCTGGAAGGATATGGCAAAGGATGGATCAACACCAAAGATCATATCATCACTTTTCCCCAGCTTCCACCGGGACATTACACTTTTAAAGTAAAAACATCACTCAACAAAGATTTCAGGTATTCACCCGAACTCCACTATAGTTTCACCATTTTAAAACCCTTCTGGAAAACTGCCTGGTTCACCATCCTGGTACTTTCATTGGCAGCCATCAGCATTTATTACCTCGTGCGCTTACGGGTGCGGATGCTCAACTTTAAGCAGGAAAAAGAAAACCAGCAACTGATGGCAGAACTATCGATGCTGCGTAACCAGTTGAATCCGCATTTCCTTTTCAACAGCTTTAACACGCTGATGAACATTATCGACAAGGACAAATCAATGGCGATGGAATATGCTGAAAAGCTTTCTGATTTTTACCGGGAGATACTGCTGATGCAGGACAAGGAGATGGTAACAGTGAAGGAGGAACTGCACCTGTTGCAGAATTATATTTACCTGCAACAAAAAAGATTTGGCGACAATCTTCAACTCCAGTTGAATGTTAACCCTGATGATTTCAAGGCAGGCATTCCGCCACTCACCCTTCAGTTGCTGGCTGAAAATGCGCTTAAACACAACAAAGTGAGTGCGGAACAACCGCTCAGCATTAAAATAGAATCGGCACAATCTTTTCTTTTGGTGAGCAACAACATCAACCGCCAGGAGCCGGCAGCCAAATCCACCGGCACAGGCTTAAACAATATACGGCAACGGGTGCAGCTGCTCACCGGGCAGGAAGTTAAACTGATCGTGAGCGAAACAGAATTCAATATTATAATACCGCTAAAAAAAACCTGAACCACGCATGCGTTTACTGATCATCGAAGATGAACCAAATGCCATTGAAAGATTGGAAAAAATGATTCACGAAGTGGCCCCCGAAAAAAAGATCGTGGGCAAATGCCATGGTATCGGTGAAACCATTGACTGGCTAGAGCAACATGAATTACCCGACCTGATATTATCAGATGTACAGCTTACTGATGGTTTGAGCTTTGATATCTTCAGCCGGATGGAGAAAAAAGTGCCGGTGATTTTTATCAGCGCTTATGACAAGTATGCCCTCGAAGCTTTCAGGGCACAAGGCTTGCACTACCTGCTGAAACCTGTGAAAGCGGCCGATCTGAAAGAAGCGATTCAACGGTATGATAATAAGAATAAACGGCCGGGAGCCGAAAGCAAGACCAGCCAGGCTGCGCCGCCCGTGGTGTCAAAACAATACCAGGAGCGTTTTATCATCAACGTAGGTGCGCAAATTAAACTGGTGCACGATACTGATATCGCTTTTATTTACACAGAAAACAAAATGGTGTACCTCACCACTTTCAACAACCAGAAATATATCATTGACCTTTCGCTGGAGTCACTCGAAAAATGCCTGAATCCCAAAACTTTTTTCCGCATTAACCGGCAATTTATTGTGAGCCTGTCCGCCATCGTAAAAATGGTGCCTGCCAGTAAACAACGTATCGAACTTACCCTGCAACCTGCCTCCACATACGAAACCATCACCAGTTTTGAGCGCACCGCCCAATTTAAAAAATGGCTGTTGGGAGAGGTATAGGCAAGCATTCAGCAGTTAATTTATTCCGTTCAGCGCCTTTAAAATACTACTGGGTATTTTAGTTGTTAATGGCTTTTTGAAGTTCATTAACATTGGGTCAATTATTACACCTGTCCAGTCTCCATCTTTTGTAATGCAATCATCAATTCCAATATACGGTTAAAAACCTGTCCGTTTTAAATCCGTTAGTCAGGATGATTAAAGGAACCGGGCAACCGGTTTCTTTTTTTTTACGAATACACCAATAACAATATTTCTGCTCAGCATACAGAAAGCTCTGTTCAGCAGTTGAATTGTACCAATGAGTATTTTTTAAGATATCAGTGCATATAAATGCACCATTATTGCAATTGAAAAACTGTTCTGAAACCACGTCAATTATGAAACAAAGACTGATCTTTTTTTGCGCTCTTATTTTTACTGCAGCCGGTTTTATTACGGGCTGCAAGCACGAGATACCGTACCTGAAGGTAACTGACAACACACCGGTGATCACCGTTCCGGATTGCAGTCCGGACACGGCCTATTTTCAAAATACCGTACAACCACTGCTCAACAGCAGCTGCGCTATGAGTGGTTGTCACAGCGCCGACTCGCACAAAGAAGGAGTGATCCTCACCTCCTATTCTGCGATTGTGAACACCGGAGGTATCATTCCTTTCAATGCTTCAGTGAGCAAGCTGTATAAAGTACTGAACGCTTCCGGCAGCGACCGGATGCCACGGTCACCAGTACCCGCTTTTACGCAGGCGCAAAAAGATATTATCTATAAATGGATCAACCAGGGAGCATTGAACAATTCCTGCGCAGAATGCGACACCACCAACTTTACTTACTCAGGCGCCATCGCACCAATGATGAACACCTTTTGTGTGGGCTGCCACAATGCTTCTTTAACGGGCGGCGGTTATGATTTTTCAAACTACGATGGTGTGGCTTCGGCTGTATTGTACGAGCGGCTTTTGGGAAGCATGCAGCAGTTGCCTGATTATTCTGCAATGCCCCAGGGCGGTTCCAGATTATCTGACTG
The DNA here is from genome assembly GCA_964452405.1 of uncultured Ferruginibacter sp. GTDB lineage: Bacteria > Bacteroidota > Bacteroidia > Chitinophagales > Chitinophagaceae > Ferruginibacter. The sequence continues at coordinate 13,917 of CAYVLT010000057.1, forward strand.
TAAAATCACACAGGTGCGCAAATGGATCGAGGCCGGGGCACCCAACAATTAACTATTAAAACAGCAAATACCCATGCTTAAAAAAAGTATCAACCTGTTCATTTTCGCCGCAGCCTTATTGGCGTTGCCTGGCTGTTATTATGACAAAGCCGACCTGTTGTATCCTGCCGGTTCCAACACCGATTGTGCCAGTAACCCGGCAAAGTACAGCACAGATGTGTCCCCGATCATTCAGAGCAAATGTGCCACCAGTGGTTGTCATGATGCCGCCACTGCTGCAGGCGGTGCAGTGCTTGAATCTTATACAGAAGTATCGGCATTGGCAGCAAGAATCAACCAGCGCAGCATTGTTGAAAAAACTATGCCCGCAGGCACACCACTTACCGCCACCGAAATAAACATACTATCCTGCTGGATCAGTTCCGGCACACCTAATAATTAAACTTACAACTATGAAAAAATGGAAAAAAGCGCTGGCAGCCGTTGCGATACTGTTCTTCATGGCAGCGGGGTACGGATTTTATCTCTACAATAAAAAGCCGGCCGATACCAGGAAAGAATCCGCAGCATTTACCATACCGGCCCACGATATGGTGACGGAATACAACAAAGATGAAACAGCCGCGGATAAAAAATACCTCGACAAGGTAGTGGCCGTTACAGGTACGGTTACAGAAGTTAAGGTTGATCCGTCGGGCCAGGCCACTGTATTTCTCGATGGCAATGACCCCATGACCAACATCACCTGTAGTTTTTACAATGACGAAGCACCTACTGTGAAAGACCTTGACAAAGGCGCTACCGTAACCATCAAAGGGAACTGCACCGGCAAACTGATGGATATCGTACTCAACAAATGCAGCATCATCAAATAAAACCATTCACATGAAAAAAATACTCCTGGTAATCGCAACCTTTTCAATGGTGTCTGTCAGCACAGCCCAAAAACGCTACTACACCAAAACCGGCACCGTTTATTTTGAAGCAGGCACCGTACTGGAAGCCATCGATGGCACCAACAAAAGCACCACCAGCGTATTTGACGCGGCAAGCGGGCAGATCGAATTCGGGTTGCTCGTAAAAGGATTTGAATTCAAGAGCGCTTTGATGATGGAACATTTTAATGAGAACTATATGGAGAGCGACAAATATTCAAAATCGCTTTTCAAGGGAAAGATCATGAACCTGGATAAAATAAACTTCCAGAAAGACGGCACTTACCCGGCAGTGGTGAAAGGCGTGATCGAGATTCACGGCGTAAAAAAAGAAATTGAAACAACCGGCACTTTCAAAGTGAGCGGCGAAACCGTAACGGCAAATGCTGAATTCACGGTAACCCTCGAAGATTTTAATATTTCCATCCCGGGCCTGGTGAAAGATAAAATTTCAAAAACAGCCAGGATAAAAGTGAACTGCAACTACGCAATTTTAAAATAATCAACCTTAACCAATGAAGCACTTACTGCTGATCTTTTTTGTTTCCCTCGCCACCACCGTTGTTGCACAGGACGACCTGTTGTCGCTTGTAAACACAAAAGACGACAACCAAAAAGAATATGTTACCAATGCATTCAAATCCACCCGTGTTATCAACGGCCACTCCATGGAATTTCTCGGCAAGGGCGTGCTTGATTTCAGGATACTGCACCGCTTTGGTGCTGTAAACACCAGCTTTGGCGGCTTTGACCAGGCCAATATGCGTTTCGGTTTCGACTATGGTCTTGGCAAAAATCTCACCGTAGGTTTCGGCAGGAGTAATGTGGCAAAAGAGTGGGATGGATTTTTAAAATACCGGGCCATCTGGCAATCAAAAGGCGGGAAGCACCATTCACCGGTTTCTGTGGTACTCGTAACCGGTAGTACCCTTACCACGGTGCCCTGGGCCGATCCTTCCCGAAAAAATTACTTCAGCAGCAGGCTGGCATTTTATAACGAGATCATCCTGGGAAGAAAGTTCAGTGAAAGGTTCAGCCTGCAACTGTCGCCCACATTTGTGCATACGAACCTGCAACCACTTTCCACCATGCCGAATGATGTGTATGCGCTGGGCATCGGCACCCGCTTTAAAATCTCAAAAAGAACTGCGTTCGTGGTAGATTATCATTACGTGGTAAAAGGATTGGATAAATCTGTTTATAAAGATCCACTTTCCATCGGCTTCGATATTGAAACCGGCGGGCACGTTTTCCAGTTACATTTTTCCAATTCCACCGGCATGAACGAAAAAGCATTCATCACCAATACCACCAACAGTTGGGGTAAAGGCGAGATCAGGTTCGGATTCAATTTATCACGTGTATTCACCGTTGCGAAATCAAAATAAACAAAGTTGCTATGGACAGGAAAGCATTTTTATCAGCCATTGGCGCTTCCACCGGGGCGCTGGTATTAAGTGCCTGCCTGGGTGGATGTAAAAAAAGTTCGCCCGGCAGCAGTAATGCACCGTCAGTCGATTTCACCATCGACCTTTCTCAACCCGCCTACGCTGCGTTGCAAACTGCCGGCGGTTATGTATATGCCAACGGGGTGATTATTGCAAAAACGCTGGCGGGATCGATCATTGCGATATCTGAAGCCTGTTCACATGAAGGCGCCACCATTGTGTACCAGGCTGGCAACGACCGTTTCTTTTGCCCCAGGCATGGAGCCACTTATTCCGATACCGGCACCGTAACACAGGGACCTGCACAATCTTCCCTGAAACAATATACGGTAACGGTGAACGGAACATCGGTAAGAATCAATGGCTGATGACGGAGCCTGATTACTGCATCATTGCAGGAGCGCTGAATGGCCGGCAGGCAACATTTGTACCCGGTACGTACACCTATGACGAAAGCCCTCGCGGCTTTTAGCAACGGTACTGATTAAAGGACTGTTACCCACCCGAAAACCCTCCACCAGTAGATAAACGGCGATTCGCTGCAATTTGCCGGGCGCCTTTTGGGAGCCCTGTCGCAGAATATTTGCCGGACAGGAAAGTAAAAAGATGCTTATACATACAAAAACAAAAACATGAAACCGAAAATTTACCTCATCACTTTACTGGTGGCAACAACGTTTGTGATATCGGTTGGCTTCAGGTCAAACCGGTCGAACTGCACCAATCAATCCAACAATTATCCAAGTGGCGCTTCGGCCAACCTGGGGCTCGGCTACACCGGTGCATCCTGGGACAACAGTGGCCGAACCTGCAGCCAGAGCGGCTGCCACAGCGGTGGCACTTATAATCCCACCACCACTATTTCCTTGCTCAGTGGTGGTGTGCCCGTTACCCAATATGTTCCCGGGTCATCCTACACCTTCAACATTAGAATCACCAGTGCATCCGGTACACCTAAGTATGCATTCAATGCCATGTGTGCCACCAGTACCACGCATATTAATATCAACAAATGGGGAACCATGCCCACCGGTAGCCGGAACACCACTGCCGGCGGCAGAAACTACGTGGAGCAAACCAGTGCCCGTACAGCAACCGGTACCAATCCCTCCTATTACAGTGTGAATATTCCATGGACTGCCCCTGTGGCAGGTACAGGAAGTGTAACTTTTTGGGCTGAAGGCATGGCCGTAAACGGCAATGGCGGCACCAGCGGCGATAGCCCTGCTCCCTCAGTGAATATCACCATCACCGAAGCGGCACCGGTACCGGTACTCATCACATCAGTAACTGCAGAAAAAACCAGCAACGGCATTTTGATCAACTGGGCAACAGCACAGGAAATAAATACCGCCGAATATACAATTGAACACAGTACCGATGGAAGTAGTTTCAGCAGCATTGCAACAGTTGCTGCCATGAATGCTTCCAATGGCGAACACTACAGTTACACACACCTGAATATCCTTACCGGGAAACATTATTACCGGGTAAAAGAAACAGACAGGGATGGCGCTGTTACCTATAGTAAAATAGTTGCCGTTAATCTTTCTGCGAAACAAACTTTGACGCTGTTGGCAAACCCGGTTGGCGAGCACCTCGTTTTAACTGCTGACGATGATTATTCAGGAAGCAGTTATATCATCAACAGCATCAATGGCATGAGAATGGCGACCGGCAAATTGCAAAACAACCAGGTGAATGTGGCCAACCTGGTGCACGGCACTTACATTTTCACGCTCATCCTGCCTTCGGGCGCAATTCAATCAACCAGTTTCATCAAAGAATAGTGCAGTCCTGATGAAAAGCCCGGCGGTGACCTCACTGCCGGGCTTTGTGCATGCAGTCACCTGGCATGCAGCGGCGCCACTTATATATTTGTAAGCACACAATAAAAATCTTACAGTATTTTTGATGCATGCGCAAAACGCTGAACATATTAGGCAACTCATTGCGGCTCACTTTCCAGGAGTTGCGGGTAAACAAACTCCGCACGGCGCTTAGTCTTACCGGCGTTGCCTTCGGTATTTTCTGTATCATTGGCGTGTTGGCAACAGTGGGAAGTCTTGAAAGAAATATCCAGGCAGAAGTAAAAACCCTGGGTACCAACACTATTTATGTAGACAAATGGGACTATAGTGGCGGCCCCGACAAACCTTTTTGGAAATACCGGGCCAGGCCGGTGATGAAATATGCGGAAGTGGCCATGATCAAGCAGCGTTCTTCGCTTGCAGAAGATGTTACCTACCTGATGCGTACAGCCGGCAACCTCATTTATAAAGATGATATGATCTCCGATGCATCTGTTTACGGGATCGTGGAAGCGCAAACGGTGATACAGCCGTTGACTTTTGAAACGGGGCGATATATTTCATCAGCCGAATTCAACAGCGGCAGCCCGGTGGGGTTGATCGGGTACGACAATGCGGAGAAATTATATGGAAGCGCAGACCGGGCCCTGGGAAAGGATTTTGAGATCAAGGGCAAACGGGTTACGATTGTGGGCGTGATCAAAAAAGAAGGTAAAAATTTTGTGGGTTGGGATTATGATAATTGTGTGATGATCCCTTATAAACTGTGTAAGCAATTGGTGGACGAGGAAAACAGCAACCCGGTGATCATTGTAAAAGGTAAAGAAGCTGTTCCCTCACAGGCACTGATAGACGAACTGGAGGGCATCATGCGGCAGATCAGGCGGCTGGCCCCAACGCAGGAAGATAATTTTTCACTCAACAGCGTGGAGGCATTCAGCAAAGCCATCACAGATCTTTTTGGCACCGTGAATATTGTTGGAGCGATCATCGGGGTGATCAGCCTGATCGTGGGTATGTTTGGCATTGCCAATATCATGTTTGTAACCGTTAAGGAAAGAACCAGCGTGATCGGCCTCAAGAAGGCCATCGGCGCAAAAAAAAGCAGCATCCTTTTTGAATTCCTGCTGGAAGCAGCCATCCTTTGCCTGATGGGCGGCGCTTTCGGGCTTTTATTCGTGTACATATTATCACTTGTATTAACAGCACTTGATTTCCCGGTATTCATTTCAATACCCCTGCTGCTGGGCACGGTGCTCATCTGCCTGGTGGTGGGCATACTCGCAGGCATCTTCCCGGCATCACGGGCCGCCAACCTTGACCCTGTTGTCGCCATCCGCAGCAAATAAAAAATCCTTTTGTTTTTTAACTGGTAAACCTTGTCCTCCTTGCCGGATTTACAATCCGTTAAACTATTTTCGCAGCATGAGCAGTGGATGTACCGATGATAATTTTTATACTCCTTCCCCGGCTGGCAACGATGCTAAGGCAACGATCATACTTGCCATTGAATCATCCTGCGATGAAACGGCAGCAGCCATTTGCCGGAACGGGGAGATACTGAGCAATATCATCGCCAGCCAATCGGTGCATGAAAAATATGGCGGGGTGGTACCGGAGTTGGCGAGCAGGGCACAC
>CAYVLT010000058.1:0-19732 GCA_964452405.1 uncultured Ferruginibacter sp.
TTCACCAATTTGGATCTGTCCGCCGTGCCTGAAAGTGAGCAACTCCCCTTCTATCACAGTATGTGATCCGATTTGTATGGCCTCCTTACTGCCCCGCTGGTTTTTAAATACAGCCCCTTCCAGTTTTACCGTGTCATCAAAAATGGCCTGCGCTGCCTTGCGTTGCCGGTCTACCCTGGTATTGCGTTCCCGTGCTTCGTAATGCCCGCTCTGGTACAGCCGGTAAAGCAGGTATTTTATCCAACGCTTCAATGAAATAGTTTCTTTTTAACTTTCATGAAAAAAATATTCAACCGGTTGAACAACAGTTTTGCCTGGTGTAGCTGCTTCTTATAAGTTTGAGCTACCGGTTTGGTGTACCCGCTTTTTTGTATGATGCCCCTGATGAAGGTGAGTATCGCTTCGTCGTGAATGTAAGGTGGCGGAATGAGTCCACGGGGGAATGCAGGTGCGGCGATAAGGTCGATCGCTTTTTCCGGGTCATTCTCCAGTTCCAGCATTCTGTTGATGAGCGCATCTTCGCTGGGGAAAGCATCGTGGTTTAAAAAACGACCTTCGTTAAAATCACGCCCGATCAGCGGGTTGCCCCAGTACACCGGGATGCAATCGGCTAAAATCGGTTCCAGTATTTTTTCGGTGGTGTAACCGGGATACGCTGAATTCTCGAAGGAGATCACAAAGCGATAGTCTTTGATGAATTCCATTTTATCAGCTACTGGTGCACCGATATTGTTAAGGTATCTTCCGCCCGAATCCACCCGCTTTACCGCGTCGAGCTTTTTAAAAAAGTCAATTCTTTTTTCACTGGAAGGATTGGATACCACCATACAGCAGAATTTCGTTTTTTTCTCCCAGGCCTGCTGTAATTCTTCCCTGGATCTTTGCCTGAACAAAGTACTTACATCCTTATTCAACAGTTCCGGATAGGCTTCAATGTAATAGCCGTATAAAGGAAAACGGAAATTGCGGGTATCGTCGCTGAAATCGCAACTGATGGAATAATCGCAACCGGTATAATCCGGGCGGATATTTTCAGCGATGTAATAAATGCGGGTGCAGGAATATTTCAGGTAGTCGTGCCCGTAACAGGAATAAAAAAGCAGGTCGGGATTTTCATCCACAATAAGGTTATATTCCCTGCTGAGCAGGTTGTAAAAATAGTTGTTGTCTTTTCGGAAACCCTGCCAGAAATCGGTAAAATTAATTTTCAGTGTGGGTTTCATGCAGAGGGGGTGATCCTGATGATGTCTCTTTTTACAACAATATCCACGTCTTTTCTGAAACCATGTACAAAGGATTTCAGTTCGGTTAGTGCAGGGTAATCTCCACCGCCGGTAAAACAACGGGCATCATCTATCAAAATCACATGCTGCTTCACCGGGTGATTCAGGATAGCCTTTAATTCTTCAAGAATCGGTGTTTCTTTCTCTCCTTTCGCGGTGACAATATATTCGCTGCCCATGAAAAATTCTGATGAGTAATGCCCATCCAGCCAAAACAAACAGGGTTCATCAATTTTTTCAAGGCAGGACGCCAGCAGCTTACCACTGTCACCATTTACAATGGTGATATGTTTTTCTTCGCTGAACCTTGCAGCCGCTTTCGCCGCCAGCTCTTCGCTGAGTTCGAATGAGATCAATTTTTTAAACTGGTTTTTAAACAAAGCAATGGTATCGCCCAAAAAGGTTCCTGTTTCTACAAATACATGGGTGTTATATTTTTCTTTGTAGCCTAAAATGATACTCCGCTTTTCTGTATAGGGGGGGATAATGATTTTTTCCCGGATCTTGTTGTAGCGGAATTTGATATGCCAGGAAATCTTTTCGAATAAAGTCATTATTAATTCTTTTTGAATGTCAATTTATATTGTGCCGGTGGCACCGGTTTACCTCGATAGTGAACCGGTTTTGGAGAATATGCGTTTAACTGCGGATAGCCGCTTTTTTATCGAAATTGAAATATACCTGAAGCGGGATCTTACCAGCATCCTGTTAATACTAAACCTTCCAATGGCAAACAGGTTTGCCAAATGCGGGATGCCGGATATCTCCTTCAGGAAAAACGGGAATGCGATTTGCCCGAGATGTACACCATCAAAAAAGTAATTGACTTTTGTGCGGTTATCACGGGTTAAATGGCTAAAAAGATCAATAAAAACGATTCCTCTTTTTTCACATTCCCTGCGCAAGGCTTCGTTAAAAAACCAGGTTGATCTGTTTCTTTGTTCCATGGTTCCATAAGTGGGATAATCAGGATTGTGTGTATTACAGGATGGCAAAGCGCCAAAAATCATACAGGTAAAACCTTTATCTGCTATTTCATCCACCGCTTTAAAATAGCTGGCAACACAGGTAACAGCAATTTCCTCCAGTGTTTTCTTCTGCAGGTCAGCCTGCTTTACCAGGTGACAGCGATTGTCAATTTCACCAAAGCAAAGCAAAAGCTCATCACCTTTGTTTAATTCACCCAGCAGTTGCTGCAACTTTTCATGCCCTTGTTCGGTTGTGCCTTCTTTTGCCAGGTTATAGGCCAACACTGCACCTAAACGATAGGCTTTAAGTTGAGGGTATTTATTGGGTGAAATTGCAGGGTAGCAATCCTGTATGTAATCGTATCCCGAAAAAAAACTTGCATGACTATCCCCGATACAATGAATTATTCTACTGCCTGCCATGATACTTTGTTTGACATCAGTAACCCGTTTCTAGGTTTATATACCCGGTTATCACTGTACAATACATCTATTTCAAATCGTTCAGCATGTTCAACCCAATCAAGAAAATTTCTGAACCGGTCGAAACAACCTGCGGACACGATATAGGTTCCGGGAATAAAATTGTTGGTTAATGTTACTTTTATCCTGTTCTTTCCATTCACCACTTCGGTGTACTGGTTCTCATCTTCCTGGAAAATTCCCTGGATACAATCTCCCTGGTCGTTATAAAACAGCAGGAAGAACTCTGCTAACCCGGCAAAGTTGTCTGACTCGTATTCGATCGTGATCGTTAACCCGTCATTGATCCTGATCAGCGGATTTTTTTTGCCATTGACAAGGATATCCTGGATTTTTATTTTCTTTCCTCCTTCTTTATGATAATAAACCCTTGAAACTTCGTTGATGGCACCGGCCATATACCTGCTTACCAGGCTATCAATATTATCACGCTCAATAATCCGCCCGGCAGACAGCAAAATGCCGTTATTACAAAGCGATTTTATCACGTTCATATTATGACTCACAAATAATACGGTTCGTCCTTCGTTCTTGCTGACATCTTCCATTTTCCCCAAACACTTTTTCTGGAACTGGGCATCCCCCACTGCCAGCACTTCATCAATGATCAATATTTCCGGTTCAAGATGTGCAGCTACTGCGAAGGCAAGGCGTACATACATGCCACTGCTGTAGCGTTTAACCGGGGTGTCAAGAAAGCGTTCAATTTCTGCAAAGTCAACAATCTCGTCGAACTTGCTCCGGATTTCGCTTTTGCTCATTCCCAGGATGGCCCCATTCAGGAAAATATTTTCACGTCCAGACAGTTCAGGGTGAAAGCCGGTACCTACCTCCAGTAAACTGGCCACCCTTCCTTTTATTTTTACAGTGCCTTTTGTAGGTTCTGTTATCCTGCTTATGATTTTCAGCAGGGTACTTTTTCCGGCACCGTTTCTTCCAATAATCGCAACCCTGTCGCCCTGTTCAATGTCAAAGCTAACATCGTCCAAAGCCCAGAAATCTTCCCGTGTCGTTTTAGGCGAGGTTCTATGGAAGCGGCTGAAGGAAAATATCTTTTTAGCGCTTGTTGCAACAACATCACGCAATGCCTTGTAATGCTCTTTCCCTTCGTGTGATATCACAAAGCTTTTGGAAAGATTCTGAACCTGTATGATTGAAGACATATTCTAAATATTATCTGCGAAGGTTTTTTCCATTCTTCTGAAATAGGCAATACCTCCTGCCAGGAATAGTATGGTAATGGTGACCGATAAAAGAATGGAAGGCCAGTAAATTTCATCCCCAAGGAGACAATAACGGAACCCGTCAATCACTCCCACCATTGGGTTTAATGCGTACAAAAGCTTCCACTTCGCATTGATGACACCACTCACATATCCTACCGGCGTAATGTACAAACCAAATTGAACTATGAACGGAATGATGTACCTGAAATCCCGGTACTTTACATTTAAGGCCGTTAAGAACACCCCAACTCCAAATGAACAAAAAAATGTTAGCAAAATGAACAGGGGAAGCAACAAAACCTGCCAGCCCGGTATAAACCGGAAGAAAGCCATCATCAAAATCAAAATGCCAAATGATATAAAAAAATCAACAAGGCTGGTAATGATAGAACTCGCAGGAATAATTAACCGGGGAAAATAAACTTTTGTGATGAGGTTCGCATTACCAATGAGACTGTTACTGGCCTCGCTAAGGGAGTTGGCGAAAAACTGCCAGGGCAGCATGCCTGCAAAAACCACCAGGATGTAAGGCGCACTTCCTTCGTATTTAACATGTGCAATGCGGCTGAAAACAATAAAAAAGATGATCGACGTAAGTACAGGGCGTATAACGCTCCATAAAACGCCGATGACGGTTTGTTTGTAACGGACCTTGATATCTCGCCAACTGAGGATATAAAATAATTCTTTGTATCTCCAGAGGTCTTTCCAATAATTTTTTTCAGTAGAACCTTTGGAAATTTCAATATCCCAACTCCTGGTCTCAGTAATTCTTTTTGCTGTCTCCATGTTTTAAAATGTGGTCAACACGATCATTGGCCGCATAGCTGTACCAGTATCTTACTGATATTGTTTTTGTAGACGCCAAAACCGAATAGATCTTCAAGCATGCGACCATCCGGTTTATATGGACTCCTGTTTTCAATTATTTTCCTGATTGCCCCCACAATCTCCTGTTGCTGATCAGGATCCACGAGGATGCCAAGTTTGCCTCCATTTAATGCATCTGCTGATCCATCTTTATTTCCTGCAATCACTGGCAACCCGTAATACATTGCTTCAATGAACACGATGCCGAAGCCTTCTTTCTTGCTGGGCATTACATACAGGTCTGCCAGGCTGTAATGCCTTGCCATTTCCTCATCTTGTATATAACCCGTAAAGATCACATACGACTGAAGCGAATACCCGGTAACGATCGCATCAAGGCGCCGCTTCTCTTCTTCATCATATTTGCCTACCACCATGTACTTGATATTCGGATAAGTTTGTTTCAGCTCACTCACCGCCCGCAGCACATGGTCATATCCTTTGTACAATTCTTTCGAGGAGAGCCGCGTGAGCGTCATCAATACCAGGTCATCTTCTTTGATACCATAACGGGCCTTCAGCGCTGCGTCCCGGCCGGTAGTGATGGGAGCGGGTAAAAACGGATCGAGGCAATTGTTGAACACTTTGATTTTTTCAGCCTGCAAACCATACGCCTCCATCATCCTGTCTTTGGTGAACTGGCTTACCGACAAAACGAGGTCGCAACGTGCAAGCATTCTTTTGCGAACAACAGATAAAGGACCCCATACCTCTATGCCGTGGGCAAACAGCACCAGCTTGGTGCGGGGCGAAAATAATTTAATCAGGAACCCGATCGACAGCAGATTGATATGACTCAGGATCACCACCCTGCTGCGGGTACCTAATTTCACTGCATCTTTAATGAACGGCAATTTTTGCTGACCGTACCCTGAAAAAAATTGAGCAGGCAGGTATTTTTCCTCAGCGTCGTTGGCAGCGTCGTACATAGACAGTACTTTCAATTTGCCTCCAAACAATTCATCCTTCAATTCCTCGAGTGCCTTACATACCACCTTACATACCTTTTCAATTCCACCTGTTGCAGAAAACACTCTTAACGTCAATAATAAAACCCCGTTATGCATGATGGTATTCCTGCATCAGCAGCAACGTGAAAAATTGCGACCAGTGCATGTGATTTTGTTTGAGTTGTTGGTGGGGTACAGACAGGTCTTTATTCCCTGCATGTGCATACTTTTCATCACTAAGCCATTCTTTGAATGGGAAAGAGAAGCCCATCTTGGGGCGGTTCCAGATTGGCTCTGGTAAGATATCTTTAAAGGCATCGATCAGTAACTGTTTACCGAAACGTCCGCTGAACTTGATGTCAGACTGTATGCTCAATGCAAGATGAAAAAATTCTTTGTCGAGGAAGGGCACCCTGATCTCCAGGCCATGTACCATGCCCATGGTATCTGCATCCCTCAACAATTGGTTCTGCATATACATATGCGTTTCCATCCAACTGGCCTGGTTTTGCGGTGCCAGGTAATCGATATCGGGCAACTTTGGTTGCGCTGATAAAATGTCCCACACCGATTCCTCGGTGGCGCCCAGGTACATGGCAATATCTTTTGGAATGAATTGTCCCCTTAAAAAAAGATACCGGCCAACCGGGTTATGAATACTGAGATAGCAAAGACGTTTGAACTTTTTTGCGTTGGCAAAGCGCCCTGCACGCAAAACCTTATTGGGCAATTTCTCCAGTGCCAACGCGGTTTTGATCCGGTTAAAGGAAGGATAGCCACCAAATAACTCATCGCCACCTATCCCGGAAAGCACCGACTTTAAACCGGTTTCCCTTGCATACTTACTGATGAACCAGGTATTGATACCATCGCAGCAGGGCATGTCCATGGCGCCGATGATAGAGGGCAGGTAAGTATGAAAATCCTTTTCCTGTAACAGGAACTGCTGGTTGGAACAGCTTAGTTGCTGCAGCAGGAGATCCTGGTACGACTTCTCTGAATACAGTTTGTCTTCAAAATAAATCGAAATGGTATTTAAACGGCTGCTGTGCTTTTTAGCCAGCAGGGCTATGATGCTTGAATCGAGGCCACCACTCAGGAACACGCCAATGGGCGCATCTGAAACCAGGTGCCGCTGCACCGCTTCTTCCAGTTGTTGTTTCACCAGGTAAATCGCTTCCCGGCGGTTGCTGATCTTTTCTAAAAAAGAGCTCCGGGTGAAAGACTTAATGACGAGTGAATTAGCAGCGGGATTGTATTTGAGATAACATCCTTTAGGTAATGGCACCACTTTTTGCAACGGTGTAACCGGCTCAGGCAGGTGACCATAGGCCATTAAGTAAACCGGCCAGTCAGGATTTTCCTGCCGCAGGTACCCGATCGGGGCAAAGGCCCTGATCTCGGAGGCAAAAGCAAAACCCTCGTTGGTGTGGGCATAGTATAAAGGCTTGATACCGGCGCCACCTCTTGCCAGCACCAACTCACGGGAATGATTATCCCAGATACCGAAAGCAAACATGCCGTTGAAACGCTCAAAGGCTGCCACACCCCAATAGGCGTAGGCTGCCAGGATCACTTCAGTATCGCTGTTGCTTTTAAAACGGGCTCCGGCCAGCTCCAGGTCATGCCGCAGTACCTCGTAGTTGTAGATTTCACCATTGTAGGTAACCAGGTACCTGTCGTCAGCAAAACTCATGGGCTGGTGGCCGGCTGATGACGTATCGATGATGGACAGGCGACGATGGCCCAAAGCCAGTCCTGATTCCCTGTTGATATACACACCTTCATCATCCGGACCACCGTGTTGCTGAAGATCGCACATCCCTTTTATCAACAACGCCAATTGATCCTGCCCAAGGGCCGGATTAATTATTCCTGCTATTCTGCACATGGATGGGTATGATATTGGATTACCTGTTCCTTTGGAACGGGTATGGATTGAAGCGGAGGATTACCCCGGAAATATTTCAAGATTTTTTTTGTCGAACTGTGCGTTGAGGAAGATACCCATGCTTTCGATTCTTACCCTGGCTTTGTTTCCGGAAAGCTCGATGAGCATGCCCTGGTAATTCATCATCAACCCTTGTTTTATTCTTACTTTACTGTTAACGGTGAGCTTGCTTTGTTCCTCCACCTGCACATCACTGAATTCGTTCAGGAATTTTTTGATGGTCACGATCTCCTCTTCCTTGATCAATGCCGGCTTACCCAGCCAAAACACAAAGTTGAGGATGCCATTCACTTTTTTCAGTTCCCATTTTAACTTATCGGTTGTTTTTACAAACACGTAAGATTTAAAAACGGGCTCCATCACCACTTTTCTCCGGTCGCTCCATTGCTTAATCACTTTATTGAGCGGGCAATAGTTCTCTATTCCCATTTCATCAAGAAGATTGGCTACTTTTTTCTCCCATCTTGGCTTGGTATACACCGCATACCAGTAAAGATTATTATCCGACATCGCAGAGCTTCGCTTTTCCTCAGTCACAGTAAACTGCAACCAAAGAGATGATTAAGAATATTTTAATTACAACTGTTACTTTCATCCGGTGGAGCCATGCAGTCATATTTCCGATATAACTGCATGGCTCACTGCTACTCGCGGATGCTTTTCTTGAATTTGCGCCAGAAGCTTTTCAACCTGGTAAAAAACTTATTGCCATCATCATCAATCGCATATCCGTAACCGTAACCATAGCCGTATCCGTAGCCATATCCATAGCCATAGCCGTAACTTCCATTTGCGCCGAAAAATGAAATGCCTCTCTTTTTAAGTCCGTTAAAAACAAGGCACATGTTGTTGAACTTTTTACCAACATACAATTCATTGATCATCCTTATAAACACTTTGGGCGTTTTATCGTGCCTTACCACGTACAGGGTTACATCACTGAATTCTTTCAACAACTGGGCATCGGTTACGGGACCGATCGGAGCTGTATCAATGATCACGTAGTCAAACATCCCTTTGATTTTGTCGATCATTTCTGCGTAGGCTTTTTTACCGATCAACTCTGTTGGGTTGGGTGGTATGGCGCCGGCAGAGATCACAAAAAGGTTTGGGATTTTTGTTTCCTTCACGATCTCGTCAAAACTCACTTTGCCTGCGATATAATTTGATATACCCGGGTCTCTCGGCAAATTCATCAGTTTACTGAGTTTGGGTTTGCGAAGATCCATTTCAAGCAGGGCTACTTTTTTACCCGTGAGGCAAAAACTGATCGCCAGGTTGATTGCGATAAAACTTTTACCCTCGCTGGAAACACTGGAGGTTACCAGCACTGTCTTATGCGTTTCATCCAGGCCAATGAATGAAAGATTTGTTCTCAACGACCTGAACTGCTCTGCAATCACCGTTCTTTTGCCCTCTCCAATCACAATGGGTGTTTTGGTATTGGCCTGTACAATTTCGCCCACAAAAGGCACGCTTGTTTTTTCCTCGATATCACTACGGAACAATACCCTGCTTTTGAACTGCTCTTTTAACAATACCAGGAACACCGCAGATAATATACCCACGATCAAACCTCCAAGGTAAAAATCACGGGGCACGGGCCGTACCGGACCATAGGCAGTGGCATCTTCAATCACACGGAGGTCAGAGGAAGTGGATGCAGAGGAGATCGCTGTTTCCTCTCTTTTCTGTAACAGGTAAGAGTAAATATTGTCTTTGATCTCTTTTTCCCTGCTGATGGTGATCAAGCCACGTTCTTTCTGGGGAATATTTTTAAGCAGGTTGCTATAGGTATCAATTTCGCTGATCACATCTTTTTTGGTAGCCAGCAATGTTGATTTGTTGTTGGCGAGGTTTTCAAGGATGTCTTTCCTCAGCCTGCCGATTTTTTCATTTGCAAGCGTGATGGTATTGCTTTTTTCACCAGAAATCGATTTTCCTTTCTCCAGCTCAAATTCTGTATCGTATAGCTGCGACAGCAGGTCGCCAAGTATTTTATCGTTGATCAAAGAGAGCGCAGGCACCGTGCCCGGGTTTTTACCTTTACTCAATACATAATTTTTAATCTCCGCCAGCACACTCAGTTGCAGGTCGATCTCTTCTTTTTTTGTATCCAGCTCTCTCACCTTGCCCAGGTACATTTCTGCCTGCGAACTCAGGTTATACAATGATTCCCTGCTTTTATAGGCTTCAATATTTCTTTCTACACTGTCCAGTTGCCCAAATACATATTGTAAACGATCGTCGATAAACCGCAGTGTTTTCGTGGCGATCTGGTTTTTATCGTCAATCCCCTCGCGGTTATAATATTCAAATAGTTTGGTTAAGATATCCCTTGCTTTATAGGGCTCCGGGCTTTCCAGCTTAACATCCAGTACGGTTGACACATTTGAGAGTGGCGCTACTTTCAGGTAAGCGATGATCTCGGCTGCAGCGGCATCCAGTGGACGCACAATTACAAAATAGTTCTTGCCCTGGGCCTGCTGGTTGTAGGTAAGGTTGGGAACTACTTTATACTTTACATTTCCCAATACGGCGTATCCGCCAAATGGAACATCCTGGTTATTGATAGTGATCTGGCGGCGGGCCCAATCCACTTTGAAACTATAATTGGAGTACCCGAAAATACTGTCTTTGTTTTCTGCGACCAGGCGTATTGGCGCATTGGCACCATACAGTTCTTCCCGCTTTACTTTTCCCTGGTTGTACACGGTGGCATACAGGTCGAGGGTATCCACCACCTGCCGCATGATCCCCGTGGATTTCAATACCAGTATCTCGTTGTCTACAATCTTTTTTTCACTGAAAATATTTAGGGCATCCAGCACTTTGGAATCGCTGCCTTTGTTAGGGTCTTTCAGGAGCACTTTTGCGGTGGCCACGTACACAGGTATTTGTGACCGCAGGTATACATAGGAAACACTTAGTGCAATGGGTACGGTGAGGGCAAACAATGGCCAGAACGGCAGGTATTTCTGAAGCACCTGCACAAATACATTGGTCTCTGTTTTCTCTTTAAAATAATCCTGCTCGTTCATAAAAATATAAACACCTAATTTCTGAAAAATGACTGGTAAATAAGCAACACCATGGTAAGTGTTTGTAAGACCAATGTGGAAACCTGCTGGTAGTTCTGTCGTTTTATTTCACGCTGTGCCTTTTTTTCGTCCACGTTCAACACCACCACATCATTGGGTTGCAGGTAGTAAAAGGACGAGTTGAAAATACTCTGGTCTTCAAGATTCACCCGCTTTAGTTCCCTGGCATTTTCATTTTCCCTTATCACCAGCACGCTTGTCAACTCAGCATTCGGACCGATATTGCCACTCTGGGCCAGCACATCAATGATCGACATTTTTTCTTCCGGCATCGGCATTACCTGCGATTTACCCACTTCTCCAATCACTGTTACATGATGATTTTCAAAATTTACAGACACGATCGGGTCTTTTAGATAAGGTGCCAGCTTTTTTTCGAGATCCACCTTCAGTTCATTACGGGTAAATCCCTCAACTTTTAGTTTGCCGATATTATGAAGATAAATTTCTCCTGCATTGTCAACATGGTAACCGGGTGCAACACTGGAAGAACCACTAACCTGGTTGGAATTATAAATTTCATCCTCCACTTTATTGAGACTGGAAATGATGATCGACAGGACGTCGCCTTTTTTTATCTTCAGCTCTTTAGCCGCAACAGGTGGACTGATAAGTACCGTATCCCTGGTGAGATTTTTAAAATACCCGGTTGTGCGGGGAACGCTGCAGGAAGAAAGGGAGAAAAAGATCAATGCGAAGATGCTGGCGATAGCATACGGACTGCTCCACGAAAAAGCGCCGTTTTTTTGAAAAAAATTTGTCATTTTTTAAAGAAGCAACTTAGGACAGGATTTGATGAATGATATGTTACAAAGTTTTACAGGGAGCAATGAATGAACGGGATAAGCGCCTGCTGTAAAACATCAACCCGGATACCCGGCAGCAATTACCTGCCACCCCTACATAGATTTGCCGGCAGTTTGGTTACTTCGTATTTTCAATGTTTTGAACTGAGCTATTTTTCTTGCGGCTTTCTTTTACTTTTTTTATTCCGTACCCAACGCCTGCTGCCACCAATAAACTTACCCCGCCATCGATGGGTGCATCGGGGTCATCTCCCGGATCACCAATTTGGGCACTGCATGCCTGGGGAACCAAATTCAACATCGTAAATAACACACCCGAAATAACCAGCAATTTCCAAAAACGTTTCATCGAATAAGTTTTAAAGTACAACAGATACCAATAGCTCCAAAATTAGGGATAGTTTTCTAAAATTCTGTCATTTAAGCGGCCCTAATTTGAAGATTTAATCAAATAACAGCATAAAATTCAGGCTTATCCACAAATTTATGTTTTGGGAGAGCCAATCCACAATCCCGGTGTCGTTCTGCCCTGTCACCCGGTCAATCACTTCAACGCCCCGGCAGGAAATCTCCTGTAAAAGACGGACATTTCTTTTGGTCTGCTTCGGGGGAGCTTTTGGTTTGCTTTTGAGCTTGTTTTGGATACGCCGAACAAGTACAAAAGAATTCCCGAACAAGTACCGGAGAAAACATTCAGGAAACATATCTAAAACCATTTTTGCAGGGAACTGCCGCTGACCAGCCGGTGCGGGCCGGGGACTGCCAGGGAAACTACGAAATTTTGATCCCGGCGGTTTAGCGTTGTTGCCATTGCGTATACCCACCGGCAACCATTCATCTAATAATCCCTCCTACACTGTTTTTGCCGGCACGAAATGCCTAATTTGTTCACAATCTCGTCACAAAAATCTACAATCATGAAGACAATATTCAGTTTACTGGTAGCAGCTTCCCTGCTCACGATCACCTCAAGCTGCACGGCCCAGGATAAAAGCAAAAGGCCAAGTCCCCCGGCAACCGTAACCCAAACCCTGCCCTCCAGCGCTGTGATCACCATCAACTACAGCCAGCCATCCGTAAAGGGCAGAACAATTGGCAAAGACCTGGAACCGATGCCAGGAAAAGTTTGGCGTACCGGCGCCAACGAGGCCACCACTTTTGAAACCAGCAAAGCCATTAAAGTAAATGGCCACCCGTTACCGGCTGGGAAATATGCATTGTTTACCCTTTCGGGAGAAAAAGAATGGACAGTGATCTTTAATAAAACTTTTGACCAGTGGGGCGCTTTCAATTACAAGGAGTCAGAAGACGCACTCCGGGTGCAGGCCATGGCAAAGGCGGATGCCCCATTTTCGGAACAGCTCCGCTTTACGATTGATAAAAATGGAATGGTAAACCTGTTATGGGGAAGCCATAAAGTTGAATTCAAGCTGGAATAAACAATTCATTCTGTCCACTTTTTACTCAGCACTGCCCGTCAAAAGATTTGTATTTTTTGGCAGGCAGTGTTTAATTTTGAGGCATGGGTGAATATTCAATGCAGGATGCGTTACAGCAATTTTTAAGGAAGAGCCGGCTTAAAAGCGGCATCCAGGCTTTGCAGATTGAAGACATCTGGGAGAACATTATGGGCAAGACCGTGGCAAAATACACCGACAAAATACAGATCATCCAGCACACGCTGTTTATCAGTACCCAGGTGGCACCCCTTAAAAATGAGCTGCTTTACCAAAAAGAAAAAATTATTGAACGGGTGAATGAGGCGCTGGGAGAAAATATCATCAGGGATGTCGTGATTAAATAAGTTTCACCTGACCTGGCTACTTAAAATAACTTCCCCTTGGTTGGAAACAGTTGTGCGAAATACACGATGATAATTGCAATTGCTGCGATAAACAATGCCGACAATACAATTCCAATAATACTGCACACCCTGCCTGCATTCACCGTTCCCAAACTGGAGGCTGAATACAGTTCCGGTGAGGAACGATACAATTTCCTGTCGCGGTTGGCCAGCACCAGGCCGATGATACCGCAGATAATGCCCAGTCCGTAACAGATGGTTGACACAATAGAGATGATCCCTAAAACCAGCGATGCCGTTGCATTCGGGAGATTCTGTTGCGATCCATACACGGGCTTTAGCAAATCTTCCTGTTCCATTATGTTGTGATTGTGTGGTTAAAAATCCTGTACAGGTAATTTAGTGTAAGCAATCCCGTTACTGCAATATAGCTCCATACAATCAACCGGTTTCCCTGCTTAAACCGGAACTTCAGGTGCAATGCCGCCAGCAGGAAAAACAGTAGCAATGGAATGGTTACCGGGTGAAACAGCAGGCTTTCCCGCAGGTTTCCCCTCAGTAACGCCACCAGGCTACGCTGCATTCCACAACCCGGGCAATCCACCCGCAAATAATGTTTAACGGGGCAGGTGAGCGAATGCTGCTGCAACCATTGGGCAATATTTTCAAACACCCTGCTCATGGCAGTTTGTTAATAGGCTCTTGCAAATAATACCCTTTGTGTGCTGGGCTTACCGGTTAATATACAGGTGCCGGCTTCCTGCGCATTGTTCAAAGGAATACAACGGATGGTGGCCTTTGCCAGTTCTTTGATCTTGTCTTCCGTTTCACCTGTTCCATCCCAATGGGCCGCCACGAATCCTGTTTTTTCATCCAGCACTTTCACAAATTCATCCCAGGTATCCACAGGCGTTATGTGGCCGTCGCGGAAGGTTTTGGCTTTATTGAAGATGGCCTCCTGGATATCATCCAGCAGTTGAATGATGGCCTGACAAAGCCCGTCGATACTGTAACTCATTTTTTCTTTGGTATCTCTCCTGGCCACTTCCACTACGTTGTTTGCCAGGTCGCGGGCGCCAATGGCAATACGCACCGGCACACCTTTCATTTCGTATTCGGCAAATTTCCAACCGGGACGGTTGTTATCACTGTCATCATATTTCACCGAAATGCCGGCTGCTTTCAATTCTTTTACCAGGCCATGCACTTTTTCATCAATCAGTTGCTTTTGATCATCACCTTTGAATATCGGAACGATCACCACCTGTATTGGTGCCAGTTTTGGTGGCAACACCAGCCCATCGTCATCACTGTGGGCCATCACCAATCCACCGATCAGCCTCGTACTTACCCCCCAACTGGTGGCCCACACATGATCAAGTTTGTTTTCTTTATCGGCAAATTTCACATCAAATGCTTTGGCAAAATTCTGCCCGAGGAAATGCGAAGTGCCAGCCTGCAAGGCTTTACCATCCTGCATCAGGGCTTCTATGCAATAAGTATCCACGGCACCGGCAAATCGTTCATTTTCTGTTTTCACGCCCTTCACTACCGGCAATGCCATATACTGTTCAGCAAAATCTGCATATACATTCAGCATTTGCACTGTTTCTTCCTCCGCTTCCTTTTTAGTGGCATGGGCGGTATGTCCTTCCTGCCATAAAAATTCGGTGGTACGTAAAAACAGGCGGGTACGCATTTCCCATCGCACCACGTTGGCCCATTGATTAATGAGAATCGGCAGATCGCGATACGATTGAATCCATCCTTTATAAGTATTCCAGATAATGGCTTCGCTGGTAGGCCGCACCACGAGCTCTTCCTCGAGCCTTGCTTCCGGATCAACCATTAATTTACCCTTATTCTCCGGGTCATTCTTTAAGCGGTAGTGGGTAACAATGGCACATTCCTTAGCGAAACCTTCCGCATTTTTTTCTTCTGCTTCAAACAAACTTTTAGGAACGAACAATGGGAAATAGGCGTTTTGATGACCTGTTTCTTTAAACATTTTATCTAACTGCCCCTGTATGTTTTCCCAAAGGGCAAAACCATAAGGTTTTATCACCATGCAGCCCCTTACAGCGCTGTAATCTGCCAGCCCGGCTTTTATGATCAGATCGTTGTACCATTGTGAATAGTCCTGTTCCCTGCTTGTAATTTCCTTGCTCATTGAATGTGGTTAATGGGTTTTCTTTTTTTGATATAAGAAAATCAAAAATATTTTTAAATGTTTGATAATTAAAATTTTGCCTCCTTTTCTTTTAGCACATCTTTAACTCAACTGCGCAATATGGGTGCAGCACAATGGCAAAAAAATTGGACTATGTTTTTAACAAAGCCTGAAGGCGCAAAAGTAGTAACTTCATATTCAATTAACGCAAAAACACATGCCATGAACCGTAAACTTTTACCTGTTCTTATCGCAGTTATCACCCTCGGCAGTTGCTCCACTGCCTATAAAACCGGGCAAACGCCGGATGATGTTTATTATTCACCCGTGCGCTTTTATGGTGATGATGACCATAAAGACGATGAACAAAAAAAACAGGATACCCGCAATGACTACGCCGAAGAGATGCAGATACGGATGGGAATCAATGATGCCCGCTGGAGGTATTTAGACAATGACGTTTATTACAGTCCTTACAACTACGGGTACAATTACGGCTATTACTACAACCCCTATTATTGTTCCTACCCTGTTTATAACCCGATCGTGATCAAAACCGCTGATCCAAAAAATACCACGCCAAGAATGGCCAACCTGGGTGGCTATGGCAACGGGTATAATAATACAAACACTACCGGCACCAATACCAAGCTGGGCAGTTATAACAACAGCACAAACCCGGTGAGAGGTTACAACAACAGTAACACAGGAAGCAGGCTGGGCAACACATTGAACAACCTGCTCAATAACAGCAACAGCAGTAATTCATCAGGTAATTCTTCTTCGCAAAGTACCCGCAGTTATACACCATCTTCTTCAAGTTCCGGCAGCAGTTCTTCTTCAGGAAGCAGCTCGTCCGGAAGTACCTCGAGGCCTGCAAGAAGCGGCAAAGGTGGATAGACGATCGTTGAGCTATTACTGGCTGAAGTGTGTAACCACACTTGAGTCTGCCTGTACATCCATGAATATTCAGCTAAAATTTAATCGATGAAAAAATATTTACTCCTGATTTCATTATACGCCACCCCTTCACTTTTTGCACAGATACCGGAAGATGTTTTAAAATATTCTTTTTTCCCGCAGAACGGAACCGCCCGAAATCTCGCAATTGGTGGCGCCATGGGCTCCCTGGGTGGTGACATCAATACCATTTTTGTAAACCCGGCCGGGCTGGGAAATTTCAGAACCGGTGAAGTAGCGATTAGTCCCTCCTGGTTTTTGAACAACAATACGGCAAACTTCAGGGACACTAAATCAGCCAATAAAAAAAATAATTTTGGGCTTGGCCCCATCGGCCTGGTGTTTGGCGCTTCAGATCCCGGGCAGCCCCTGAGCAGCCAGGCCTTTGGCATTGCATTTACGCAGGCGGTCAGTTTCAACAACAGTCTTACGTATAAAGGATATAATAATTATAGCAGCTTCGCTGAGCAGTGGGCCGAAGAGATAGCCAAAAGCGGCAACACGCTTGACGATATTTACAGTAACCCGCAATACGCCTATGGATCAGCATTGGCGCTGCATACCTACCTGGTGGATACTTTCAGGGTTGGCAACGACCTGCAGGTGCGGGCGCTGCCGGAATTCATTTTGCAAAACGGCCAAAGCCTGTTGCAACAAAAGAACATTGAAACAAGGGGTGGCATTTACGAACTTGCATTGGGCTATGCTTATAACAGCAAAAACAAATGGCAAATTGGTGGCAGTGTTGGCATCCCGATCGTGAGTTATAAAAATACCAGCACTTTTACCGAAAGCGATACCTCGTCTGACGCTCATAATAATTTTGATCATTTTACCTATACTGATGCTTACAACACCACCGGCGCCGGTGTCAACCTGAAATTAGGTGTCATCTACAAACCCAAAGAATACATCCGCCTCGGGCTGGCCATCCATTCACCCACGTTCTTATTTACACTCACTGATAAACGAACTGCCAGCCTCGACGCCAATACTGAGGATTATAATGGTCAATCTTCCATCAGTTCCACCACCCTTCCCAATGGAGCGCCGGGAGAAAACAAGTACAGCATGCTCACGCCCTGGAAAGTGATGGTAAGTGGTAGCTACGTGTTCCGGGAGGTGGAAGACGTAACCAGGCAAAAAGCTTTTATCTCGGCAGATATCGAATATACCGGTTACAAACAGGGAAGTTTTTATTCGGTGGAAGAGAACCCGACAGATGAAACACTTAAATATTATAAGTCGCTCAACTCCGTGATCCGCGGCCAATACAAAGGCAATTTTAATTTCAGGCTGGGTGGAGAATTAAAGTTCAATGTGTGGATGATCAGGGCTGGCGCCGCCTATTATATGAATCCTTACAAGGATCCGGCATTGAAAGCAGACCGGTTTTTATGGAGTGGCGGCATCGGGTACCGTAACAAAGGATTCTTTATTGATCTTACTTACGTACGTTCTTATAACCGGGACGTGGACTTTGCGTACCGGCTGCAGGACAAGGCCAATACATTTGCCACCATTAAAGACCAGCGGGGTAATATCGCTGCCACCTTCGGTATCAAGTTCTGATAAGATGTGAGCGTATTGGCAGGAACTGCCGCAGGCTGTATTCCTCAAAAATTAAAGGGGATAGTGAAGAGGCAGCAATGGATCAGATCAATTCTTTCAGTTTATTTACCACGGTATCGATCTCTTCTTTTGTATTGTGTTTACTAAAGCTGAAGCGCACGGCGATCTGGTTGGGATTATTGTTCACCGCCCTGATCACGTGCGATCCTGCGTCGGCTCCGCTGGTGCAGGCACTTCCGCCACTGGCGCAGATATTGTTGATATCAAGATTGAACAGCAACATCTCAGATCTTTCTGTCTTTGGAAAACTTACATTCAGTACCGTGTACAGGCTCTGCCCAAGCACATCGCCGTTAAATGCCACACCCGGCAGGTGTTTCTTTAGTTCGTCGAGCATATAATATTTGAGCGTGCCGATATAAGCGCTGTCAGCTTCGTAATGTTCGGTTGCCAGCTCAAGTGCTTTGGCAAAGCCAACAATACCATACAGGTTTTCGGTACCTGCTCTCATATTTCTCTCCTGGCCGCCACCATGCACCAAAGGATTGATGCGTACATTTTCATTGATGTATAAAAGTCCGACACCCTTGGGGCCATGAAACTTATGACCCGCTGCTGTTATAAAATGTACCGGCGTATTGCGCAGGTCGATCGGGTAATGACCAACGGTTTGTACCGTATCGCAATGAAATATGGCATTGTATAATTTGCACAAGCCACCCACAGCCTGTATATCCAGCAGGTTGCCAATTTCGTTGTTGGCGTGCATCAGGGTTACGAGTGTCTTGTCTTCTGTGGATGCCAACAGCCGTTCAAGATCAACAAGGTCAACATGGCCGTTGGGCAACAGTTTTACATAACTTACTTTGGCCTTGTTCAGTTTATTCAGATGCTCCACCATGTGCAGGGTGGCGTGGTGTTCGATGGCCGAGGTTATTATATGCCTGCACCCCAGGTCGTTCACTGCTGCAGAAATGGCTGTATTGCTGCTTTCCGTGCCGCCGCTGGTGAAAAATATTTCGGCGGGATGTGCATTCAGTATGCGTGCCACCGATTTCCTGGCTTGCTCGATTGCCATTCTTGTTTCTCTCCCGTACGAGTAAATGGAAGATGGATTTCCAAATTTTTCGGTGAGATAAGGCATCATCGTTTGCAGCACTTCGCTGTCGAGTGGTGTGGTGGCTGCATTGTCAAAATAAATCCTCATTGCTGAACTGTTCTGTTAGGCCGTTGGGTAATTGCGTACACCGGGCATCGTTAGTTACATTACTTCACTGATGTCTTTCATCAGTTTCTTCGCGATATTATCGGCCGTGGTTTCAAAATTACTTTCTGCATAAATCCGGATGATGGGCTCCGTGTTGCTGGTGCGCAGGTGTACCCAATCGTTGTCAAATTCAATCTTTAGCCCGTCTTCGTTATTGATGGGTTGGTTTTTGTATTTCGATTTGATCTTTTCAAAAACGGCTTTCACATCAATGTTCCCGCCCAGGGTGATCTTGTTTTTGCTGATGAAATAGTCGGGGTAAGTATACGTCGGTGGCTTGCCTAAAGACCTTCAGTTCAAGCTGGTAGAGCCATTTGCCAA
>CAYVLT010000059.1:0-19594 GCA_964452405.1 uncultured Ferruginibacter sp.
CACTTCCACCGGGATGCGGCACAGTTCTTCTATGATATATTCAGCCACCAATCCCGCATGCCAACTGGTTCCGCAGGCAACAATCATGATTCTTTTAGCATTCTTAAAAGCTTCAATATTGTTTTGCACGCCACTCAGGCGGATGATTCCATGTTCGGCATCCAGGCGCCCACGCAGGCAATCATGAATGGTGCTTGGCTGTTCAAAAATTTCTTTTAACATGAAATGATCGTAGCCACCTTTTTCTATGGCAGCCAGTTCCATGTCGAGCGTGGTGATAAAAGGTGTTATTTTTTCATTACCCAGGTTTTTAAGGATCAGCTCGTTGGGCTTTACAATGGCCAGTTCATAGTCATTTACATACACCACTTCCTTGGTATACTCCAGCATCGGCGAGGCATCACTGCCTAAAAAATGTTCGCCCTTGCCCACACCGATCACTAATGGACTTCCCTTGCGTGCCGCAATGATGGTTTCAGGGTCGTCCTGGTCGATGAGCAAAATACAATAAGCACCCGTGATTCTTTTAAGGGCGATACGCACTGCTTCCTCGAGGTTGCACTCGTTGTTCTTTTTAATGTCTTCTATAAAATTCAACAACACTTCTGTATCAGTATCGCTGTTGAAAGTGTAGCCTTTTTTACTCAGGTCCTTTTTGATCTGTGCATAGTTTTCAATGATGCCGTTATGGATCATTGCCAGTTTGCCACTTGCAGAAGTATGTGGATGGGCATTCCGGTCGTTGGGTTCTCCATGGGTGGCCCAGCGGGTATGACCGATACCAATATGCGAATGCAGGTCGGCACCTACCACAAATTCTTCGAGGTCGGTAACCCTGCCTTTCTTTTTATAAACTTTCAATCCGCCATTCAATAACGCAACTCCGGTGCTGTCGTACCCGCGGTATTCAAGCCGTTTCAAACCTTTAATAACGATTGGGTATGCCTCTCTCGGGCCAGTGTATCCTACAATTCCACACATAATTTGATATATTGTTTAACTGCTATTTAAGACCGTGGTTCCCGGGTGTAAACCACATATAAAAGAGCATTTTTTATGAAATATGCTTCGAGTATGCAAAAACAAAGCCAATGCATTGTTTTTCAATGCCTGCAAAGTAACGAAAATGTGCCTATACTTGGTATGTACTGTAATGTAAAAAGCATTTAATTTATACTACTTTTGCGGCCGTAGAATCGGGTACCATGGGCATATCCGGCTGGTTGTGATGCCTTTGAACCCTTAAAAAAATTTGATAAAATAATTAATCCACTCCATCATATGGTTGTTTGTTGTTACCATGCGCAAACCTACCAGGTGATCGGGTAAAACAGGGAACAACCGGCATTTCGTCATGAACCACACAGGAAATAATAACCAATTTGCCGCTATGGACAGCCAATTTGAGGCCAGTGCTGTGTGTGTGATCATTCCAACTTATAATAATGCAGGTACCCTTGCCGGCGTGATCAGTGATGTGGCGGCCTATACGCAACACATCATCGTGGTAAATGACGGTTCTACGGATAACAGCAGCCATATCATCCATTCCTTTCCTTTTGTTCAGCCGATTGAATATGAAAAAAATGCGGGCAAAGGTATTGCACTGCGTAAGGCCTTCCGGTATGCGCTTGAAAAGGGTTACCGCTATGCAATTACGATCGACTCTGACGGGCAACATTTTGCGAAGGACCTGCCGGTATTCATCGACAAACTGCAGGAAGAAAAAAACGCCATCATCATCGGTGCACGCAACATGAACCAAGCGAGCGTACCGGGCGGCAGCAGTTTTGGCAACCGTTTCTCAAATTTCTGGTTCAGGGTTGAAACCGGCATCCGGTCGCCGGATACCCAATCGGGCTATCGTTTGTACCCACTGGCGCCCATCAGCAGGATGCGTTTTTTCACCCGCAAATATGAATTTGAAATTGAAGTATTGGTAAGAGCTGCCTGGAAGGGGGTGAAGGTATTGTCGGTACCTGTGACCGTTTATTATGCGCCAAAAGAAGAACGCATCTCCCATTTCAGGCCTTTTAAAGATTTTACAAGAATCAGCGTGTTGAATACGGTATTGGTGCTGATCACTTTTTTATATATCAAGCCGCGTGATTTTTTCCGCCTCCTGTTTGTAAAAAAAAACTTCCGCCAGCTGCTGAGAGCTCAATTGTTTAACCCTGACCATTCCGCTGAAAAAAAAGCAATGTCGGTGGCCGTGGGTGTTTTTATGGGTATCGTACCGTTGTGGGGTTTCCAGCTGGTGATCGCCATTTTTTTGGCAATGCTGATGAAATTGAACAAAGCGCTGGTGATCATCGCCGCCAACATCAGCATTCCGCCCATGATACCCCTGATCATTTTTGCCAGCTATAAAGCAGGTGGATGGTGGATGGGCCCCGATGCAATCGAATTGGCATACAGCAGCAATATTTCCCTGGAGGCGATCAAAAAAAACCTGGTGCAATATGTTTATGGCAGCATCAGCCTGGCCATTATTGCAGGAATATTTTTTGGGTTGGCCACCTTCTTATTTTTAAAACTATCTTCAAAAAAAACAGGAGCCGCCCGGTAAGCGGGTTGTAGATGGAAAAGCTTTTGACCAGGATATATGATTTCTTTGAGAAACGCAGGATGCTGTTCTATACCTGCTTTGCTGCGAGCCTTTCCCTGCTGGCCTATTTTGCGTTGCAGGTGAAATTTGAAGAAGACATTGCCAAGATATTACCCCGCGATAAAAAGATTGACAAGCTCACAGAAGTTTTCCAGCATTCGAAATTTATGGACAAACTGGTGGTGACTGTTTCTTTAAAAGACACAACACAACCTGCAGCGCCAGACAGTTTGGTGGCTTTTGCTGAAGCCCTGGTGGAGGAGGCGAACCAACAGCTGCAGCCATACATTCAAAACATCAACGACAAAGTGGATGACGGGCTGGTATTGAATCTCTTTAATACCATCAGCGAACACCTGCCCATTTACCTCGATGAAAAAGATTACAGCAGCATCGATTCGTTGCTGCAACCGGCCACCGTTCAATCCACCCTTGAGCAGGATTTTAAGACCCTTACTTCACCGGCGGGTTTTGCCCTGAAAAAAATGATCACTGAAGACCCGGTGGGCATCAGCTTTTTAGGGTTGAAAAAATTACAACAACTGCAATACGACGAAAACTTCGAGCTGTATGATAATTACGTGATCACGAAAGATCAGCAACACCTGCTGCTCTTTATCACGCCGCGGTACCCGCCAAACAACACCAGTAAAAACGTGTTGCTGCTGCGTGGGCTCGACAGCCTATTTATTCAACTGCACCAAACAGGGTTTCAAAATACCACGGCTGCCTATTTTGGCGCCACCGCTGTTTCGGCCGGCAACGCTGTGCAACTAAGAAAAGACAGTTTGCTTACCCAGGGCATCACGGTACTGTTTCTTATTATTTTCCTGGGCCTGTACTTCCGAAAAAAAAGAGCACCGGTAATTATACTCATCCCGGTATTATTCGGCGCCTTATTTTCACTCGCTGCCATCTATTTTATTAAAGGAAAGATTTCGGTGATCGCACTCGGTACAGGTTCTGTGGTGTTGGGCATTGCCGTAAATTATTCCCTTCATGTTTTCAATCATTACCGGCACACGAAGGACATGCGGCAATTGTTGGCAGACCTTGCCCTTCCTTTAACCGTGGGAAGCTTTACCACCATCGGTGGCTTTTTATGCCTTGAGTTTGTGAAGTCGGAAATGCTGAAAGATCTTGGCTTGTTTGCCGCCTTCAGCCTGGTGGGCGCTTCTTTTTGTTCACTGATCTTTTTACCGCACTTCATCAGTTCACCGAAACAGGAAGCGGAAACAAAAGAGCGGTCACTCTCTTTTATTGACAAACTGGCCGCTTACCGGCCGGAGTATAATAAATACCTGGTGCTGTTCATCCTGCTCCTCACAGTGTTGTTTGCCTGGTGGGCAAGGAAAGTGAGTTTTGAATCTGACCTGGGTAAAATGAATTTCATGAGTGAGCAACTGCAGCATTCGGAGCAGGAGCTCAACCGGATCAATCACTTTGCGCTGCAATCGGTGTACCTGGTTACCGAAGGCGGCACGCTGAACGAAGCATTGCAGAACAATGAAAAAATTGCCCGCTCCATCCGTGAACTCGAAGCAAAAGGCATTGTAAAAAAATATTCGAGCGTATCATCGCTGATCATTTCCGACTCCCTGCAACAGGAAAGAATAAAGCGTTGGAACAACTACTGGACACCGCAAAAAAAAGCCACGTTGCTGGCCACGCTCCGGTCAAAGGGTGCCGCCCTTAAATTCAGTGCCGGTGCATTCGATCGCTTTGAACAATTACTGAATACAGATTTTTTACCGGCTGGCCGTGAAGATATGGGCGTGATCAGGAAAAACTTTTTTGATGATTATATCACGGAAAAGCCCGGTAAAACAACTGTTGTCACCCTCGTGAAAGTGCAGCCACAATTCAAGCAATTGGTTTATGACCGTTTTGAAAATGACGCCGCGGTTACGGTATTGGATAAGCAATACCTCGCCGGGAAATTTGTAACCATCATCAACCAGGATTTCAATAGTATCGCATTGATGACCTCCTTGCTGGTGGCGGTGGTGCTGGTATTGATCTATGGCAGAATTGAACTGGCCCTGGTGTCGTTTATCCCGATGCTGATCAGTTGGATATGGATCCTCGGCATCATGGGTATTGCAGGCATCCATTTCAATATCATCAACATCATTGTATCCGCCCTTATCTTCGGCCTGGGTGACGATTACAGCCTCTTTATCATGGACGGCTTGTTGCAGGAATACCGGACCGGCAAAAAAAATCTATCCTCTTTCAAATCATCAATTCTCTTATCAGCCATCACTACCATTGCCGGGCTCGGTGTATTGATATTTGCCAAACACCCTGCCCTGCGCTCTATTGCGCTGATTTCAATTGTGGGTATTGTATGCGTGGTGATCATGTCGCAGATACTGATCCCCTTCTGTTTTAATATGCTCATTAAAAACCGCACGCAGAAAAAATTATTTCCCTGGACTTTCGGCAATTTTCATAAGTCGTCTTTTGCATTTTCCATCTTTCTTTCCATCAGCATCCTGTTCACCGTGGTTGGTCGTATATTTTTCAGGCTCCGGGTAAAAGAGAAAGGCAAGTATGTATATCATTGGCTGGTGTCAAAATCCTGCTGGTTTTTGATGTACGTAATGGTGAATGTGAAAAAACGGATCATCAACCCGGAAGCTGAAGATCACAGCAAACCGGCGATCATCATCTGTAACCACCAGTCGTCGCTGGATATTGTGCCGCTGATCATGCTTCATCCAAAAATTCTCATGCTCACCAACAATAGAAAATGGAATGCGCCATTTTTTGGCCCGGTGATCCGCATGGCTGATTATTTCCCGGCTGAGCAGATTGAGCAGCACCTGGATAAGATTGAAAACCGCATTCAACATGGCTATTCGCTGATCATTTTTCCCGAAGGCACCCGTTCAGAAGATGGTGCGATCAAGCGCTTTCACAAGGGAGCATTTTATATAGCCGAAAAACTGGGTATCGATATTCTACCCATCATTATTCACGGTACCGGCTATACGCTTACAAAAAAAGATGCACTGTTGAAAGATGGACAGGTAACTTTGAAATACCTGCCAAGGATCACCCCGGCTGACAGCCGGTTTGGAACCGGGTATGCGGAAAGAAGTAAACTGGTGGGGCGCTATTTCAGGGCGGAATTTGAAAAGCTGCGGGCTGAGATTGAGCAACCGGCTTACTTCAGGGAAAAACTCATCTATAATTACCTGTACAAAGGGCCGGTAACGGAATGGTATATGCGCATTAAAACCCGGCTCGAAAACAATTACAGCCTGTTTCATCAACTGGTGCCCCAACAGGGTAATATCCTTGATATCGGCTGCGGGTATGGCTTTTTAGCCTACATGCTGTACTTCTGCGCCAACAAACGGGTGATCACAGGCATAGATTACGATGAGGATAAAATTGAAACTGCCAACCACTGTTTTTCACGGCCTGCCACGGTAAATTTTGTACATGCCGATGCCGGAAGCTTTTCATTTGGCGAATACGACTGCATCATCATGACCGATGTATTGCATTACATTGAAGCCAGCCAGCAGGTGCCACTGCTGGAGAAATGCATCCGCCACCTGGCGCCGGGCGGACAACTGATCCTTCGGGACGGAAATAAGGATGAAGTGGAACGACACAAAAAAACAGAGCTCACGGAATTTTTTTCAACCCGTTTGCTCAACTTTAATAAAACGAATGGCAATGGACTCTCTTTTGTATCGGCCGGGTTGATAAGGGCCACAGCAGCCGCACATGGGCTGGATTGTGAAGAGATCAGCGATTCAAAGATCACCTCCAATACTATTTTTGTACTCAAAAAAAAGCAGTTACCCGGGCATGAATGAATTTGACATAGTTGTGATCGGCAGTGGTATGGGAGGACTGGTGTGCGCCGACCTGCTGGGCAAGGAAGGCTACCGGGTAGGTGTACTCGAAAAGAACAAACAGATCGGCGGTTGCCTGCAAACCTATGCCAGGGATAAAACATTGTTTGATTCCGGCGTTCATTACCTCGGCGGATTGGCCCCCGGCCAGAACCTGTACCAGGTATTCAAATACCTCGGCATCCTGGGTAAACTGAAACTGCAACGGATGGATGAAGATGCGTTCGACAGAATCATATTCGAAGGCGACAACAATGAGTATCCCTATGCCCAGGGGTATGAAAATTTTATCCGGCAACTGCTGCATTATTTTCCTTCGGAAGAAAAGGCGCTGCGCCTCTACTGCGACAAAATAAAAGAAGTGTGCAGTAAATTTCCCTTGTACAACCTGCGCAGTGGCGGTGACCTGAATGAAAAAACTTCCGTACTGGAAATTGACACCCGCAGTTTTATTGAATCCATTACCAACAATAAAAAATTACAGGAAGTACTGGTGGGCAATAATATGTTGTATGTGCTGCAATCGTACAAAACTCCTTTTTACGTACATGCAATGATCATGAACAGTTATATTGAAAGTTCATGGAAATGCCTGGATGGCGGATCGGCAATAGCCAAATACCTTGCGCAGAACATCAGGGCGCAGGGAGGCCAGGTGATACGGCATGCGGAAGTGAAAAAAATTGTAGTGGAAAATGATCGGGCGAGTGCAGTGCAACTCATTGACGGCAGCCTGGTACACGGGAAAAATTTTATTTCAAATTTGCACCCGGCCCTAACGCTCGACATGATTGAATCTGACCTCATCAAGAATGTGTACA
The DNA here is from genome assembly GCA_964452405.1 of uncultured Ferruginibacter sp. Classification (GTDB taxonomy): domain Bacteria; phylum Bacteroidota; class Bacteroidia; order Chitinophagales; family Chitinophagaceae; genus Ferruginibacter. The sequence goes on from CAYVLT010000059.1 coordinate 7,305, forward strand.
AAAACCGGATCAATGCATTGGAGAATTCCATTGGTGGTTTCGTGGTCAATATCGTTTTAAAAGAAAACACGGTAAAATATTCGAAGGCCAATTATTATTATCACAAAGACGGATTTACCTGGAAACCGACAGCGCATACAGCAGACAACTGGCCTGTTGCCTATTCTGTTTTTTTATCTGCCGGAGCAGGTTCCGGTGACTATGCCACTGCGATGACCATACTCACTTATATGCGGTACGATGAAGTGGCCAAATGGGCAGACAGTTTTAATACCGTATCGGTGGAAGCAGAACGTGGTGAAGAATATCGTTTGTTCAAGGAAGCGAAGGCAGAAAAATTAATTGACCTGGTGCAGGAAAAATTCCCCGGGTTGCGGTCGTGCATCAAAGCCTGTTACACAGCCACGCCCCTCACCTACCGTGACTATACGGCCAGTCCCGGCGGCTCCATGTATGGCATTGTAAAAGATTACCAGAACCCGCTTAAAACTTTTATCTCTGCCCGCACCAAGGTGCCCAACCTGTATTTAACAGGTCAAAATCTTAATTTGCATGGCATATTGGGCGCCACCATGAGCGGCCTGGTTACCTGTGTTGCCCTGCTGGGAAATGAAAACATTATTGAAAAAGTAAGAAATGCTTAAACGGAAAAAATTCTGGAAGCGGGTGATGTATACGGTGGGTGTGCTCTTGCTGTTACTCATCACCGGAATGATCTACGTGGTGCAGGTGGGCAAGATTCCCAACCCGGCTATAGCCGCAGGTGAAGGTCCTATGCCGGTACGCACAACAGTGGATGATCATTTTTTTACATTGAACAACAGTTGGTTCAGGAAAAGCAATAGCGGGCTGTATGAATTATACGTGGAAGGAAGTGGGTATGAAGGAGGATTGATCAATGGTATTTTAACAAAGGAACTGGTGGTAAGGCAGGAGGATCATTTTGCGGAACAGATCAATAAAATGGTGCCTTCTAAATTCACCCGTGATTACCTCAAATATCTCATCGGCTGGTTCAACCGTAACCTTGATAAAAATGTTACCGAAGAATACCGGGATGAGATTTTCGGTATCTCCCGTTCTGCATCTGAAAAATATCAATACCTCGGCACCAACTACCAGCGCCTCCTGAATTATCACGCTGCCCATGATATCGGTCATGCGCTGCAAAACCTTGCACTCGTAGGTTGTACTTCCTTCGGAACCTGGAACGGCCGTTCGGCCGACAGCACCATGATCATCGGCAGGAACTTTGATTTTTATGTGGGCGACAAATTTGCGGAAGATAAGATCGTGGCCTTCTTTAATCCCACGCAGGGGCATAAGTTTATGACGGTAACCTGGGGCGGTTTTATTGGTGCGGTTTCCGGCATGAATGAAGAAGGTTTATCCGTTACGATCAACGCAGCGAAATCTTCCTACCCCACTCAATCAGCCACCCCAGTTTCGCTGGTGGCGAGGGAGATATTGCAGTACGCAAAAAATATCCGGGAAGCGATTGCCATTGCACGCAAAAGAAAAATGTTTGTCTCCGAATCTTTTTTAGTGGGTTCAGCGGCAGACAACAAAGCCGTGGTGATCGAAAAAACTCCTGACGACCTGGATGTGTACGATCCTGGCAATGATTTCATTTTGTGCACCAACCATTTTCAAAGTCCGGGTTTATCAAAGACTGAAAAAAATATTGAACAGGTTACGGAGAGTGCCTCGGCTTACCGTTACCAGCGGCTGAAAGAGTTGCTGGATGCAGCCGGTAGCAACACTGTGCAAAAAACAGTGAACATACTGAGAGATCGCCGCGGATTGCATGGCGAGGATATTGGCGATGGCAATGAAAAAGCCATTAATCAACTGATCGCACATCACTCCATCGTATTTGAACCGCAAAAAAGATTGGTATGGGTATCCACCGGTCCATGGCAATTGGGGCGCTACATGGCTTACGATCTAAAAAAAGTATTTGCATTGGCAGGCATGAAACAGGACCGGGAAATTGTTGATTCAGCGCTTACGATCGCCGCAGATACTTTTTTATTGACCAACGAATACCGGCAATTTGTGCGGTTCCGGGAGTTACGGCAACGGATAGACGATGGAACGCCGGTGAACACAGACAGCCTGGTGGCCGCAGACCCGCAGTTTTATTATGCTTACGTGCTGGCAGGTAACTACTGGTTTAAAAAAGAGCAGTATATAAAGGCATTGCCTTATTACCAGGCTGCACTTACAAAAGTGATCGCCACCAAAAAAGAAGAGGCCCATATCAGGGACCAGATAAAAAAAATAAACAAAAAATTATCGTCATGATCTTTGGTGTTGGTACCGACCTGGTGGAGGTGCAGCGGGTGGCTGATAAAGTGAGCAGGAACAGTGGTTTTACCGAACTGGTTTTTTCACAAGCCGAAATAGCATACTGCGAATCCAAAACAAAAAAATACGAACACTACGCAGCAAGGTTTGCAGCGAAGGAAGCTTTTTTAAAAGCACTGGGTACGGGATGGACGGGTGGTACATCTTTTAACGAGATAGAAATCGTAAACCTGTTGAGCGGCAAACCTGCCCTGCAACTTTCAGGTGAAACAGCCGCTACGATTGCTGCGATGAAGCTGGGAAAAATTTCAGTTTCCATTTCTCATACACAACAACTGGCAACCGCCACGGTAATAATCGAGCAACAATGACCTATTCAACCGATATTCCATTTCAGCCAGCATCTTCCCTGCGTGTGTTACAGGAGAAAAAATTACAGGAACTGCTGCAATACCTTCAATTAAAATCACCTTTTTACCGGGAACTGTTTGCCGCCAGCCGCATTGATATCACAACGATCAAAACGCTGGAAGACCTCGTAAAAATACCTGCTACCGGGAAGGAACAGTTGCAACAACGAAACCAGGATTTTTTATGTGTGCCTGCTGAAGAGATCATTGAATACAGTTCCACCTCCGGAACACTCGGCAGCCCGGTAACAATCGCACTCACCGAGAATGATCTTGACAGGCTGGCATATAATGAATTCGCTTCGTTTACAGGTGCGGGCGCCAGCAGCACGGATATTTTTCAACTGATGCTCACGCTCGACCGGCAGTTTATGGCAGGGATGGCCTATTATTCAGGCTTAAGAAAATTGGGCGCCGGCATCATCAGGTTAGGGCCCGGGGTGCCTTCCCTGCAACTGGAAACCATCCTCCGGCTGAAGCCAACAGCCATCGTTGCTGTTCCTTCTTTTATCATTAAGCTGATACAATTTGCAAAAGAACACCAGGTTGACCTGAACCGTACCACTGTAAAAAAAGCGATCTGCATCGGGGAGAACATCCGCAATGCTGATTTTTCACTGAATATTCTCGGTAAAAAAATTACGGAGGCCTGGAATATTCAATTGTATTCCACTTATGCATCTACAGAAATGCAGACAGCCTTCACTGAATGCAGCGAGGGTTGCGGAGGCCACAGTCAACCTGAACTGATGATCCTTGAAATTCTGAATGAACAGGATGAGCCGGTAGCTGCAGGTGAAGCAGGTGAAGTTACCATCACCACTTTAGGAGTGGAAGGGATGCCGTTGCTGCGCTACAAAACAGGTGATATATGTGTGCGGATTGATGAGCCCTGTGCCTGCGGCCGCAACAGCAGTCGCTTATCCCCTGTGATCGGCCGTAAAAAACAGATGATCAAATACAAAGGCACCACTTTATACCCCCCGGCCCTTTTTGATATTTTAAACGAAATGGAAGATGTGCTGGATTATGTGGCGGAAGTGTATTCCAATGAAATGGGCACGGATGAAGTGTTGCTGCATATTTTTCCTTCCAGCTATTCGGAAGAATGTGACCGTAAAATCAGGGCCAACCTGCAGGCCCGCTTAAGGGTGAGCCCGCACGTAACTTATATTTCACCGGAGGAGATTCAAAAGATGCAGATGCCGGAAGCGGGTCGCAAACTGATCCGGTTTATCGACCGCCGGGTTTAAGCCATCATTACTGCAGGCTGTTGAGATTTGCTTTGTTCGATCGAGAGCATGATCGTTTCGAGTATCTCATCATTGCTGGCAGTAAGATCTACCTGCAGCGGCGCCTTGAATTTCACTGAGAGGGTGCTGCCTTTTTTTCTGAAGCGCAATCCTTTTTTATCAAACGCCCTGTTGAACCCGCTGATCACGATCGGGATAACGATCGGATTATTTTGTTTGATCAACAACACGGTTCCTTTGCGGCCCGGCGCAAATGGTTTGGTGGTGCCTTGCGGGAAATTGATGACCCAGTTGCTTTTCAGCGCACGGTCAATTTTTCTCGTATCAGATGGATCAAGCCCCTGGCGCACTTCACGGCTGTTTTCATTCCAGGTTCTTTTCACCGTGATGGAGCCGGCGAGTTCGAACAGCCTGGTGAGCCAGCTCTGCTTCATGGTTTCCGCTGCAGACACAAAATACACACCGGTGAAAGGATTCAACAGGTAATAAGGAATGCCGAGTTTATTTTTTTTGCGGAATTTAACTGCACAAAAAATATGTAGGAAAGCGATCACTTCGGCGAAATAGGTTTGATGATTGCTGATAAAGAGTACATTTTTTTTAGGCAATCCCTCGAGATGCTCGGTGCCTTCAATTTTCAGCTTATTGATAATGTTGAGGCCAGGATAGGAAGCAGAACCAACAAGCGTGTACACGATCGCCCTCACAAATCGATTGTACTTTAGGTTGCTGATAAAATTACTCATACGGTTAGGTTATGCAATCAAAGGAATAACTAAAATACAATTATTCCTGAAAAAAATAACCGGCGCCGGCAGCCTTAAAATTTTTTGTTCCGCACATCAGCGCATCTTAAATGCGTCAATTTGCCGGCTGAATTTCTGTTTGTTGAAATGCGGCCTGCTGAAATGGCGCGCCATTAAGATAATGGTTATAAAAATCAACCAGGTACGCATTGATCTTTTGTACATTTTCCATTTTATTTCCTTCGCCGATCAGTTCCCGCATTTTTTTATTCTGCTCCGACGGAAACAAACAGCAATCGCTGAAAATAAAATGCCGGGTACCGGGCAGCGTAAAGGAATGAAACGGTGAAGTGTTGGCGTAAATAATATTATTAGCGATGGCCCATAACGGGTAGGTTTCGCTTTGCAACAGCAAAAAAGGCTTTTTCATTTCGTGCCGGTACAGGTCTCCAAACTGGAAACAATCCAGGTTTACGCCTGCTTTAACCCGGCTATCCACATAGCACAATTGCCCGGCCACCGCACCACCAACTGATTGGCCCAGGGTAGCCACTTTTGAAAAATCGATCTTGCCATACCAGCGATCATCCACCGCATGGTCGTTTAGCTTTTGTAAGGTGTCCATCATAAACTGCACATCTTTCACCCAAAGACGAACACTGCGGTCGAAGATCTTCATACCACGCAGGTAGGCTTTTAGAATCCGATTCACCTGCCTGGTGTTGGCTGTGTCAGGATTTTTTTTGTGCATGAACTCTACCTTTTTCCATTGCAGGTAGGCCCTGGTTACCCGGAGCTTTTTCAGTCCAACCACATTTCCATCAGCGGTTTTGGTGATCACCTGGTCGTAGGGATGTGTGATGCTGACAACAATGTATCCATTACTGGCAAGATTTTCCATCAATGCGGTGTAATAATCATCCAGGCCAAAATAAAAGCCCGGTGAAAAAAAGATGATGGGGAATTTTTCTTTCCGCCTGGAAACCGGCACGTCCTCATAAGCAAAACTGCTGTAGGTTTTGAGCGTATCAAAAAAACCGCGATCATCATTGAAGATGCGGTAGTTTTCCCAAAGCAGTTTTCCATCGTAGTCCTTCAAATACAGGTTGGGCGTATCTTTCCGCTCATCAGACGGGTACCATATCTTCACCTGTAAGGATCTTTTATCGCCACTGCGGAAAGTCAGCTTCTCCTTCCGGCTGCTGTCCGTGAAAAACAGGTTTTGCGTACCCACATAAAACTTTCCGGTGGGTTGGGGTAAAAAATGCCGCTGTGCCTGGGTAACGGACAGCATCATGCAGGGAGCAAGGATCCATAACAACTTCAGGTGAATCTTCATGACGGCAAATAAACAAAAATGTACCAAATAAGATGCAGGCATCGGGAAATTCTGGCCTTCAGGACGGAAAAAGAAAAAAGATGCCCGGTAAGAGCATCTTTTCTGCATTAATTAACTGACCTTGTTACTACTTTTTCAGAAATTTTCCGAATTTTTTACCTGCCACTGCATAACATTCTGCGAGCCTTTCTCCTGTTGCAAAATCGAAACCGCCCACTGTACGACCAGGAGCATTGGTTACAGTAACCACCGCTACCACGTGCCTGGAGTTAGCTGTTTCCACAATAGTGATCTCTGCATCTATCTCCGCATTCTTTCTCATAACGCCTACATTGAAGCCCGGCTCTGTGGTAGTGGTATGAAAGATCAGTGTGTATGTAGCACCTTTTTTGACATTCATCCCCGAACTCTCCTCAAACAACTCAATAAATTTTGGTTGAAACAAAGCTTGCCGGTCGGCCACCCAGTTCTTTGCCCACTCATCACCTTTTCCGGGTTCTTTGGCATTGTACTCGGCCTTCTTTTTTTCGATGTACTCAGCCTCCGTAGGAAACTTACCCACCGACATGTTATCGTAGGTAAATTCCACACTGATGGATGTTTCATCTTTGAGGACAGACAAATCGCCTTCGCGGAGTTTTATTTTCTGGGCTTGTACAGTTAGTGTGATACATGCCAGCAGCAGCAGGCTGGCATATTTAAAACATGATTTCATGACTTTTGATTTTTTGGTGCTATTAAAGTAAGAATTATTTATTTACGGTGATCAACAATGGCCTGAATTCACCATGTTTAATACTGGCCCTGCCGATAAACTGGTTGCCGTTGATTTTTTCAAACAATGCCGGGAACAGTTTCACTTCTTCCTCCCGGGTATCGAATACAATTTCTTTGGATAGGTTACCTGCATTATCGATCCTGGCCACCACTACCTGCCCGCCAAAACCATCCACATGATATTTTGGTGCTTCGTCTTCTCCCAGCTCCATATTTTTTTTATTATCAAGGAACAGGAAATAATAACCCGATTCATCACTCACCAGTTTAAAACTCATGGTGCCGCGACCAGCTCCACCTTTCTGGCTTTTGGGTATTTTTCTCAGCCATTCAAAATTGCCGGCTGCGTTGATTTTTGAAGCGAAAATATCTCCGTAATAGTAAGTAGTGTAGGTAGAGGTAACACCATTGCCACTGGTAAGCATTTTGGTTTCCATCCAGAATTGCTCGCAGGTAATGAATACAGCCCCATCCGTTTCCACCACAACATCTCTCACTCTTAAATAAGGCACTTCATAATCATCGCTTCTTTCGATTTTCTTCTTACTGCGGCCTGATACAAACTTGGTGAGTTCCTCCAGGGGAAATTCGTAATAGCCATTTTTAAATTTATTGATCTTACCACTTTCATCCATCGTAGCCAGGAAAATACCATCAGTGCCCAGGCCCTTCGCCCTTTTGCTGTACGTGCTGGCGATCACCATCCCATGCAATGAGTTTTCCACCAGCGATATTTGCCTGATGAAATAATCATCTACTGATACGGTGGTATGCACAATGGTTTTACTGTCTTTGGTGAACTTTAAAATTTCATAGTGATAGCCGGCCTTCCCCGTTTCCTTATCCACTTCTTTTCTTTTTTCAGAATCGTACACTTTGGCAAGCATATAGGCATTTCCTTTCGAGTCAACTGAAAAATCGGAATTATCCATGATAGCTTCCGTGTACGGCATGGTAAATTCGCCTCCCCATAAACGCTGCATCTTTTCATCATACACCTGCAGTCCTATTTTATCATAATTTATTTTATCGTTGCGCTCTTCCGGCCACAGGCGGTAACTCACCAGCAGCCTGGTTTTTGCGGCGTCAAAATCAAAATTGTATTTACCGGCGGTTTTGGCCCTGTACCAACCGGTGGAAACCATGTAGCCCGCGATCTTGCTGGTTTCATTCATTTTGTTGTTCGTGGAAACCAGCTTGCCGTTTACCACATCCACCACATCGTAATACAGCAATTCTCTTTCATCCTTCTTATCCCAGTCACTGTGTAGCCAATAGTAATTGGTACCGAAATCAATGATGGTTTCGCTGTTAAAGTCTTTTGTACGCTCCGGAAGTTCAATGGTTTTTTCCGTGGTGAGTTCAAGTGTTTTTGGGCTGAAGCGCAGGATATTCAACTCATCTTTTTTGAGTGACAGGTTTACAATACCGTCTTTTTCGTTACCAAAAAAAGACAAATCTTCTGACTTACGGGGTAAACTGTATTCGGACCCGAGCTTAAAGGAGAATTTTTTACTTTGACCGCCGGCAAAAAGGGAAACGAATAAAAAGGCAATTAGTAAGGAGTGCTTCATTGAAAGTGGTTGTTTTTGATTAAAGGTTCGATGGTGAATTTTTACAAGGGGCCAAAAATAGGATTTTAAAGTTCATGGCAAAAAATTGTCCCTCGTATGATGCTGCTCCTTCCGGCGAAGGAAATCCAGGTGGCACAGCCCGGCCAGCAACAAGGCCGGCCAAAAAACCACAATTCAAAATCTTTATTCTATGTTTGCAGTTTATCAAATAATCGTTCTTACAGTAAAAATTTATACAATCAAATGATACAGGTTGGGGATAAACCACTCACTTTAACCGACTTTTCTGCCATTCTGTTCAAAGAAAAAAAAGTTGCGCTTGATGAGAAAGCGCTTGAAAAGGTTGCTGCTAACTTTGCATTCCTGCAAGGCTTTTCTTCCAATAAATTAATCTACGGCATCAATACAGGCTTTGGCCCCATGGCTCAGTACAAGGTGAGCGAGGAAAACCTGTTACAATTACAATATAACCTCATCCGCAGCCATAGTTCCGGCGCCGGCAAACTGATGTCGCCATTGATGGGCAAAGCGTTGATGCTGGCCCGCCTCAACAGCCTGGTGCAGGCTTATTCCGGCGTGAACGCAGACGTGGTGGAACTACTGGCCAACCTTATCAACAACGACGTAACGCCCTGCGTGTACGAGCATGGAGGTGTGGGTGCCAGTGGCGACCTGGTGCAATTGGCCCACCTGGGATTGGTATTGATTGGTGAAGGTGAAGTGATTTACGAAGATGAAGTGCAGCCAACGGAACAGGTATTTAAGAAACTCGGCATTAAACCGCTTTCAATTTATATCAGGGAGGGACTGGCCATTTTAAACGGCACTTCGGCCATGACGGGTATCGGCATGCTCAACATCATCCAGGCGCAAAAGCTGCTGGAATGGTCGGTGGTATTATCGGCCATGATCAATGAAGTGGTGGAAGCTTTTGACGACCATTACTCCTATGAACTCAACATCGTTAAGCAGCACAAGGGGCAGAACAAGATCGCCGCACAGCTCCGCGATATTTTGAAAGACAGCAAGATGATCCGCAGCAGGTCGGAGCATTTATACAATCCTGATAACCTGAACCAGGAAGTGTTTGAAGATAAAGTACAGGAATACTATTCGCTGCGTTGTGTAACGCAGGTGCTCGGTCCTATATATGATACCATCGCACAAGCCGAAAAAGTGGTGGTGGATGAACTCAACTCCGTGAATGACAACCCGGTGATCGATCACCAGAACCAGAATATTTTTCATGGTGGAAATTTTCACGGCGATTATGTATCGCTTGAAATGGATAAGCTCAAGATCGCTATCACCAAATTATCGATGCTGTCTGAGCGGCAACTTAATTACCTGCTGAATGATAAGCTCAATCAAAAATTCCCGCCGTTTGTAAACCTGGGTGTGCTTGGATTTAATTTCGGAATGCAGGGTATGCAGTTTACCGCAACCTCCACCGTGGCCGAAAATCAAACCCTTTCGTTCCCGATGTATGTGCACAGTATTCCCAATAACAACGATAACCAGGATATTGTAAGCATGGGTTGTAATGCGGCGCTGATGACGCAAAAAGTGATCAACAATTCTTTTGAAGTACTGGGCATACAAATGATGACGGTATTACAAGCCATCGACCACATGGATTGTGTAGCAAGACTGAGTTCAAAAACAGCAGCCGTGTACCAGCAGATCAGAAAAATATTTCCAAAGTTCGTGGAAGATGCGCCTAAATACAAGGACCTTGAGAAGATCAAAACTCATTTTGAGAAGTCAAGCCCGGTCATCGCTTTCAAACTCGGCGCCATCAACCCGTCGCATAATTCGTAAGCTGTATGAATACATATTCCACAAAGATTTGCCAACTCCCTCATTTGAGGTAAATTACCCAAAAACCAACCCACCATGAAATTTGCTTTAGTAACAGGAGGTTCAAGAGGCATTGGCCGGGCAGTATGCCTGCAACTGGCCGATATGGGTTATAACATCCTGGTAAACTACCGCTCCAATGCAACCGAAGCTGCCGAAACCGCCCGCCTGGTATCTGAAAAGGGTGTAACCGCAGAAACCATACAGTTTGATGTGGCCAACCGCGAAGAAGTAAACCGGGTGCTCAACGCCTGGATGGAAGCCAATACCGACAAAGTGATTGAAGTGCTGGTAAACAATGCCGGCATCAGGGAAGATGGCCTGATGATGTGGATGAAAGATGAACAATGGGACAATGTACTCAACACCAGTCTCGGTGGTTTTTTTGCCGTAACAAGGATCGTGGTGAACAGCATGCTGCTAAAAAAATATGGGCGCATTATTAATATCGTTTCACTCTCCGGGCAAAAAGGTACGCCGGGACAAACCAATTATTCGGCCGCCAAAGCCGGCGTGATCGGTGCTACCAAAGCACTGGCCCAGGAAATAGGCCGCAAGGGTGTTACTGTAAATGCGGTGGCACCGGGTTTCATCAAAACTGATATGACAGGCGACCTGGATGAAAATGAATTAAAGACCCTGATTCCAATGAAACGTTTCGGCCTGCCTGAAGAAGTTGCCCATGCCGTGGGTTTCCTGGCATCGCCCGGGGCTTCCTACATTACCGCCGAAGTGATTTCGGTAAACGGGGGATTGTATTCCTGAAAAAAATCCATTAAACTTATACACCGCAGCATTCCTGCGGCAGATATCATTTTTACTTTTTAACTTTCGGGCAATTATGATGAACAGAGTTGTGATAACCGGTATGGGTATTTATTCCTGCCTCGGGAAAAACCTGGAGGAGGTACGGGATTCACTGTACCAGGGCAAATCGGGCATCATCCTCGATCCCGTTCGTAAAGCGTATGGCTACCGCTCGGGACTTACCGGTTACGTTGACAAACCTGAACTGAAAGGAGTGCTCGACAGGCGGGCCCGCATCATGCTGTCGGAAGAAGGCGAATATGCTTACATGGCCACTATCGAGGCGTTGAAAAATGCGGGACTCGATGCCGATTACCTGCACCAGCATGAAGTAGGAATTTTATATGGTAACGACAGCACGGGCAAATCCGTTATAGAGGCGAACGACATCATCCGCGAAAAAAAAGACACCATGATGGTAGGCTCCAGTGCCGTGTTCAAAACCATGAACTCCACGGTAACCATGAACCTCGCCACCATTTTTAAATTAACCGGCATCAACTTCACCATCAGTGCGGCTTGCGCCAGCGGTTCACATTCTATCGGGCTGGGTTATCATTTTATCAAATCGGGTTTGCAGGATTGTATCATCTGCGGCGGAGCGCAGGAGATCAATCACCTGGCCATGGGCACTTTTGATGCACTGTCGGCCTTTTCCATCAACGAAGCCAACCCAGCACAGGCATCCCGCCCCTTCGATCGCAACCGCGATGGTTTGGTGCCCAGCGGCGGCGCTGCTACAGTAGTGCTGGAAAGCCTGGCCTCAGCCTTAAAAAGAGGAGCTCCCATACTGGGAGAAGTGGTGGGATACGGCTTTTCATCCAACGGCGCTCATATTTCCAACCCAACCGTGGAAGGCCCTTCCCGCTCCTTGTACCGGGCGCTTGAAGATGCCGGTTTGCAGGCTGCAGATATTGATTACATCAATGCCCACGCCACCTCAACACCTGCGGGCGACAGCAGCGAAGCCAGGGCCATTCATGAAGTGTTTGGCAATCACCGGCCATTTGTAAGTTCCACCAAATCGATGACGGGTCATGAATGCTGGATGGCTGGCGCCAGCGAGATCGTGTATTCGATGCTGATGATGCAACATTCGTTCCTGGCGCCTAATATCAATTTTGAAAATCCTGATGAAGATTCGGCAAAATTGAATATCGTAAAAACCACGCTCGAAAAAGATATAATTGTATTTTTGTCCAACTCCTTTGGCT
>CAYVLT010000060.1:0-19147 GCA_964452405.1 uncultured Ferruginibacter sp.
AAGCGAAAGGGCCGAGCAAGCAGGAGGCCGAAACCGCCGCCGCCCGCGCCTTCATGGCGCGGTTCGGATGAGCGAGCCCACCAATCCGCACTGCGGCCTCGTGGCCGTGATCGGCGCGCCCAACGCCGGCAAGACCACGCTGGTCAACGCGCTCGTCGGCCAGAAGGTCGGCATCGACGCCGCCAAGGCGCAGACCACGCGCGCCAGGCTGATGGGCATTGCCCTCGAAGGCGAGACGCAGATCCTGCTCGTCGATACCCCCGGCATTTTCGCACCCAGGCGCCGGCTCGACCGGGCGATGGTCAGCGCGGCGTGGGAAGGCGCGCACGAGGCCGATGCGATCCTGCTGGTAGTCGATGCGGTCAAGCAGCGGCGGCACGAACTGGAACCGCTGCTCGAAACACTGAAACAGCGGCCTGAACGCAAGTTGCTGATCCTCAACAAGGTTGACGCTTCGAAGAAAGAGCCGCTTCTCGCCCTGGCGGAAGAGCTGGCCGGCAGGGGTGCTGATGTGACCCTTGTGCTGGGGCCTTCCTCACTTAAACCAACTGCGGCCATACATACGATAAAGGTTCTATCGGCGGCGGAGATGTTACAGGCCTGCACAGGCGAATTTGCCGAAGCAGACATCTGCATCATGAGCGCTGCCGTGGCTGATTACACACCCGTAAACAGGGCAACAGAAAAGATAAAAAAACAGGCTGACAGCTTTTCGATAGAATTAACAAAAACCACGGACATTTTAAAAGAACTGGGCAAGCGAAAGAAAGAAGGACAGTTGCTGATTGGCTTTGCCCTTGAAACCACGAATGAGCGGGCTTACGCATTGAAAAAACTCAGTGATAAGAATGCAGATATGATCGTGTTGAATTCACTGAACGATCAGGGGGCAGGCTTTGGACACGACACCAATAAAATAACTATTTTTGATAAATACGGAAACGAGTATCCCTTTGAAACAAAGTCAAAACGGGAAGTTGCCGCCGATATTATTAACACCATTATTCAATACAACAAATGATGAAGCGACTGTATATATTCGGGTTGTTGATCACAGGTGCCGCAGCTTCGTTAAAGGCCCAGGAATTAAACGCGAGGGTGACTGTTAACAGCAGCAGGGTGGGTAATACCGTAAACAAAAATGTATTCACTACTTTACAAAATTCACTCAACACATTTCTGAACAACCGGAAATGGACGTCGGATAACTTTTTACCTAATGAAAAGATCGACTGTAACTTCCTCCTCAATCTTCAATCCACCAGTGAAGCAAATGTATATTCTGCTTCATTAACCATACAGGCGGCACGGCCGGTGTTCAACAGTTCCTACATGTCGCCGATCATCAACTTCCAGGATGAAGATATTTCATTTAAATACGTGGAATTTCAGCAACTGGAGTTTAATGAGAACAGGGTGAGCGGAAGTGATGCGGAAGCTTCAAACCTTACAGCGGTATTTGCTTATTATGTATACATGATATTAGGATTTGACTACGATTCCTATTCATTAAAAGGAGGTGCTCCCTATTTTCAAAAAGCACAGAACGTTGTAAACAATGCACCGGAAGGCCGGGGGATCAGCGGCTGGAAAGCATTTGACGGCGTTAGAAACCGCTACTGGCTGGCTGAAAATATGTTAAACAGCCGCTATGCCCTTATGCACGATATTTATTACAATTACTACCGCATGGCCTTTGACAAAATGTATGAGGATGATAAGGCCGGTAGGGCCGAAATGCTGAATGTGCTGAACCTGCTCAACAGCTTTAATGCAGACAATCCCAACACCATGATCAACCAGTTTTTTTTCCAGGGAAAGGCAAATGAACTGATCATGCTCTTTTCAAAATCAGACCAACAGGATAAAGCCCGCGCTTCCGAACTGTTGCAAAAACTTGATCTCACCAACAGCTCCCGCTACAAAAACGAATTAAAATGAGGAGGATCGCCGCCTTCATTATTTTCCCTGCCCTGCTTTTGTCATGCGGAAATAAAAACAGGGGTAAAGTACTCGGTACTGAAAAAATGCAGCAGGTGATGTGGGACGTATTATTGGCAGATGCCTATACGCAAAGAGAATTAAAAAAGGACAGCAGTAAAAAGGAGCTGGTTCAAAACGCATCCCTGCAGGAAAAAATTTTTGAACTCAATAAGGTGAGCAGGGAAGATTTTTATACGAGTTACGCCTACTACAACGATCACCCCGATCTTATGCGCACCATCCTCGACAGCATCGGTGTAAAGGCCGACCGCGACAGGAACGCATTACTCACAGAACGCTATTCAAATAACGGGGGCCTCAAAAAGCCTGTGCCGGTGAATAAAGATTCAGCCCGACAGTTACGGGTACACGAAGGCCAATAAAAAAGCAAATGCCCTTTCGAACATTTGCTTCCAGAAATCTTTTGTTATGGCCTTAGTAATTTCTCACTTTTAATTCAACCCTGCGGTTTTTGGCACGTCCGGCAGCGGTTTTGTTATCAGCTAACGGGTTTTCATCTCCAAAACCAGCGGCACTCAGCCGGTCTGCTGTAATGCCTTTCTTCACCAGGTAGTCCCTTACGGCATTTGCTCTTGCTTCGCTTAAGGCCCTGTTCTTTTCAGCCGCACCCTGGTTATCGGTATAGCCATTGATATCAACTTTATAATCTTCATTGGCCAGCAAAATCGTGGCAACACTGTTCAAGGCGGTATTTGATTTTAATAACAGCTTTGAACTTCCGGTGCCGAAATAAATACTTGCGGCTGCTTTGTTTATTTTTTCAATCGTGGCTTCTTCAATTGCCGGACATCCCATATTGGCGGCAACCCCCGGTACTGTAGGACATTTATCTTCTTCATCATTGATACCATCTTTATCTGTATCTGGTACAGGACATCCCTGGTACCTGGCAAGTCCTGCGTCGTTGGGACATTGATCTTCATCATCATTGATGCCATCCTTGTCTGTGTCGGGAATCGGACATCCGCCATATTTGCTCAATCCTTTAACCTCAGGACATTTGTCGTCTTTGTCGGCAATACCATCGCCGTCGCTGTCAGGGCAACCTTTCAACGATGCCAATCCCTTTACGTCGGGGCATTCATCGGTTTCATCCGGAACGCCATCGCCATCCGTATCTTTAACCGCCGGTGTTGCATTCAAAGCTGGCAGTGCTGCTACGGAGCGGGGGGATGGCTCACCTCCAACATTCTGCGCAAAGCCAAAGGAATAAAACATGTTATTGCCCACCACTTTTGGAGTGATGGACCATTTGTAAGCAGCCTGTAAAAAGAAATAAGTGGTGCTGCTGGCATTTAGCTGAAGGCCGCCACCGAGTGGCACATAGCTACCCATGTGACCGGTGTAAATACCGGCTCCCCAACCAACAGTTAAAAACGGGGCCCAAAGATTTTCGTCTTTCAATGGGCGGATGTTGATGGAAGGTTCCAGTTCAATGCCGATTTCTGTTTTACCGGCAACCCCGTAATAGAGTGCGCTGTAATCATGAAACACACCATTCAGCCGGGTGGAAAAATCAATGAATGGCGTAAGACCTTTCCAATAGCTGACTGAAAGACCCGAACTCATGCCCGAAATCGGGATCGTGGTTTCATTGCTGTTACCAAAATTTTTCGGTGCGTTAAAATCCGACAAAGTGTAGGCGATACCAAATAGAGAAGGCTTTTTCTGACCCGGCACCAGTCCTTTTTTCTTTTGACAAAAGCCGGAGCTTCCTAACAATGTCAGGGCAATCAGAAAGGTTATTTTTTGTTTCATATCGGTGAGCATGGTGAGTAAATTCAAACAGCGGCCGGTTCATGCCTGGTAAAATCAGGGATTAGTTAAACCCTATATTCTGTGCAAAACCGAAAGAATAAAAAAGATTGTTTCCCACTACGTTTGGAGAGATCGACCATTTGTACTGGGCCTGTATCATGAGGTACGTGGTGCTGCTGGCGTTGAATTGAAGGCCACCTCCCAGGGGAACATAACCACCTGCATGACCCGTATAAATGCCTCCGCCGAGACCAACACTGAGGAACGGCGCCCATAAGTTTTCATCCTTTAACGGGCGGATGTTGATGCTTGGTTCGAGTTCAATACCGATTTCGGTTTTCCCAGCCACGCCATAGTAGTTGGCGCTGTAGTCGTGGAAAATACCATTCAGCCGGGCTGAGAAATCAATAAAAGGAGTCAAGCCTTTCCAGTAAGAAACAGAAAAGCCGGCACTCAATGCTGAGATTGGCAAGGTGGTGGCATTGCTGTTCTTAAAATTTTTGGGGGCATTAAAATCAGAAAGCGTAAAAGCCATACCAAACAAGGCTGGTTTTAATTGCCCGGGCACAAATCCCTTTTTGTTCTTTTTTTGTGCAAACGTGCTGGTGGCCAGGATGGTAAGTGCAATAAGCAGTGTAAGTTTTTGTTTCATAAATCAGTATTGGTTAATGATGCATCAGCAGGTTTGGTAACTCCTGCTATAATGTTCAAATGTAAACATATTTAACAATTTGTTTTACTTTAAACCCAACAAATTGACGCAGGGAGATGCGGTTGCCGGATTTTATTTCAACTGGTAATAAGAAACAGCGCCTGATATTTCAACCCGCTTTATTTCTTCGAAAAATTCAATTGCCCTATATTTGCAGCCTCTTTTCCAGGACCGGTAGCTCAGTTGGATAGAGCATCAGCCTTCTAAGCTGAGGGTCATTGGTTCGAATCCAATCCGGTTCACAAAAAAGCCCGCTTCCGGGGCTTTTTGTTTTTTATGCTCATCCTGTTCAGGCGTTCTGCCAAAACATACAAATTAAATTGCATCGCCTTTTGTACTTTTATCGAAATTCTGACGGATGGATGTACAAATCGAGTTTTCATGGAAGGAAGTGTTAAAGGCTGAATTCAGAAAACCTTATTTCCTTGAAGTGGTAACACACCTGAAAACAGAAAAGCTTTCCGGCAAGACCATCTTTCCCCCCGGCTCACTCATTTTTAATGCATTCAATCAAACAGCATTCTCAAGAGTATCGGTGGTCATCATAGGGCAGGATCCCTATCATAATCCCGGGCAGGCGCACGGCCTGAGTTTTTCAGTACCCGATGGAGTAAAGCCACCACCATCACTCATTAATATCTACAAAGAAATTAAAACCGATATCGGCGTGCCGATGCCTGAATCTTATGGAAACCTTACCCGCTGGGCCTCGCAGGGCGTGCTGCTTTTAAATGCGATCTTAACCGTGCGGGCCAATGAACCGGCCAGCCATCAGAAAATAGGCTGGATGAATTTTACAGATGCGGTGATTCAAAAAATATCCGACGAAAAATCCGGCGTGGTTTTTTTACTGTGGGGTAAATTTGCCCAGGAAAAGCAGGTATTGATCGATGAAACCAAACACCTTATATTGAAAGCCGCACATCCCTCTCCATTCAGCGCCGACAAAGGTTTTTTCGGCTGCCGGCATTTTTCAAAAACCAATCAATACCTGGTGCAACAGGGCAAGCCGCCAGTTGACTGGAAATTATTAACCTCCTAACTTTAATTATTGCAGTTATTTTCATGGATCAACCAATACCATCAACGCAACCGGCCACGGCGCCCAAAGCAGCATCTCCCTTCATCGCCGTATTTGCACGCCTCTGGGCTTTTTGGGGGCTCGTTAGTTTCGTCGTTACCTTTTTAATCATCTTTTTGCCATCGATGCTTTCTTATCTTTTTCCATTGAAAAAAGGACAGGATTATTTTATTGCAGTGTCGAGGTGGTGGATGAATATCTGGCTCCCGCTGATCGGCTGCCCGGTAACTGTTAAGGGCAGGGAATATTTTGAAGCAGGAAAAAATTATGTTGTGGTGTACAACCACAATGCATTGCTGGACGTACCCTTATCGGCTCCTTATATTCCGGGAGGCAACAAAACAATCGCCAAAGCATCTTTTGCCAAAGTACCCATTTTTGGGTTGTTTTATAAACGTGGATCAGTGCTCGTTGACAGGAGCAGCGATAAAAGCCGCAGAAAAAGTTTTGACGATATGAAAACAGCATTGGCACAGGGAATGCATATGTGCCTTTATCCCGAAGGTACCCGCAATCGCACCCACGAACCGCTGAAGCCATTTTATGATGGTGCATTTAAACTGGCGGTGGAAACAAAAAAAGAAATCATACCCTGTATTATCTATGGTACCAAAAAAGCAATGCCGGTGAACAGGACGTTTTTTCTGCTGCCGACGAGGCTTACCATGAAGTTTTTACCACCAGTTACTGCAGCAGGCGCCAATGCGAAAGAACTAAAAGAAAAAATATACAGGCAGATGTACGACGAATATGTGAAGGGAGACAGCCAGGCAATTTCCTGAGCTGGAAAATGGTTATTTTGGATTGATTTGAAAGATGTATTTTTGACACATTCAAATTTGATAGTATAAAAAATATTAATGTTTTAAAATCAAAATAATATTCTGATTTTAAGTGGTCAGTTAAAAGATATCCGGCTGTAAACGGAATAACTGGCTTTTTTTAAACGCACTAGACAGATGAAAAAAAAGGTAACGAAGATAGGAGTACTCACGTCCGGGGGTGACTCGCCCGGAATGAATGCCTGTGTAAGGGCAGTTGTAAGAACGGGAATATATCATGGGTTAGAGGTATTCGGGATCATGCGGGGGTATACGGGAATGGTGGAAAATGATATTTTTAAAATGGAGAGCCGCAGTGTGGCTAACATCATTCAACGGGGTGGAACTATTTTAAAAACGTCGCGTTGTAAAGAGTTTTTAACGCCGGAGGGACGAAAAAAAGCGTACAACAATATTAAAAAACACGGTATCGACGGCCTGGTGATCATTGGCGGAGATGGTAGTTTCCGGGGAGCACAAACATTCAGCAATGAGTTTGATATTCCCTGTATTGGCTTACCGGGTACCATTGATAAAGATATTGCCGGTACTGATTTTACCATTGGTTTTGATACCGCTGTGAATACAGCTGTTGAGGCCATTGATAAGATACGTGACACTGCGGATGCGCATGACCGTTTGTTTGTGATTGAAGTGATGGGGCGTGATGCAGGTTATATTGCATTGCACAGTGGTATCGCCACCGGCGCCGAAAATATCCTCATTCCTGAAAAGAAAACGGATATAGAAAAGATCGTAACGGAACTTGCCGAAAAAGAACGAAGAAAGAAATTGGTGAACCTGATTGTGGTAGCCGAAGGGGAGGATGAATTTGGTGGCGGCGATGAAGTGGCCAAGATCATTAAAGAAAGACTTCCTTTGCAGGAAGTAAGGGTGAGCATCCTGGGGCATATACAAAGAGGTGGATCGCCCAGTTGTTTTGACAGGTTGATCGCAAGCAGGATGGGTTACTCTGCAGTGGAATGCCTGATCCAGGGAAAATACAATGTGTTTGTAGGTATTGTCAATAACCGTATGCATTATATGCCTTTGAATGAAGCGGTGAAAAAGAAACAACGCATCAGCGAAGAATGGATGAAGATTGTGAAAATACTTGCCTCCTGATATCCCTGCATTTATTATCAATTACCACCAGGTACAATCAACAAAAATTAAGGCAACAACAAAAACGAATAACGATTTCTTATGAGTAAAAATATTGGCAAATACCTGCATAGCCAGATGGACCGTGAAGCCGGTATCAATCATACCCGCAAGCGAACCAAGATAGTGGCAACCGTTGGACCGGCCTGTTCTACCTACGATAAATTACTGCAATTGGTTAAAGCAGGCGTTAATTGTTTCAGGCTTAATTTTTCTCACGGTACCCACGAAGATAAAGCCGTGATCATCGACTATATCCGGGAAATGAATACCAAAGAACCCTATAACATCGCCATCCTCGGCGATCTGCAGGGACCTAAATTAAGAGTGGGAGAGTTGCAGGATGGAAAGATTGAATTAACAGAAGGACAGGAATTTATTTTCACCACCGTGAAGCAGGTAGGAACGGCAGAAAAAATTTATGTTTCTTATCCAAATCTCGCCAAGGATGTAAAGCCTGGTGAAAGGATTTTTCTGGACGACGGAAAGATGGAAGTGGCAGTAAAGGAAATACTGAGTGATACTGAAGTGCGGATATCTGTAACACTGGGTGGCACCCTGCTGCCGAAGAAAGGCGTTAACCTGCCCGACTCTGCACTTACAATGCCATCCCTCACGGAAAAAGATATTGCCGACCTGAATTTTATTCTTGAAAAAGATCTTGACTGGGTGGCGCTTTCATTTGTGCGTCATACAAATGATGTGAGGGAATTAAAACGTCGCATCAGGGAAAAGAACAACAAGATTAAAGTGATCTCGAAGATAGAGATGCCGGAAGCCCTGAAAAATATACGTGATATCATCATTGAAAGTGATGGCATCATGGTGGCACGTGGAGATCTTGGTGTGGAAGTGCCCATTGAACAGGTACCACTGATACAGAAAGACATCATTCTTAAATGTATGCACCGTGCAAAGCCTGTGATTGTGGCCACGCAGATGATGGAAAGTATGATGGAACGTACCAAACCAAACCGGAGTGAGGTAACAGACGTTGCCAATGCAGTACTTGAAGGCGCCGATGCAGTAATGCTGAGCGGTGAAACCGCTATGGGCGCTTATCCTAACCTGGTGGTGGAAACCATGAGCCGCATCATTCTTGAAGTGGAAAATCATGTATACAACTACGACAGGGACGATATTCTTACACCACAGCCACACTCACCATCGCTGCTGAGTGATGCTCTTTGTTACAGCGCCTGTAATATTGCAAAAGATATTGACGCCAATGCCCTGGTGGGGATGACGCAGAGTGGTTACACGGCGTTTATGCTGAGCAGTTATCGTCCAAAAGTTCCATTGTTTATTTTCAGTAAGGAACGAACACTTATTAACCAGCTAAGCCTGAGCTGGGGCGTGCGTGCATTTTATTATGGCGAAGAAGAAAGCCTGGATGATATATTTTTCGACCAGATCAGTATTTTAAAAGAAAGAGGATTTTTGAAAACGGGAGACATAGTGGTGAATACCGGAAGTACGCCCGTTGCACAGCACCTTCCCACAAACGTGATAAAAGTTTCTGCAGTAGAATAAAGCAGTCATGACAGCTGTTGAAAAATTGATGCTCATGGTATCAATTTTTTTTTGCCTGTTGGAGCACCGCATTCCACCGCTGATGGCTTCTTTAAATAAACGGCTTATGCTTATCTTGTATAAAATTTATTGAATGGCTACGAATGTAAAATGCCCGAACTGCGGGGAAGTGTTTGATGCTGAAAATGTGATTGCAGCCGACCTGGAGCAGAAGCTGCAGCAACAGTACCAGCAAAAGCTGCAGCAGTCGCTGGAGAAAGTGGAGTCAGATAAAAAGCAATTGCAGGAAGCCCAGCAGAAATTTGAAGAGGCGCGAAAAAATGCCAATGAGATTTTTGCCCAGAAACTGCAACAGGAAAAAAACAAACTTGAAACAGAACTGCAGGAGCAACTGCGTAAAAGCATTGCCACCGATTTTGAAAACCAATTGAAAATACTTGAATCGAGTAACAGGGATAATGAAGAAAAACTGAAAGAGGCAAGGCGGAAGGAACTTGATTTTTTGCAGAAAATGCAGGAGCTGAAAACAAAGGAAGATGAACTGGAGATCACCCTGCAAAAGAAACTCCAACAGGAACGGGAATCCATCACAGAGCAGGTGCGCAGGCAGGAGAATGAAAGAAGCCAGGTGAAGGAAACCGAAATGCAGCTTAAATTAAAAGAAGCATTGCTGCAGATTGAAGAGCAAAAAAAACTTACCGAGGAAATGCGGCGCAGGGCTGAGCAGGGCAGCATGCAACGGCAGGGAGAAGCGCAGGAGTTGTTGCTGGAGGAAATTTTGAAAGAGCATTTTCCCTTCGATCTCATTGATGAAGTAGGAAAAGGAGTGGAAGGGGCCGACTGCATGCAACTGATCCGCAACAGCAGTGGGAGGGAATGTGGTAAGATCATTTATGAAAGCAAGCGCACTAAAACCTGGAGCAATAGCTGGGTAGACAAGCTTAAGAATGATATGCGCAACAAAGGCGCCGATGTGGCCATCCTGGTTACGCAGGTATTTCCTAAAGACATGGAGCGTTTTGGGGAGCGGGATGGCATCTGGATCTGCAATTTCGCAGAAGTGGCCAGCGTGGCACATCTGCTCCGCAATGGCATCATCAAAATAAATGAAGCGGTGAAGAGCCAGGAGAACAAAGGCGATAAAATGCAACTGCTATACGACTACCTCACCGGCAATGAATTCCGTGGCCAAATGGAAGCGATCGTGGAAGGGTTTATGGCAATGCGGAACAGTATCGTTAAGGAACGGGTGCAGATGGAAAAGTTATGGAAGGAACGGGAAAAACAGTTGGAGAAAGTACTGCTTAGTACAAGTGGTATGTATGGTTCAGTGAAAGGAATTGCGGGTGCTTCCGTGGCTGATATTCCCTTACTGGATGGTGGCGATGAAGCCGAAATCATTGAATCCTGACGTAATGGTACTGCGCCAATGGGTAAGATATATCTGTAGGGGATTAATCATCACTGATCACCCACGAAACACAATTGTCTCCGTATATTATCACTTCCACCACCAGCTCCACCAACCTGGCTTTTGTGATGGTGCAGCGGGCAAAGCATTTTTGTTCCACCCAATTCATCGCATCGATGTGCAGGTGATCAATAAAATCAACTTCTCCATCTCCATACCATTTAAATAGCGATTCCTTGATGCTCCAGGCCGACGTAAGCAGGGTGATCATGGTTTTGCTTTCATTATGGGCAGCGGTTTCCAGCATTTGCTGTTCCGGTTCGGACAAAAATTTGTGCCTTACCCGCTCCACTTTTGGCGAGATCAGCTCCACATCCACACCTGCCCTGTTATGCGTGCTTACCAGGGCCGCAGCATAATCGCCACAATGGGAGATACTGAAATGATAAGCATCGTCCTGCACAAACGGGCGCCTGGTATCAGCAATTTTAACCAACTCGTAAGGAAACCCCGGGAAGAGTTGCTGCAATAAAAATCGACCTGCCAGGTGTTGCAATCTTTTTTGTGGGTGGCTGATCTCCCGCTGCACCGATACAGTTCCGGCAAAAAAACTTTCCGGTTCTGTGATATGCCACAAGCCCAGCCGGGAATATGGGTTGATATTTTGTTGATAAACCATCGGCATAATGCTGCAGCGGATTTGAGATTGTAAAATTAAAGAAGCAAATTAGCAATATACTTTTTTATCACTATTGTTTGTAGCCGTTTAACCGGCCCGGATCGACATACAACACCACCATACACATGATTTTAAGCGATACCAGAATTTTACAGGAGATTGAAAAAGGTACCATTGTGATACAACCCTATAACCGCGAAAAACTGGGTAGCAACAGTTACGATGTGCACCTCGGGAAATACCTCGCCACTTATAAGGACAATGAACTGGATGCCAGGAAGCACAACGAGATTGTTCATTTTGAAATTCCCGCGGATGGCTATTTACTTGTGCCACATGTTTTTTACCTCGGTGTAACGGAAGAGTATACCGAAACCCATGCTCATGTGCCGTTTCTTGAAGGCAAATCATCAACGGGCCGGCTGGGAATCGATATTCACGCCACTGCGGGAAAAGGCGACGTAGGCTTTTGTGGTAACTGGACGTTAGAGATTTCCGTTAAACAACCCGTACGGGTATACGCAGGCATGCCCATCGGGCAGTTGATCTATTTTCCTGTTGAAGGGGAAATTGAAGTGAAGTACAACCAGAAAAAAAATGCGAAGTACAGTGGCCAGATCAACAGGCCCGTGGAAAGTATGATGTGGAAGAACAGTTTTTAATAATTGCTTCACCATACAATGTTTTACAATGACACCCATGAACCGTTTGTTGCTGTCGCTATTTTTAGTGATGGTCCAGGTTGTTGCGCAGGCACAGTCTCCCGCTGATTCCTTCCTGCATTTTATCAACTCCAATAAAAGCCGGGCAGCCTTTTGTTTTGTAAAAAATGACACTGTTATTGCTGCGCAGAATGAGCATACTGTAATGCCGCTGGCAAGCACCATGAAAATACTGGTAGCAGTGGAATTTGCCAAGCAGGCCGGCAGCAATGTGATTGATGAAAATTCTTATGTGCCGCTGGATGAGCTGGATAAATACTATCTGCCTCATACCGACGGTGATGCTCACCCGCATTGGCTGGCCTACGAGCGATCCGTTAACCATATTAAAGATGACAGTGTAAAGTTGGTAGATGTGGCCAGGGGAATGATTATTTTCAGCAGTAATGCCAACACGGAATACCTCATGGACCTGCTGGGGCTCGACAATATCAAAAGTAATATCAAGCTGTTTGGATTGAAAGATCACACCGCCATTTTCCCGGTTGTATCTTCTTTGTTCTTATTTCAAAATCCAAGGGGTGCAGATGAAGACAAGATCATCAAAGCTATCAACAGGTTTACCGAGGAGCAATATTGCAAAACGATTTTTGAAATTCACAAGGCATTAAAAAATGACAGCAACCTGAAACATAAATTCCGGCTGCAGGATCTTTCTATGAAAATGCAAAAGGCGTGGAGCGACAGGCTGCCCGCTGCATCAGTGACATCTTACGTACAGTTGTGCAGTATTTTAAACAACAGGAAATATCTTGATGAAAACAGTTATGGTATTTTGGCGCAGGTATTGGAATACATAATGGAAAATCCGGCCAATCAAAAAATATAGAGGCATTTCGGTCTTAAAAATGGTAGTACTTCCTTTGTACTTACCGAGGCTTTTTACGCAACTACTGTTGATGGTAACCGCTTTGAAGCAGCGTACTTTTTTAATAACCTGTCCCCGGGGGAAAATCAGCAGCTACAGGGGTGGCTGAACTCCTTCCGTATTGCACTCACGCAAAACAAGGCCTTTGTAGAAAAGTTGCGCCAGCCAACCCGTTGATCTTAATAATCTGCAATCAGTGCTTCGAGCCTTGGGCGGGCTTCGAGCCATCCATCGGTTATACGGGCAAATGCATCATACAGTTCAGGATGAAAAATACCGTCTCTTAATGTGGTGTCTATGCGTTTGCAATGCACTTCGAGCTGGCGTAAACCGGCAATCGTCATCACAGATTTTAAAGTATGGGCGGCTGTGCCGGCTTCCATGGCATTGCCATCACTCCAGGCTTTCTTCAGGAGGTCGATATTGTTTTGTATATCTTCCACGGCGCTGATGAGCAGCATTTTTTCAAAGCCTGCATCACCTCCGGACACAGAGTGCAGGTAGGTGAGGTCGATTGGTATACGGGTGATCACTTCCATGAGTTGCAAATTATGAGGTGTAAGTAACCATGTCGTTGATGGTATTACTCAGTTTTTTATTGTTGTTTTGAATGTTGATAGATTCCATGATCGCTGCGTACAGGTTTTCCGGTTTAAAGGGTTTTGAAAGATAGCCGGTCATACCCGCATTGTAACAGTTCTGCATTTCGCCATACAGCGAATGTGCCGTCATAGCTACAATTGGAATTCTTGACACTGCACCTTCCAGCGCCCGGATGTTCTGCGTGGCTGCAACACCATTCATAACGGGCATCTGTATGTCCATCAGCACCACGTCGAACGATTGTTGCTGTACGGCTTCCAGCGCTAAAGCTCCATTCACCACGTGTGTTACTGTGAAGCCACCGTTTTCGAGCACCTGTTTTGCCAGCATCGCATTGATGGCATTGTCTTCGGCGAGCAATACACTGATCATCCTGCCATCTTCCAACGTATTTTTTGAGCGCTGTTTGCTGTCAGAAATTTCCTGTTCAATAACTTCGCCTTCATACCTGTTGAAAGTAAGGATGAAATGGAAAGAAGTGCCTTTGCTGGGTGTGCTTTCCATCTTTAATGAACCGCCGTGCATATCTACAATACCCTTGGCAATATTCAAACCAAGGCCTGTGCCTCCGTATAGTCTTTCTGTATCTGTGTTTGCCTGTGTAAATCTTTCAAAAATGGCTTCCTGTTTTTCCATTGGCACGCCAATGCCGGTGTCTTTAACAGAAAATGAAATGTATTGCTTTGATTCGTCTGGTCCGTTCACCATCTTGCAGGATATCTCCACATACCCATCATCAGTGAATTTGATTGCGTTGCCAAGCAGGTTAAAAAGTATCTGCGACAAACGCAACTGGTCGCCCATAACCAGTGCGGGGATATTCGTGCCCGTTATACACCTCAACTGGATGCCTTTTTCCCTGGTTTTCGGTTCCAGTATCTTAACGGCATCCCGAACGATCTGTTTTACATCGATCGGTGCACTTTCAAGACATAAATTACCCGATTCTATTTTCGACAGGTCGAGTATGTTGTTGATAAGCGCCAGCAGGTTCTGCGAAGCTGAATTGATAATAGCCACGTATTCTGCCTGCTCTTTTTGCAATTCGGTATCCGACAACAGATCGGTGAAACCAATTACTGCATTTAACGGAGTCCTTATTTCATGACTCATGTTACTGATGAACTGGTCTTTGATTTTCAAAGAACGTTCCACCATTTCATTTGCAGCAATCAGGTCGGTTTCTATCTGGTAACGGCCGGTGATGTCCATGCCAATTCCGAGAATGTATTTCTTTCCTTTTTTATCCTTGAAACATTTTTTGATGATATTGTACCAGCATACTGCATCGCCCGTGCAGGCATTACCCGGCATGCTGCCTTCCAGCCTGATCATCTCACCATCTTCCAGGTCGAACATTGATTGATAATCACCAAGGAAAATATCATCCTCACCCAGCGAGAGGTCTGCAACAGCCAATGAATTTTTTTCACCACATAAATAGTGCTGGCTGAAAGTTTTATTGTGCAACACCACCTGGTGCTGTTCGTTCATCACGAAAATGATATTCGGACTGTTCTCGATGATCTGGTTGATGAACTGTTGCTGTTTTTCAATTTCATTCTGTGCCTTCACCGATTCAGTGATGTCGATGGCGCTGGCTACAATATAGGCCTGCCCGTCTTTTTTATCATACAGGGCATTCTGGTACAACCACACGCGCCTGTTACCGTCTTTCCTGATGATCTGGAAAGATCCTTCCACATTTTTATTTTCAACAATTGATGAAATGTAGGCATCAAAATAAGGATGAAATTCCGGAGAGATCAATTTGAGCAGGCTGGTACCGATCAGTTCTTTTTTACTGTAGCCGGTTAATTTTTCTGTTGCAATATTTACATCCAGTATCACACCTTCGAGGTTGTGCAGGCAAATAACAGCCTGGGCATTGTCGAGTACGGCTGCTTTTTCCTCTTCACTTTTCTTCAGTGCCAGTTCGAACAATTTGCGATGCGTAATATCTTTCACAGTACCCACATACCCGGTGAGATTGCCCCACTCATCTATCCTGGGCGCAATGTTAGAGATCATGTGCCTGGTTTCTCCATCCAGGAAATAGCGGTATTCAATTTCGTGTGTTTCTCCTTTTGCTGCTTGCTCAATACTCTTCCAGATAAAGGCCATATCATCCGGATGTATATTGGCAAACAATTCATCCATTGTAACCTCGCCATCCAGCGGCATGTGATAAATGGTGCGGAGTTCTTTCGACAGGTAAAGCGTTTTGTTGAGCGCATCCACTTCCCAGGCGCCCACCTGTGCAATTTCTATGGCCTGTTCCAGTTTATTTTTATTAGCGAGCAACTGGGTTTCCAGTTCCTTGCGTTCAGCAATCTCGTTTTCAAGAGCAATCTCTTTTTCCTTACGACTTGTAATGTCTGTTTCGATGGCAATGTAATTCGTCATTTCACCGGCATCGTTGTGTATCGGCTTCACGCTGATCATGGCCCAATAGGTGCTTCCATCCTTCCGGTAATGCACCATTTCTTCCACGATTGATTCGCCCCGGAATAGATTCAGCTTGATATTATTCAGTGAGGTTCTTTTGCTGAGCGGACCTAACAGGAAGGAATCAGGTTTTTTACCAATCACCTCTTTCAACTCGTAGCCGGTTATTTTTTCAAAACCCTCATTGGTCCATAAAATGCAGCCGTTGTTGTCGGCAACCATTACAGCCTCGTTGATCTGTGCAATTACTTTACCTAAGAGTTTTAATTGCTTGTCGGCCATCGAACTCATCATTTGTTCGTGGGTGAGATTGTTTTTTATCTGTTTGGTAAAGGCCACGAGTTGTTGCCAGCGGATACCAATAAAGCAGAATAACAATCCAAGAATGATCGGCGAAAAACTGATGATGATGAAATCAGGCGAGTAGTCGAAGATATGGAACCACGGCCCTTTGAAGCCATGTTGACGGTTCAGTAGATAAGCATTGAGCACAAGCATTACACCGAGCAGCATTCCTGCTCCTGTATACTTTAACACACCTTTGTAGCTGTAATTCTTCATAATGGCTGGTCCAGGGTTGGGATAACACTTGACCCTTTTTTTAGCTGTTTGGTTACATGTTTAATCATCATCGGCGTGCAAGTGCAACGGGTTGATCTTGTACGGAATGATGGGTGTTTGTGCCTTTCTGATTCGCTGCCGAACGGTGTATCCTGATACTTTTTTTGCCGGAGGGATAGTAAAGTATCAGTACAACACTATTGCAGCATTCCCGTATAAACGCAGGAACGCTGAAAAAATTGCGTTCACCTGTGTGATTATTTGAATATGTACCGTGTTGTGGAAAAAATGCTAAGGAGTTGTTTTACCGGTTGAAGGCCGTTAACGTTGCCGGGGTTGTTTTAATGATTTTTTTGAAAGGGCCATTGCTGCTGCCAACGTGATTTCAACAGATAAACGAGGATGCCCGAGAGGATCACCACGGCAAAATAGCCAATCACATCCAGGCCGGTGGAGTAAAAAATAAATAGCCACATGGCTATCACCAGTACTACCGGTAACGGGTACAGGGGCATTTTATACGGAAGCCGGGACGATCCGTTTCTAACCCGTAGCAGTATCACTCCTGCAGCCTGGCCAATAAACTGCAGCAATATCCGCATGGCGAGGATGGCATCGATGATGTGACGCATCTTAAAAAGAAAACTAAAAACAAAGGCCAGCCCCGACAAGGCCAGGAGCGAAACGTACGGAAAGTTTTTTACGGGGTGCAGGCGGGCAAATATTTTAAAAAAAGCACCATCCGCGGCAGCGGCATATGGTACTCTTGAATAACCCAACATTACGGCAAACAAAGAAGCCAATGCTATCCATAGGATCATAATTGTGGCGATGGTAGCGGCTTTGCTGCCATACAGTCTTTCTATGAACAGGCTGATCACGTAGTCGTCCTTGTGTTGCTGGTGCATGGCTTTGATCTCCTGCCAGGGAATTACACTGGTAACACTCATGTTCATGGAAATATACAAAACGCCGATGCCGATGATGGAGAGAAACATACTGCGGGGAATATTCCGGGACGGATTTTTTATTTCGCCGCCGAGGTGGCAAACATTATAATAACCGAGGTAACTGTAGACCGATTTCACGCAGGCCTGCCCGAAGAAAAAAGAACCGATTTGTCCCCAACTGATATTGGTGCTGCTGTCGGTAATGGGTTCCAAAAAATGGCCGTTAGCGATACCGCCCACAATGATCCAGCCCATCGTAAGTAACACACCACTCCACAAAAACACACCAATGCGCCCGATATTATCAATTTTCCGGTATAGCAGCACCGTAATAAGAACAATCACTGCGCCAGACACAGCTTTTTGTTGCCAGTCTCCGAGGTGCACCAGGTAACCCAGGTACTGTGAAAACCCGATGGCTGCGGAAGCCGCTACCAATGGCGCCTGTATTACAGTTTGCCAAACGTAGAGGAAGCTCATCATTTTACCTGCCCCATTTTTTCCATAGGCTTCTTTAAGAAAATTATAACTGCCCCCGGCAAGCGGGTAGGCTGCTCCCAGTTCGCTCCAGATCATCGCATCCAGTAACGAAAGGATGGCGCCTGCAATCCAGGCATATAAAAACTGCCCACCTATTAAAGAGATTACGATCGGGAGGGTAACAAAGGGCCCGATGCCGATCATATCGATCATATTGAGCACGGTCGATTGAAACAGACCGAGGCTGCGTTGTAGTTTTGGTTCAGTTGATGACATCCGGTTGATTGTACCGGCAAATTAAGATTATTGCGGGGGCGATGATTCCGTTTTAGGATATTTTATGCCGTGAGTAAACGAAAAATCACCAACTGGCTTTAAAGCCATTCATAAACTCAGGATATTTTTTCGTTTTGTAAGCGCCTTCTCCAAAAAATTTCAGGGGCGCTTCCAGTTCGCCGGGTTTAAGATAACCAGCCAGGGGAGCAGGCTGTGCATCTATGGCGGGTAAAAAAACGGTAGTGGGAAAACTCATTTGCCCGTAAAGCAGGTAAGCGGCCAGTTCGTTAGATCGGTTGGCAGCATCGTACGAATATTTTTTTCCATTCCATTCAAGGTCTTCTTTTGATTCTGCATCCAGCTTCACCGCATAATAATGTTCATTGATGTAGGCCGCAACATTGTCTTTAGCGTAGGTTTCCCGGTCCATCACTTTGCACCAGCCACACCAGCTCGTATACACGTCCACCAGGATGGGTTTTGGGTTTTTGGCGTAGGCTGACTGTAATTCGGCAACGGTGATCCATTGCACTTTTTCTTTCTTATTGGTTACAAAGGCAAAGGAACCTGCCAGTACCAGTAACGCAATTAAAAAAACAGCAACCTTTTGCATACAATATTTGTTTAGTAGCTTACACGAAATTATTTAACGAAAGGTAATGCATAAAATTGTAGTAGCCATCACCGGTGCCAGTGGTGCCATCTATGCCCGCGTTTTACTCGACAAATTATTTGCCATAAACGAACAATGGAACCAGCTGGCCGTGGTTTTAACAGAAAATGCGAAACAGGTTTGGGAAACAGAACTTGGCAACGATGGTTATAAAAATTACCCGGTTCAATTTTACGGACAACAGGATTTTATGGCGCCTTTTGCATCAGGATCAGGGCAATACGGTACCATGATCATTGTGCCCTGTAGTATGGGTACGCTTGGCCGCATTGCGGGTGGCATCAGCAACGACCTGATCACGAGGGCAGCCGATGTGGTATTGAAAGAGCGCAGAAAACTGATCTGCGTGGTGCGGGATACACCTTATAATCTCATTCACCTGAAGAATATGGAAACCGTTACC
>CAYVLT010000061.1:0-18941 GCA_964452405.1 uncultured Ferruginibacter sp.
ACCCCGTATGGGCTGCCAGCGTTGGATCGGTGGCCGCAGCAGCTTCTTTCATCGTATCATACAAGGCAGCCAGCGAAGATTTCTCCTGCTCAAGATCCAGTTTTTTCCGGCTATCCCTGGTAACGATCATATTCAACAACTCCGTTTCAGTTTTGAAGATAGCCGTATCCGTTATCCCGAGCTTTTGTTTCAATAAATTATTTTTTTCATCGATCCATAAAAATGAATTTCGCAACAGCAGCACCGGGTACGGAACACCGGCAGCCTCAAACACTTTCTTCAATTCGAGCCAGTATGCGATCTCTCCACCACCACCGATAAAAACCACGCCAGGCAAAATCATCTCCTGGAAAACTGGACGCAGGATAACATTCGGGCTGAATCTCCCAGGAAATGCTTCGAGTTCCTGCAGCATGGCTTCCTGGCTGAACTGTTGATCGGTATTCACGATGGCATAACCTTCCTCATTTTTTTCGATGCGTTCACGCGACTGATCAGTGAGGTAAAAAAGATTCAGGTCACGCCCCGCAGCCTGCACTTTATAACTGGCAGGAAATGAAGTTACCGTCTGTTGTACGGCCACATGCGAAAATCCTTCAAGTAACTCCCTTTGCATCACAGGCACAAATGCCCGTTTGAGTGCAGGATTGTCGGGCAATAATACCAGCAGGCCAAAATGCGCAAACAGTTCATGCACCAACGTAAAGGTGGCTGCTTCAATGGTACTGCCAACCCGGTAACACTGCTTTAATAAACTGCTTATTTCTTCTCCAAACGGATGCACCAGCAATTGCCCGCTGAACTGGTCGATCAGTTGTACAAGCGCTTTGTCCACTACCATTCTTCCAACTGCTCCCTTTTGGTTTGTATTCCATTCATAGCGGGTACCGTCAATGTAAATATGTCCCAACTCTTCCAGGTCGGCATCCTCGCTGCCCATGTAATACACAGGTACAAAATGAAATCCAGGCAACTCAGTACAAAGCCTGTCAGCCAGTTTTATTGCATGCAGGATTTTATAAATAAAGTAAAGCGGACCGGTAAAAATATTGGGTTGGTGAGCTGTGCAGATGGTGAATGTATTTTCCTGCGTTAAAGCGTTGAGATGAATTGTTTGTTTTTCTGACAACGGGAGGCTGCCATATTGCTCCTTCAGCACCGATACAAGCAATTGCCTGTCTGTACCCGACTGCTGCCTTCGTGCGATGGCTTCCTTTATACCAGGTAACGATACCGGGTACCCGTAAAATGGGCTGAGCGCTTCGTCACCGGAAAGATAGGCAGTTGCGATAGCTGAAAAAAATCCGGTGCTGTGATAAGGAACACGGGTAGACTGAAGTTGCATGGGCGCTGTTTTTGAATAAAAATGCTGCGGAACAAACTTACATTAATCTGCAAGATTTCTTTCCGCCGGCAATGTAAAACAACCGGCATTTCAAAAGGTTTCCGGAATTAGCAAGCCATCACATACTTATGTGGCGCCGGCAGGTGCTGCCGGGATGCAAATCCGTTACAGGCGGCTATTAGGTTGGATGAACCGGCGCTACTGTTAAAAGCTGTTAAACCCGGGCCTGCTCAGCTTGTATCATTCACATCAACATGGGATTGCCCACCCTTTAAAACCGGTGGATATTTGCAATATCAATAACAATAAAAGTATAGCAACCATGAAAAAACAAATTGTAGCAACCCTGGTATTATTTTTATCAGTACTTGCAACCGCCCATGCAGGCGTTAAAAAAGAAAACAACAGCAGTACATCAAAAACAATCACCCTTAACACCGGCCACAGCTTCAGCAAACTGGTGGTGGAAGGAAATGTGGATGTGGTACTGTATGAAAACGACGCCGAATCAGAGATCCGCACTTTCGGAAACAGGAAAGACCTGGCTGCCACCCGGATTGTAGAAAAAGACGGTGTACTTACGATCTCCAACAGCCGCTCCTCCGGCGAAAAAGTATTCGTATATGTGCCGGTAAAAAACCTGCGTACCATTGAAGCAAAGGGTGATTCAAAAGTAAGTTCAGCGGCAGTGTTACCCTTGCAGCAACTGACGCTGGTGGTAAAAGGCACCTGCCAGTTCAACATCCGTGCAACTGGTAATATTGATGTGGTGCAGGATGGTGACGTGGATATGCTCGTGGAAAAAAATGTAGTTACACTGATGACAAACACCGTCAAATCGTAAATGCCGGACCCGGTTGAAAAGGCAGAAAAAATCCTCCGCTGCCGGCGGAGGATTTGCTGTTTTACAATATGCTAGTTGAAATCCCCTTCGTTAAAATCATCTTCCGAAAAGGATTGAGAGCCGATGTTCAGCATGCTGCCCATCAGGTCTTTAAATTCTATTTTACCATCCAATACCTTTTTGCTGATGAGGGAATAAGCGGCCAGGCCATGAAGCACAAACTCCATCAACAGTGCGTTTTCCTTTTCATTGGCTGCCTTAAAATACTTCTTCACCAATGCATGCAAGCCATCCACTTTGTACAATAGCTGTATTTTATCCTCATCCCTGGTTTCAAAAAAATTGCTGAGCTGGTTGCCGGCATCAAACCACCGGGTAATGGCTTTGTAAGGATTATCATCCGCACCGGCTTCCCTGGAGCGTTTCTTCTTCAGGCTGTCCGGGTTAGGAAAATACTGGCTGAACAATGTCCGGATCGATTTTTCAAGCAGGTTAAAAGCCACCTGGTACGGACCTTCCTGCTCCCCTTCATATACCAGCTCTATTTTCCCCGTGATGGAAGGGATGATACCCACCAGGTCGCTGATCCACACCTGTGTAACGCTTTCTTTGTTCATGATGGCCCGCCTTTCAGCAGCACTTACGGCATTTTCATACGCCGCGATCGTAAGCCTTGCACTCACACCACTTTTCTTATCAACAAAATCACTGCCGCGGGCTTCAAATGCCACCTGTTCTATCAGCCGCTTCACCAGGTCGCTGATGGATACTCTTTTTAGTTGGGCCTCGTAAATATTGGCTTCCTGCTCAGTAATGGCAAGCGAGGTTTCTATGTTTTTGGGGTAATGCGTCAGTATCTGGCTTTCAATCCTGTCCTTGAGTGGCGTTACAATACTTCCCCTGTTGGTATAATCTTCGGGGTTAGCGGTGAATACAAACATAACGTCCAGGGGTAAACGCAATTTAAAACCCCTGATCTGTAAATCACCTTCCTCCAGTATGTTAAACAACGACACCTGTATTCTTGCCTGCAGGTCGGGTAGTTCATTGATCACGAATATGCAACGGTTACTTCGCGGAATAATGCCGTAATGCAATACTCCTTCATCGGCAAAACTTAATTTGAGATTGGCGGCTTTTATAGGGTCAATATCTCCGATAAGGTCAGCCACGCTTACGTCTGGCGTGGCCAGTTTTTCGCCATAGCGCTGGCTGCGGTGCAGCCAGTTTACCGGCGTGCGGTCTCCCAGCTCAGCAATCTGCCTCAGCGCAAAACCCGAAGTGGGATTCAGCGGATCGTCGTTGATTTCGCTGCCGGCCACCACCGGGATATACTCATCCAGCAGGTCGATCATTTGCCGGGCCATCCTGGTTTTTGCCTGTCCCCGCAGTCCGAGGAAAAGAATGTTATGCCGCGAAAGCAAGGCTCTCTCCGTATCCGGTATCACCGAATCTTCATAGCCTAAAATTCCCGGGAATGGGTTCTCCCGGTTACTGATCTTTATAATAAGGTTATCCCTGATCTCGTCTTTGATCGATTTGGAAACATATCCACTTTTCCTCAATTCACCGAGCGTGTTGATCTTTGTATGATTCATGTTTTTCTTTTATTGTGTTAGCTGCAGCAATGCTCCCAACATCGTTGTGTCACTCACTTGTACGCCTGTACGCTTTTCAGCGTGTGCTGCCAGGCGCAGGCTTCCCGGCTTTGCAGCCAGGTTTTTTATTCCGGCATCAGTACACAGTTTTACGTTTGCCACTTTCAAAATCCCTGAATATAAAAGCGCCCAGCCGGTCGAGCGATGCAAAAAAGGCCTTGCCGTTATTGGTTTCTGTAAATTCCTGTACAAACTTTTGCAGGTAGGGATCGCTGGCGATCATAAAAGTGGTAATTGGTATCTTCAGCTTTTTGCACTGCGTGGCCAGGCTCATACACCTGTTCAGAATTTTACGGTCAACGCCAAAGCTGTTTTTATAATACCGTTTCCCCACTTTTAAGCAGGTGGGTTTACCATCCGTGATCATAAAGATCTGTTTGTTCGGGTTTCTCCTCCTGCGCAAAATATCCATCGCCAGTTCAAGCCCCGCCACTGTGTTGGTATGATAAGGGCCCACCTGCAGGTAGGGCAGGTCTTTTATTTCAATCGTCCACGCATCATTACCAAACACCACAATATCAAGTGTATCCTTGGGGTATTTTGTTTTGATGAGTTCACTCAGCGCCATGGCCACCTTTTTTGCCGGTGTTATCCTGTCTTCGCCATACAATATCATCGAGTGAGAAATATCAATCATCAACACCGTGGAGGTTTGAGCTTTAAAATCGGTTTCCCTTATTTCAAGGTCATCCTCGTGCAACCGGAAACTTTCTGCACCATGATTGATCTGCGCATTGCGGATGGAGGCAGTAAAATCGATTTGCTCCAGGGTGTCACCAAACTGGAACGGCCTGGTTTCAGGATTGATCTCATCGCCACCCCCCGGTTTAAAAGTATGGTGATTACCCTGTCTCGATTTCTTCAGCTTGCCGAAAATTTCCTCTAGGCTTTTTTTACGGATACCCTGTTCCGTTTTGGGAGTGATCTTTATACCGCCATTCTGCTTATTCTCATCAATGTATCCCTTCTCCTTCAGGTCTTCAAAAAAATCACCCATCCCATAATCGTCACTTGTAAGATTGTACTCTTTGTCGAGTTCATTCATCCATTGCATGGCTTCGCTCACATCGCCATTTGTGTAGGTGAGTAATTGCATGAACAAGTCCAGCAACTGCTCAAACCTGCTTTTGCCATTTTGATTGGGATCGTATTTTGAAAAATGAAATCCTTTCATCGACTTTGCCTGTTTTTGGAACGGAAATAAATATTCAGATCACTTTCTCACAGAAATACACCGGGGTTGTGTACCTGCAATTTAAGGAACATTTAAGTGCAGGTATTGGTTCACCAGTGTTAAATAAAAAATCCTTCCGCATTGCGAAAGGATTTAATTAATTTTTTACACCGGTATTTTATGGAGTACCGCCCGGTTTTGCCGGGTTATTATTGATCGGGTTAGAGAGTTCCTGCGGCTTCACAGCTTTGTACTGTTGCTCCATGGCTTCCAGCATTTTCAAAAACTGGAATCCTCTTTCCGCATCATCATACACAAAACGCAACTTGGTGGTAAGGTTACCCAGGAAATTATCCCTTTCCATCTGGTAACGGATCTGGATACTCTGGTTCACGCCTTTTTCAAATTCGTCCAGCGACATATCTCCCAGCTTCGCATAGTAGGTCATCTGTTGCTGCAGGTCTGTTTTTACGCTTTTGCTTACTTTTTCTGCCAGCGCCGTATCTCCCGCCTTGAAGCAGGCCTCTAAAAACTGTAACGAAATATAATCGTGTTGCTGGAACCTCGATACCATGCCATACGCAAAATCTTCCTGCAACATTCCTTTATCACATTTTTCCAGCAGCTTTGTGGCACCTTCTTTATTGCCATGCTCAGCAAGACTGGCGGCCGCCGTAGCATAAGCGAGCCGGATACTGTTGAGGTGACGCCTGTTTTCCTCATCAAAATAAACGCCTGGTCTTTCAGCACCACCAAACACAAAGTTATTCATCATCACATCGGCCACCCGCTTCCTGTTTACATCATCGCCTTCAACCGGTACGAGCCGGTAGGCCATACCATCCTGGCGCAGGTATTTGTCAAAGCCCAGTCCAACCCTGTCGTTGGTGAAATAGATCGGGCGTTTCCATTTATTGGCAGCAATGATATTAAGTATCGTGGCATCATTTTTTTGCAATACATTTTTCGGGATGTCGATGCGTAGTTCATTCACCACGCTGTCGTCCGCGTTCACGGTGCCGTTGCTCCTCACTAAATTAACGTCTACCGGCACCGCCACTTTTTTGGTGGGATAGGTATTGATCACAATGCCATCGCCTACCGGGCGCACTTTAGTAGGATCATCACTACCGGCCCAGGTACGCATCATGCTGTCAAGATCCATGTATTGGTTCTGATCAACCGCCGGGTTCTGCACAAAATAAACTCCATCCCTTTTGGCACCCTCGATCTGGTCGGCCGACCAGATCGGATCAATAGGATCACTTTCATTCACTTTATACCGCAATTGATTGATATACCAATCAATTCCCAACAGG
This sequence comes from uncultured Ferruginibacter sp., assembly GCA_964452405.1. Classification (GTDB taxonomy): domain Bacteria; phylum Bacteroidota; class Bacteroidia; order Chitinophagales; family Chitinophagaceae; genus Ferruginibacter. The sequence goes on from CAYVLT010000061.1 coordinate 6,341, forward strand.
CTGGAGTTGATCACCCTTACATCGCGGCGTATGCCTTCCACTTCCTGCGCATACCACAAAGGATAGGTATCATTATCTCCAAAAGAAATAACGATGGCATTTTTAGCACAACTTTCGAGGTAGTCGATGGCAAGATCTCTTGCAAGCGTTTTTTTACCACGATCATGATCATCCCATTCCTGCCCGGCCATCAATACAGGCACGGCCAGTGTACAAACGGTGGCCGCAACAATATTGGCAATATTGGCAGGAGCAATTTTTGCGAGTAGTTCTTTTACATATAATACACCCAACCCGATCCAGATCGCAAACGCATAGAAAGATCCCACAAATGCGTAATCCCTTTCTCTTGGCATATTACCCGGCATGTTAAGGTAGATCACGATGGCAAGACCGGTGAAGAAAAATAAGAGCCCGGTTACAAGTCCATCCCTGCTGTCCTGCTTGAATTGATAAAACATACCCAGCAATCCGAGTATCAGCGGCAGTGCAAATAATTTATTGTTCGCTTTATTGTGCTTCATGCTGTCGGGCATAAACTGTTGATCGCCCAGCCTTGCTTTATCCCAGAAACCCAGGCCGCTCTTCCAGTTACCATCACGCACATTGCCCATTACCACTCCCTGTATATCGTTTTGCTTTCCAACAAAATTCCACATAAAGTAGCGCATGTACATCCAGCCCACCTGGTATTGTAAAAAGAAATTGATATTGTCGAGCATGGAAGGTTTATTACTCCAGTTGCCCGTTTTTTGATCTTTGGTAATACCGGCAAAGCTGGCGTAATAGTCCGCATGCCCCTGCTCATTACCTGCATCCCACATCCTTGGGAACAGGTGTTCATCTTCGGGGTGATAGGTAACACTTTGTTTACGGCCTTTCTTTTCGTAACCGTTCTTGGTTTTTATATAGGTATCCTCGTTTACATAATCAGGTTGGTAATCTTCCCCTTCCACGTTTCCGGCTGTAAAATCTGCGCCGAACATGATCGGGGTATCGCCATATTGCTCCCTGCTGAGATACCCCACAAGGCTCACAGGGTTATCAACATTGTACATATCCACGGCAGGATCAGCATTGGAACGAATAAGCGTGGTTACATAAGAAGAATAACCCAGCATCATAAAAGCGGCACACCATAAACTGAGTTTGAGAAAATTCCAGTTGTTCTTGTTGGCTATGCGTAACCCGAAATAGATCAGCACGGCCAGCAGCACAAAAAAGAAAGCGAAACCGCTGAAGAAAGGCAAGCCAAAATCATTTACGAATAAGATATCGAACGCACCAGCACCTTTAATTGAATACTGTATCACGAATTTCTGCACGATACCGGTAATGGCGCACCCCACAATGAAGGCAATGAAAGTACCTGTGGGTGTTACTTTATAGCGTTTGAAATAATACACCATCACCGCGGCGGGAATGGTTAAGAGGTTAAGTAAATGCACACCGATCGAAAATCCCATGAGGTAAAAGATCAGGATCAGCCACCGGTCGGCGCCAGTGAAATGCCCGTTAATGCCGCGTTTTTGCTCTTCAGTAACCGCATCTTCCCATTTCAACACTGCCCAAAACACGATGGCGGTGAAAAATGAAGACAGTGCGTACACTTCCCCTTCCACGGCACTGTACCAAAAGCTATCAGAAAAACAATAGGCCAGGGCACCTACCAGACCGGCTGCCATTGCAGTAAATATTTGCTGACTGGTTAGCTCTGCACCATTCTTCTGCAATATTTTTTTAGCAAAGTGGGTAATGCTCCAGAAAAGAAATAAAATAGTAAAACCGCTCGCCAGCGCACTCATCAGGTTGATACCGGTGGCGGCGTGTTTAGGATCAAAAGGGAACATGAATAACCGGCCAATCAGTACAAATAAAGGAGCTCCTGGCGGATGGGGTATCTGAAGTTTATAGGCACTGGAAGCAAACTCACCACAATCCCAAAGACTGCCCGTGGCTTCCATCGTCATAATGTACACAGTACAGGCAATGATACACACGATCCAGCCTGTGATGTTGTTGATCCTTTTATAATTCATATTGTGCAGGTTATTAAGGGGGCAAATATAAACAGTTTGCCGTTTGCAGTTGTTAGTTTCTGGTTATTTATCATTTTTTTGAAGCCCCCTGCAACCGGCCACGGTTATTGATCTTTGCGATCTTTTTCTTCCGCGGCAGCCTGCTGTTAAAAAGAAAATCCCGACTGAATATTTTCAGCCGGGATCTGTTATTTGCTGGTTAATAAGTTTAGTTATTTGCTTTCACCACTTTCAGCAGGCGGGTAGTACTGCCCTGCGTCACTTTTACCACGTACACACCCGGCATAAAGTTAGCGCCGATGCTGTAGCGGGTGTTGGTAACACCGCCTGATCTGTAAACGAGCTTACCATCAAAGCCGAATACTTCAATACTGATCCTTTCTGTGCTGCCACCCTGTGCCAATAAATTAAATGAACTGTTGGTAGGGTTGGGATAAGCCATCAGTTGCAGGTTGTTAATAGCAAGCGCATCGTCTGCCGCAGCATTGTTCAACCTCGCATCTGTATTTGCCACTGCCGTTGCCGTGCCGGAGGATAGCGGCCTTGATGAAGCACTGGCGGTGCTGGTGGAGGTAGTGATGGTTACCCTTGCCGTGCAACCCTTCGCATCTGTTACAGTGTAAGAGTATGTTCCTGCGGTAACAGAGTAGGTTCCGGCCCCGGTATAAGGTGCGGTTCCACCACTGGCAGCTACCGTAATGGTGGAGAAGGAACTTACCAGTGGATTAATGGCCGTGGCGGTGGCCGTTGCTTTTAGCGCCGTTGCGGGTTGGGTGGTGTTCACTACCGCTACTGCTGAAGCGTTTAATGCATCTGTTACCGTGAAATAGCGGGTAGCTGTGATCTTAGCGGTGGTGTCCAGCGCCAGGCTATGATTGCTGTTGGAACTATAGGCAAAGATGGTATTAAGATTCTTCTCAAACTGCCCGTCATACATATTGGTTCCTTTCAGGTTGCCCGAGGCATCCACTTCAAAAAAAGCGATGTTGTCGATATAAGTGGTTCCGGAGGATTGGTCGAGTTCAATTAAAAAACTTGCGGCAGATTCTGTCGGTGGCGCTATGAAACGGAACTCATGATCTTTCCGCACGGTACCAAAGGTGGCGCTTTGCTTTGCGGTGAGCGTGGTGAACGGCGTATGGGTTTGCCTGATAGATGCACGCAGTTTGCCGCTTCCGGTAGTTCCAAGTGTTGTAAATCTCAACACGTAATTTTTGCTGGCGCTGATGGCACCCACGGTGTAATACACGAGGGTGTAGGCCCCGGAGATACTTGAGTTAAACCCAACTCGCAGGGATCCTTTGCCCGCGCTGATGGCCTGTTGACCATTGCCTGAATAAGGCGCCTGGCCACCGATTGCGTTGATGTTTACGGTTGAACTTCCTCCAAAACAATTGATATTTACGGTCGATTGACTGGGTACCACATTTAACGGGCCATTCGCATCCGCGACAGTTATAGACACGGAAGTGGCACAACCATTTGCGTCCGTTACAGGGTAAGTATAAGAACCCGCCGTAACCGTGAACGAACCGGTACCGGTGTAGGGAGCTGTTCCGCCGGTAGCGGCAACATTCACCGTGGTGGTTCCTCCTGCAACAGTGATCACCTCTGCTGTAGCTGTTGCTTCGAGTGGTGCCGCAGGTTGGGTGATTACAAATGATACTGAAGCGGTATCACCGTTTGCATCCCTTACTACATAAGTAAAAGTGCCAGCCTTGATCACAAAAACGCCTGTTCCGCTATAAGGTACCGTACCTCCGGTTGCCGTAATGGTTGCGGTTGAATTATCACCGAAACACTTCACCGGTGTGAAGGTAGCAGATACCGTGAGCGGGATTCGTGAACTTGTATCTCTTACTAAAATGATGGAACTGTAGGGTTGCAGAGTAATGCTGGTGTTTACATAACCTGTTCCATCCACCGCTGTGTAAATCCCGTTCAGCGTAACGGTTTTGGCAACCTTTGTATCATTGTACTCAAAACGAACCTGTGCATTGGTGTCGTAGGTGGTGGCATCCGCTTCATAAAATTCCACGTTGTCTAAATAAGTGGTGCCGGAGTTCTGCTCCAACTCAATAACAAAACTACCGCCTGCATCGGTGGTGGGAGCGTCAAATAAAAACTCGTGATCCTTTCGGCCGGTACCAAAAGACTTATATTGAACAGCAGTAAGATTATTATAAGGAGAAGTTGTCTTCCTGATATAAGCACGCACAATACCCTGCTGGGTGGTACCGAAGGTGCTGAAACGAAGAATATATTTTTTGGCAGCACTTACGGCCCCGATCGGGCTGTGCAACAGGATATACTTGTTCGCCACCGGGCTGGAAAAAGTTACCTTCAATGAGCCTCCACTTATTTTACCGGTGTTGTCCCAGGCCACCGAAGTGTTGGTGCCATACAACGTGATGCCCGTGATATTTGCTGTGAACAGGCCATTCGTAAATTTATTGGTGCCTGTAAGGCTGTTCACCTTATACCCTACCGGCGATTTTGCCGGCTTTTTTGAATTGTTGTCGTGACCGCTAAAGCTTCTCCAGGCTTCCAGCGACATGGGAGATGTAGGCACCAGCGCACCGCCGGTTGTAGCATACACCTCTGCATTAAACCCTACCGGGTTTACCATGTTGTAATAATTGCTGTCAACATTTCCGAGTGCGGTTAATGCAGCTTGCACCGTAGAGGTAACAGGCTCATTCAACCCTGAATTGGTATAGTAAAATGTACGCTGTGCATCGGTTACAGGGTACAGGATGTTGTTATTGATGGCTAAATTGGTAATGCCTCCCCAGGCCCAACGGAATATACTCACTCCATTCAGGTTATTATAAGAAGTATTACCCTTGATATTTACGTTATTGGGATTGTTGCTGTGAATGCCGCCACGGGGATGATTGAAAACAGTGTTGTTCAACACATCTACATTCATGGTACGCCCGTCGAGGTAGATGCCTGTTGCATACAATGTGGCGGTTGATCGTCCAGCCGCAGCACCGATACCATTCATTACGATATTATCACGCACCACCCGATTGGTATAGATGGTGCCGGGGTTAGCATCAGTGCCGGAGGCATAGGAGTAAATACCGCCAGCATCATCTTTTACAAAATCAAAATAATTAACCACGTTGTTTTTAACCGTTACGTTACTTCCCTGGAATTCGATTCCTACATAACCAGTTGTATCCACCCGGTTATATTCGATCAGCAGGTTACTATAGGCCAGGGCCAGTATTCCTTTGTAAGAATTGCCGCTGCTTTGTCCCATTCCGGGAACAATGCCGGTTTTATTTACCTGGCAATTACGAATGGTTACATTCGACGATTTGGTGCTGTTGACGCGGATGGCGTTGCTGAGAATATTGGTCGTGGTACAATTTTCTATCAGCAGGTTGGCGGCTGTTTGAAGGTTGATGGCGCCCACGCCTGCATTAGTGAAGTCGCAATCCCTGATGGTGACATTGCTGCAGCTTACGCCATAAATGGCATCCCTGTTAGCGCCGTCAAATACAAGGTTACTGATCGTGATATAGCTCTTTGCATTCAGGTTGAGCAAGGTATCAATACAACTGGCTTTGATCAAATATGAGCCTGGTCTTGCTGCGCCGGCAAAATACATTTGCAACATCTTAGTGCTGTTGTTAAAATACCATTCACCGGTTTGATCGAGCGTGCGGGGATCGTTCTGGATAAAATAACCGTACCCGTTGGTACCATCGTAGGTAGATCCATCTGTATTGGTATAGGTGATGGTGGTACCACTCTGGGCAGTGATCCTGCAACGATCGAGCACCCACAATTTTTTCCTGATCACCACTTCAGCACCCACTCAACTGGTAGCGCTGCTCAGTTCATTATCGGTGATAGCCGTGCTTCCGCTAAATGATTCATAATTTAAATAGCCACCATTTGCATCAGAGGCATTTGGATAACGTCCCAATGCCTGCGGAACATTATCCACTGTAACCATATTCAGCGAACTTTTTGCGCCCGGCATGGATACCTGGTAAACTCCCGTACTTACCAAAGCCCAGGAACCGGCCGTAACAAAGCCTGAAATCACAGGTTTGTTTCCCGTTCCGTATGCACCAATTACAACAGGAAGCGCACTGGTGCCGGATTTGTTGACCACGATGGCACCGTAAAAAGTATCACCCCTTCTGAAAAGGATACTGTCTCCGGCCGCCATACTGGAAAACGAAGCATTAACTTTACTGATAGTTTGCCAGGCAGCAGAAGCGCTGAGACCTGTGTTGTTATTATTGCCCGCAGCCGACACATAATAATTTTTTGCATTTACCTGGCTTATTACAAAAAAGCACACAGGGATAAAGAGCAGAAAACGGTTTTTCATTTTATTCAACATGGATTTTGCCAATACGTACTTTGAACCTGTTCAACTAAATTTTATTTACAATACATACTTATTGCCGGCATTCAACGGCCGCATTTTACTGCGACTGCCAAAAACTGTTTCATACACAGCTGCAGGCAATGTTTAATCGGTAAGAGGTATTGAAATAAGTAGGTAGTATAACAGGGGGCCGGAGAAGGACGTTTTATGAAACCGATTGGATTTTGTCGAATCAAAAAAAAATTTCACATAAACAGTCCTGAGGAATTTTCAAATAATATGCCAAAGACAGCATGTAAAGCGATACACGAACCTATTTTATCCACAAAGAAATTAACAATTCTTCCATTTTTTTGATCAACAATAATTTATAAAAATAAATGTGGAAAACTAGACCCGGATTAGCTCTATAAGATACGTAGAATTACGTCTGCAATCGTAAACATACTTCTACGAAACCCGCAGTCAATTGCCCATATTTGATAAAATCAACATGTCATATTCGTTTGCTTACTTTATCAAAAGGTGAAAAAGGCCTGGTCATATTTCTAAACCGTTGAGCAGCCAGCAACCATCTTAAATAGTTGCCGGATAATAAAACTTGTACCCCAAACGTTATTGATAGTTGAAGTACCATTTTGGCAGCAATGCCGCAACGGTACGATTGCAATTTTATCCATTGCAAGTACAATATCCAACCAAACACCATGCATACAACTACCACACTGCGGCAGACTGCCCGTCTGTTGCCAAACCGTAACCTGCCGCTAGGAAAACTGGTCAGCACGCTCTGCTTTTTTCTTGCCGGAATTTTCTTTTTACAAGCCAGGGTCATAGCGCAAACATCTACCTGTTCGGGTGCTACCGTACTAACGGCAGTGAATGCCATCAGTTGCACGCCCGGTACATCTTTTGACGTTTCCAATAATTCAACAGGTGTTGCCTATTCCAGTTGCGCCACCGGAAGGTCAAACCCCGGCAATGCATGGGGACAATTTGTTGCCAATGGTCCAACAGCCACCATCACCTACACTCCTGATACCCGGGATGCGATGATATTCGCTTACAGCGGTACCTGCGGAGGAACACTCACCCAGATTGGCTGTGTAGACGATTATGGAAACAGGGGTACGGAAACATTGTCGTTGAGCGGACTTACCGCAGGCAGCACTTACTACGTAAGAATCGTTCGTTATAACAGCACCGGCAGCATGACCGGTAATATTTGTGTGGCATCGCCTAATTCAAACGCGATATCCACCGGCACTATATCGGGTTCTCCTTTTTGTGAAGGCAGCAGTGTGTCGGTTCCTTTTACCAGCACCGGGTCATTCAGCAGTAACACTTATACTGCACAATTGTCTGATGCCGCCGGTTCGTTTGCAAGCCCGGTTACCATTGGCACTTTGGTGAGCAATGCCAATTCTGGCACCATCAGCGCCACACTGCCTGTGATAGCCGCGGGATCAGGTTACCGGATCAGGGTGATTAGCAGTAACCCGGCTGTAACCGGCAGCGCCAATACCACCGATCTTACGATCAACTCTCTGCCACAGGGATCGTTTTCCGGCAATACAGTTTGCGGTCTTGGCACCGGACAGTTAACTTTTACCGCGACCAGTGGCACCGGCCCGTTTGATATTGTGTATAACGATGGACTGTTTAACCGAACCAAGAACAACGTTACTTCAGGCGTGGGCTACACACCAACACCACCCACCGTTATTACTAAAACTTATACGCTTGTAACTGTTACAGATAATAACGGTTGTGTACGCTCAACCGGGTTCACAAGTTCTTCGGCCACTATTACCTTTACCACGAGCCCAACAATAGCCAGCTCGTCGTCGGCAGCAGATGTATGTTCCTCCACAACAGCGCAAGGCAGCACCCTCTCCTATGCGCTCACCACTGGCGCACCTACCCAATATTCAATTACCTGGGATGCAGCCGCATTAAGTGCCGGGTTGGTTAATACCGGCAATATCCCGATTACTTCAAGTCCTTTAGATATACCTGTCGCCGCCAATGTGGCAGCAGCTACTTACAATGGAACGGTCACGGTATATAATGCCGGGGGATGTGCCAGTGGCGGAAATCCTTTCACGCTCACCATCAATCAAACGCCTTCCATCACAGCGGCAGCGGCTGCGTCTACAAAATGTTTCAATGCAGCCTATCACAGCGCCAGCCTTAGCTACACCAGTACCACCGGGTCTCCTACCAACTACTCGGTTGCCTGGGATGCAACAGCCTTATCGGCTGGCTTTGCCAATATCGGCAGTACACCGCTTTCCGGATCTCCCATTGCACTGGGTATACCGGGAGGTATTACAGGAGGCACGTATACCGGTTACCTAACGGTAACGAATAGCCTCGGATGCAGCAGCACACCGGTTTCATTCACACATACCATTGTGGATTTGCCAACCATCACCGCAAGTACCACCGCTCAAACCAGGTGTTACAATGCAGGCGCACAAAATTCTTCGATCAGTTATACCAGTGTTTCTCCATCAGCTACCAAGTATTCCATCACCTGGGATGCAGCGGCACAATCCGCAGGCCTGGTAAACCTGGCATTTACAAATATTACTTCAAGCCCATTGATAATACCAGTGGCAGCAGGCGTGCCGGCAGGCACCTATAACGGGTCGCTTAAAGTGATGACCTCAAACGGTTGCCAGTCAGCCGCAGCAGGAAGCTTCACCTTTACGATTACTGGAGCCACCGGGCCGGTGATGACCAGTCCATCGGCTGCTGTGGTGTGCAACGGAAGTACAGTAAGCATTCCATTAACCAGTGATATTGCGGCAACCTACACCTGGATCGCAACAGACAATGTGAATGTTACGGGTGAAAGCACCAGCCTGCAAACAAGCAGTACTTTGAATAATACCCTAAGTTCCGTGTCTGCCGGCAGCGAAATTGTAAATTATACTGTTACGCCTACTTCAACCGGCGGATGTATAGGCACACCACAAACGGTAGCCGTAACCGTTAGTCCGCTTCCGGGAATCACCAGTGCTTCCTCAACGGCAGCAAGGTGCTTCAGCGCCACCGCACAAACCACCACGTTAAGCTATAGCGCCACTACGAATAGCCCCAACCGCTATTCAATTGTATGGAATGCGGCGGCATTGTCAGCCGGGCTGGTTAATGTAAGCAATGCCAGCTTACCAGCATCACAGATCACCATCTCCATACCAGCAGGTGTGGTCAGCAATACTTATAACGGTACGCTCACTGTAACCACGGCTGGAGGGTGCGTAAGCGCAGGCAATGCTTTTACGCTTACCATCAGTGCTCCACCCACCATTACCACGCAACCGGTGAGCCAGTCGGTGTGCAGCGGAAGTTCGGTAAGTTTTAGTGTAGTGGCGAGCGGCACAGGCCTCACCTATCAATGGAGAAAAGGAACAACCAACCTCTGTAATTGCGGAACTGCGAGCGGTGTTACATCGGCCACATTAACCATCAATCCTGCAGCGGCAGGTGATGCGGCCACCAATTACAATTGCGTGATCACGAAGAGTGGTTGTTCGAGCGTAACCTCTGACTATGTATCATTAACTGTAAACAGCGCATCAACTGCGCCGACTGTGCAACCGAAAGACCTTGTGTTCCCTACCGTTGGAATCACGAGTATCCTCGCCAGTTTTACACCGAGCGTTGATGCCACCCGTTACCTGGTGATCAGGAAAACCACCAATGTGGCACCCACGAACCCGTCTAACGGTACCCTGTATACGCAGGGAAGCACGGCCCTTACGGGATATATTGAATATTCCGGACCGAATATCAGTTTTACATCCAATGGTCTTTCTCCGGGAACCACTTACTACTATTGGGTATTCGGCTATAATGAAAGCGCCTGCGGTACCACACCACTTTATTTAACAACGGCTCCGTTAACCGGTAATGTAACCACAGCCACCAATATTGCCTGTGGCACCGTAACCACGCTTTACTGGGGCGGAAAAGGATCTGGTTTGTCAGGCGCTACCTCGGGCACCGATTTCAACACCGCCGCAAACTGGTCAACCTCCGGATCAAGTTATGTAGCCTCCCCAGCCGTGCCTTCTCAATGTAATAACATTTCACTGGACTTGAGAAGTGCTGCAGCACTCAAACTCAGCAGCAGTGCAGAAGTGTACAACCTTACACTGACTGTTTCAGGCAATGGCGTGGTGGCTGGTTTAAGCACAGAAAATAATCTGTTGACGGTGTATGGAGATGCGCACGTGGAAGTAATAAGTGGAAACAGCTCCACGGCAGTGTATATCGGTGAAAACGGCAGTGGTGCAGGCATTGTAGACTTCAAGGCCAACTTCAAATTAGGCGAAACCTATTTTGCCTCTGTTTACCCGGCTTCTTACCTGGTAGGAAATGTAAACAGTAAGATCATCTTCCGGGGTGACGTACTGTTGGGCCGCACCTCAAGAATCAACCTTCCGGCCAGTTCCGGGTATCCACCCTCTTACCCGCTTGCTACTCCCGGAAACGGTACCACACCCGGCACCGTGGAATTTGACGGAGATGGTGTGCAGCAGGTATTGTGGAACAACAACGTTTATTATGACTGCTTTTATAATATCGTGGTGGGTAACCAGAATAAGCCCTATGTTAAGCATGTAACAGGAACGTATACCCCGGATAATATCCTCAATAACCTGACCATCAACGATGGTTGCACAGTGGATATCGGTACCAGTCAGTGGATACGTGAAAGACAAGGCGGTACCTTTACCATGAATGGAACTGCCAAACTGATGCTGGGCAACAACTACTCAGTGAAGAGTGCGGCAAATACGGGCATACCCGTTACCGGTAGTAATTTCCCGGGCGGATTCAGCACTATGAATATTTCTTCCGGAAGCACCATTGAATACAATGCCGGTAACAGCCTCACGCAAACAGTGTATGGAACACCTTCTGTAGGATCGCTCACTTATGGTAACCTCACCGTTTCGAATGGCGACGGATCCGGAACGTCCAATAAAATTTCAACTTCCACCATCAATGCGGCAGGAACCATCACCATCAGCGATAAAACGGTGATGACACCAGGTGCAGGCATTGTTTCCGATGGAGACATGTATGTAAATAACGGAGGACAGTTAATCTGTGGCACCAATAATATCACGGGCGGAGGATCTTTCAACCTGCTTGACGGAGGTACCATCAGCATCGGATCTACAGGCGGTATCGCCGCCACAGCAACCAGTGGTAATATCAGGACTTCCGGCAGGTATTTCGCCACCGGCGCCAATTATATCTATGCAGGCTCATCTGCACAGGCAACAGGCGATGGCCTTCCAACCACGGTGAATAATTTAACCATCACCAACAATGCCGGTGTTACGATGTATGCAGCCTCAGCCAATTATACCGTAACCGGTATTTTAAACCTGAGCGCTGGTGCCTTTGGCATCAACGGTAATACACTTACCATTAACAACCTGCAGCGATCCAGTGGTACACTCACCGGATCCTCAAGTTCAAGTGTTACCATCAATGGTTCATCTATTCCCCTGTTCTTCACCAGTGGTGGCCGCATTCTCAAAGACATCACACTCAGCGACAATGCATCTGCCGATCTGCAGACCACGCTTGATATCACGGGTGGCAGCAGTGCCGGTGCAGTAACGGTAGGCAACAACGCCACCCTTAACACTTTCGGTTTCCTTACCCTGAAATCCGATGCCAACGGTACAGCCAGGGTAGCACCGATTCCGGAAGATGGTTCAGGCAACGCACTGGGTAGCATCACGGGTACTGTGCAGGTGGAAAGATACCTGCCTGCCAAAAGAGGCTGGCGTATGATGGCGATCCCGATACAGGCAAGTGGCGCCCCCACCATCAACACCGCATTCCAGGAAGGAGCTGTTAATTACGATTACGTATATGCGAATAATCAAAATCCCAACCCGGGTTATGGTATTCATATCAGCGGATCAAGTCCTTCGCTTGGCTTTGATGCAACGCCGCTGAACAACCCGTCTATGATGGTGTTCAACAAAACCACGGGATTGTGGGGCGGTGTACCAAACACCAATACCGTAAAAGTTACCGACTACCAAGGTTACATGATTTTTGTAAGAGGTAGTCGCTCAACCAATCTCAGCCAGAACACAGGTGCTGCCCTAAGCAACACCGTTACCAGGGGGTTGGGCACTTTAAGAACAGGTAAACAAACCATTTC